>DASYQJ010000188.1:0-6071 GCA_036005605.1 Acidimicrobiia bacterium
GGGGCGACACGTTCGTGAACGAGCTCTGGCACTTCCTGCGCGCGGTCGCGGGCGAGACGGACGTCGCCCCGCTCGGGGCGACGTTCGAGGACGGCTACCGCGCCGCCGAGGTGTGCGACGCGATCGTCCGCTCGGGGCAGACCGGGAGCCGCGAGCGGCTCTCGTACCGCAGCCTCTGAGCGAGAACCCGATGCGACCGGGGACCATCGCCCGGCTCGCCGAACTCGATAGCGGCCTTTCGAGTCGGTGACGGGGTGGCGGGCGAGTGTGCCCGCCACCCCGGCCGACAAGCGTCATGGCGTTATGTCGCCGTAGATGTTTGAGTCGAGGCCGCCGGCCCAGGGGCACGTGTCGCGTCCCCAGCTGCCGTCCGGATTTTGCGTGCGGCACTGCTTTACGTCAGCGCCGTCGTTGTCATTGTCTCCCCCCTCACGGGGATCCGCCCCCGCGACAACGTCCCGCCAGTCGGTCCAGACGCCGTACGAGAAGGGCCCGACGGAGCTGATGTAGAGGTAGTCGCCGCCGAACGGGAACGTGCGTCCGCCGTACTGCTCCCAGTTCGGATTGCTCGACACGGTGCTCAGCCGCGTCGCCGGGGACCAGATGAGCGTCGCCGTCGAGCCCGCTGAGGCGAACGCGTCGAGCGACGCCACGGTGCTTCGGTCGGCGCAGTTGCCGAGCGGCAGCCGCGGGTCGTAGCACGGATCGTTCCGGCTGTCCCACCACAGCGCGTGCATAAGGCCGGCATCCACGGAGATGTCCGGGAACCGCTGCAACCCGCCATGCGCGCGCGGATCGTCGATCAGCACCGGCGTTGTGTGCGCACCCGTCGCGCCGTCGAGACGGAAGAAGTAGATGCCGGACTGGCTGCCTACGTTCTGGTGGTACCGCGCCGGCAAGTCCTCCGACGTAATCGAGCCGTACGTCGTTCCGCTCGGGACCTCCGTGCCCGGAATCGACGGGTCGTAGACGATGTAGATGTAGTCGTGCGACGCATCGCGCTGGTCGGCGGTCGAGCGCACCTGCGTGCCGCCGCGCATGAACGTGTAGCCGGACTGACAGTGGTACGGGGAATCGCCGCAGAATCCGGCGATAGCGCCCGAGTCGTCGAGGTCGGTCGGGTCGTAGGGCTCAAACGCCTGCACCACCTTCGGCGCCGAGAACGTCGCGCCGCAATTCGTCGAGACGTTGTAGTCGATTGCGTCGACCTTCGAGTTGCTGCGCACGTCCGCGAACTGCCGGTAGGTGACGTAGACGTGCCCGTTCCCCGTGACGACGATGTCCGGGAACTGGATGTCGTGCACCGTCTGGGTGAGCTTGATCGGCGCCGAGAACGTCTGCCCGTGATCGGTCGACCGGACGAAGTAGACGCTCGAGTTGTACCCATTCGGGCCGCTGAAGATGTTGCCTGTGAACCGAGCCCAGGCGAAGTAGACGTTTCCGTCGCAGGGTCCGCCAGTGCGGTCGACCTCGATTGCCGTCTTGTCGTGGAACAACCCTGCCGCCGGAGCCGCCGAGCCGTGTGCGACGTCGATCGAGCGGATGAATTCCTTGCCGTCGTTGAGCGGCGCGCCGCCGGGACCCTGCGGATTCTCGTACGTCGCCACCCACACGTCGCCGAAGGTCTGATTCGGGTTTTCGGGATTGGTCGAGCTCTCCGAGCCGGCGAACAGGCGACCGTGGTTGTCCCAGGCCCATACCGGATCGCCCGAGTCGGCAGTACGCACCTGTGAACGGGCGGCGTACGGCGATGTATCGCCCTGGTAGCCCGGCACGAGCGAGCTCGTGAAGCTCCCGCCACCGTCCTCCGATCGGTAGTACCCAAGCCAGACGTCGCCGAGTCCGATGAACGTTCCGTCCGCGGCAAAGACGCCGCAGTAGTCGTTCGAGCTACCGACGATGACCTGCGGGTTGCGCGGGTCGACCGCGACAGCCGGCTCGTTCTGCCGGCCATGACTCTGCGAGCACGCGCTCAGGACGGGATCGGTGTACGGCAGCCCCGTGACGAGCGTGTAGTCGCTGACGTAACCGGTACCGCCGTTGTCGTTCGTCAAGCGTGCTTCCGCGGGGTTCGCCTGAGCGGCTGGAACGAGCCACACGAGCGCGAGCACCGCCGCGATCGCAAAGCGTCGAAGCTTCCTCATGACCCTCACCTCCTCGTGGTGGCGGGAAGCTTATACCGAGCCCTTTCGCATCGAGTCGCTCGCATCGACCAGCAGCTCGCGCTCGGCGAACTTCAAGAACCCCTCCTGGTCGGCGCCGACCTGATGGATGTAGACATGGTCGAAGCCGGCGTCCTCGAACTCGGTGATCTTCTCCAGGTAGCGGTCGACGTCGGGCCCGCAGACGATCACCTCGGCGATGTCCTCCTCGGTGACGTTCGCCGCCGCCTGCTCGAAGTGGCGCGGCAGCGGCAGCTCCTGGCCGAGCTCGCCCTTCAGCGCCGCGTTCGGCCACCACTCGAGCGCCGTCTTCACCGCCTCCCGCTCGTCCTTGCCGAAGCAGACCGTCAGCTGGCCATAGCGCGGGCCGTCTCCGCCGGCATTGAGATACGTGTCGACGAGATCCCCGTCCGGCGACGTCGAGATCAGCGCGTCGCCCACGCTCGCCGCGAGCTCCGCCGCCTCGGGCCCCGCGGCGGCGACCGCGATCGCCGGGAGCTCCTCCGGCAGCGTGTAGATCCGCGCGTTCTCCACGCGGTAGTGCTTGCCGCGGTACGTCTGGTAGCCGCCCTGCCAGAGCTGCCGGATCACCGCGATCGCCTCCTCGAGCATTTCCTGACGCTCGTCGGCCGAGGGCCAGTAGGCGCCGAAGATGTGCTCGTTCAGGTTCTCACCAGAGCCGACGCCGAGGAAGAAGCGCCCGGGCATCAGCGCCGCAGCGGTCGCCGCCGCCTGGGCGACCAACCCAGGGTGGATCCGGATCGTCGGACACGTCACCCCGGTGCCGAGCCGCAGCCGGTCGGTCGCCTGCGCGATCGCGCCGATCACCGACCAGACGAACGGGCTCTGCCCCTGCCTGTCTGTCCACGGGTGGTAGTGGTCGGAGATCAGGGCGTAGGCGAACCCGGTCTCTTCGGCGCGCACGGCCCAGCGGACGAGCTCCTGCGGCGGGTGTTCCTCCGACGACAGTGCGAATCCGAGTTCGGGCATCGCGGAAGCGGCCTTCCGCGCGCAGTCGCCGGGTAAACCCGGCTCGCCGTCTGGGGCTCGGCCGCGCGACTGGCCGCGAGCGCCGTGATGCAGGCGAGGCTCGGCATGGTCGGCGAGGTCTACCGCCGCGAGACAGCCGAGCGTCTCTCCGCGCTCGCCGGCGCGTGCACAGCCGCGGGGGCCGGGCTGCTCGTGATGCGGAGGAGCAAGAGCAGGGCCGCGGCAGCGGTCGCTGGCGCCCTCGTCCCCGGCGGCGAGCTCGCGAGCCGCTGGGCGTGGAACCGGGGACCCGCATCGTAGTCCGATCAAGGCGGTCATCGTGAGCTCCGCGCTTCGGCAACAGCGCGCGATCGCAACGCAGGCCCATGACGGCACGCGGTACTCGAGGACCGTCTTCCTGCAGCCGATCGCGGCGCCCCGATCCTCGGCCTGTTCGGGTTCGCCGGTGCGACGCTGATCGTCGCGGCGCACAAGGCCGGGTGGTACGGCGCTTACACGGCGACGGCGATGATGCTCGCCGCCGCGGCCGGCAAGACGATCCTGCCGCTCGGCAAGTACAAGCGGGCGGCCAACGTGCCGGGTGACAAGCCCATGCATCCGATTCAGCTCGAGTGGGCAGAACCCGGCGTGAAGATGGGGCAGTAGGGCTGCACGGGGCGCCGCCGCGTGCGGCGCCCCTCCGACGGAAGGGGGCGGAAGAGATGGCGGAGCTGGTCGCGGACTTCGTATTGAGCAGGCTGAGGGAGTGGGGGGTCCACCGCGTCTTCGGCTACCCCGGGGACGGAATCAACGGCTTTCTCGGCGCGTTCGAGCGCGCGCAGGGCGACCCGGCGTTCGTCCAGGCACGCCACGAGGAGATGGCGGCGTTCATGGCCTGCGGCCACGCGAAGTACACCGGCGAGGTCGGCGTGTGCATCGCCACCTCCGGGCCCGGCGCGATCCACCTCCTGAACGGCCTCTACGACGCGAAGCTCGACCACGCCCCCGTGCTCGCGATCGTCGGCCAGCAGAAGCGGATCTCCCTCGGCGCCGACTACCAGCAGGAGGTCGACCTGCAGGTCCTGTTCAAAGACGTCTCGGAGTTCGTGCAGACGTGCATGGACCCCGCGCAGGCGCGCCACCTCGTCGACCGCGCGGTCCGCGTGGCGCTCGACCGCAAGGGCGTGACGACGCTGATCTTCCCGAACGATGTCCAGGAGGAGAAGGCGGTCGAGTCGCCCCCGCGCGAGCACGGCGCCGTCTACTCGAGCGTCGGCTACAGCGCGCCTCGCGTCATCCCGCGCCGGGGCGACCTCGAGAACGCGGCGGAGATCCTGAACGGAGGGAAGAAGGTCGCGATGCTGGTCGGGCAGGGCGCGCTCGGCGCCGCCGACGAGATCGTCGAGACGGCGGAGCTGCTCGGCGCCGGCGTGGCGAAGGCGCTCCTCGGCAAGGCCGTGCTCCCCGACGACCTGCCCTTCGTCACCGGCTCGATCGGACTGCTCGGGACGACGGCGAGCTACGAGCTGATGTCTAACTGCGACACGCTCTTGATGATCGGGACGAGCTTCCCGTACGCGGAGTGGCTGCCGATGGAGGGCCAGGCGGCGTGCGTCCAGATCGACCTGGACGGCCGCCGCGTCGGCATGCGCTACCCGGTCAACGCGCCGCTCGTCGGCGACGCGAAGGAGACGCTGCGCGAGCTGAACCCGCTGCTCGAGCGCAAGGAGGACCGTTCCTGGCGCAAGGAGGTCGAGGAGCAGGTCGCCGAGTGGTGGCGCGTCGTCGAGGATCGCGCGATGCTCGACGCCGACCCGATGAACCCGCAGCGCGTGGTCTGGGAGCTGAATCCCCACCTGCCGGACGGCGCGATCCTCGCCGCCGACTCCGGCTCCTCGACCAACTGGTGGGCTCGCGACCTGAAGATTCGCAAGGGGATGCTCGCGTCGCTCTCGGGCACGCTGGCGACGATGGGCCCGGCGACGCCGTACGCGATCGCTGCCAAGTTCGCCCACCCGCATCGCCCGGTGCTCGCCTTCGTCGGCGACGGGTCGTTCCAGATGAACGGCATGGCCGAGCTGATCACCGTCAAGCGCTATTGGGAGCAGTGGCAGAGCCCGACGCTCGTCTTCTGCGTGTTCAACAACCAGGACCTGAACCAGGTGACCTGGGAGCAGCGCGCCCTCTCCGGCGACCCGAAGTACCCGGCCAGTCAGTGGATCCCGGACGTGCCGTACCACCGCGTCGCCGAGCTCTTCGGGCTGAAGGGCATCTACTGCGACTCCGGTGACGCGGTCGGCGAGGCGTGGGCCGAGGCGCTCGCCGCCGACCGGCCCTGCGTGCTCGAGGTCAAGGTCGATCCCGAGATCCCGCCGCTGCCCCCTCACATCACCGTTGAGCAGGCGAAGAAGATGGCACGCGCGATGGTGAAGGACGACCCGGAGCGCATCGGCGTGATGGAGAAGTCCCTGCTCGGGAAGCTGATGGAGTTCAGGGAGTCGCTGCCGGGAAGGAAATGAGCAGGGCGCGGAAGTAGATGGCCGTCGCCGTCGGCAGTACTGCGATCGAGCGCCTGCAGGCGGCCGCTCACACGATCCCGACCGACCGACCGGAGTCGGACGGCACCCTGGAGTGGGACTCGACGACGATCCTCGTCGTCGAGGCGCGCGCGGACGGTCGAACCGGCCTCGGCTACACGTACACGGATGCGGCGGCCGCGGACGTCGTCACCGGCAAGCTCGCGGAGGTCGTCGAGGGGCGTGATGCCCTCGCGGTCGCGGCGGCGCACGAGGCGATGGGCCGGGCGTTGCGCAACGTCGGTCGGCCCGGGTTGGCGTGGTGCGCGCTCTCGGCGCTCGATCTCGCGCTCTGGGACCTGAAGGCGCGGCTGCTCGACCTGCCGCTCGCGCGGTTGCTCGATCCGGTGCGCGACGCGCTGCC
>DASYQJ010000189.1:0-4778 GCA_036005605.1 Acidimicrobiia bacterium
GGTGATCTTGACGTGCAGCTTGATGTCGGGGTTGCCGAGCGGGTCGTGGTCGACGAATGCGTCTGCCTCGTAGACGCCGTCGGGCCACGCCGTGACCTCTTCGCGGAACCGGCGCGCCGCGTAGTCGATCATGAAGTCGACCGACTGCTCGACGGTGTCGACGCCGGCACGGGCGATGATGTCGCCCAGTCGGTCGGCAGCCAGCTGCGCGGCGCCGATCTGTGCTCGCAGGTCACCGATGTAGTCAGGCAGGCGGTTGTTCGCCGCCATCGCGTAGAGCACGTCACGGCGCTCGACGCCCCGGTCCATCACCTTCACGACCGGCCAGCGCACACCCTCGCCCCAGATGTCGTTGGCGGTGACGTTGTAACCACCCGGCACGTTGCCGCCGGTGTCGCCGTGGTGGCACTGGATGCTGGCGATGAGCACCATCCGTCGCTCACCCGTGTTGGGATCGTCGCCGAAGACGGGCGCGAACACGTTGTAGTCAGGGAGGTGACCGCCGCCGTGGTACGGGTCGTTGGCCGCGAACACGTCGCCTTCGTGGAACTCGTCGACGCCGAGGTACTCGAGCGCGAAGCGCACGGGCAGCGTGGACGTGAGCATGAACTGCGGGATGCCGACCGACAGGGCGGCGAGCCGGCCTTGTGCGTCGAGGATCGTCGCGTTGCGCTCGTTGCTCTGGTTGAGGATCGGGGTCGTGGCCGTGCGCGACACGTACGTGGCCATCTCGAAGCAGATGGTCTCCATCGCGCCCCTGATCACCTCGGCGGTGACCTGGTCGACGGTGGGACGCTCGTGCAAGCGTCCCCGGTGGCCGGCGAGCTGGACCAGATCGACGTTCATGCTCTCCTCCCGGCCGGCGGTCCGATGACGAGGAATCTGACACCCGTGTCACCCTTATCCTAGCCTTCGTTCGTCAGGCGGAGACAGAGGAGGCCCATGTCCGAGCACCGCGAGTTCAGGGACATCCGCGGGTCCGGCGCCGAGAGCGCGCCCGCGCTGCCGGTCGACGAGTTCATGGCCTCCCTCGAGGCGCTTCAAGCCGAGGTCGCGACAGAGAAGAACCTCGTCTGGGAGCGTGTCGCCGACGGGACCCTCTCCGAGGACCTCCTCAAGCGGTTGTGCAAGGAGTACTACTTCCTCGGGAAGTGGTACACGACTGAGTTCGGCTCGATCGTGTCGAACGCCCCGGACGTCGACGCCCTCGACCTCGGCACCAGCGAGCACTACATCCACTGGGCGCAGAACCTTGCCGACGAGATGGGCTTCGCCGGAGACCGCAACCACGTCGACATGAAGATCGACTGGGCCCGCCAGCTCGGGATCTCCGATGAAGAGCTCGTCTCCTACCGCGCCATGCCCGAGTCGATCGGGTCCGTGTTCACGACGCTCTTCTACATGCGCCGGTCGTACGAGGAAGGGCTGGCCGCGTTCGGCTGGGCCGGTGAGCGGTTCGCGGCGTCGACGAACTATGCGGTGATGATGTACGAGGGCCTGCGCGACCACTATGGGATCGAGGTCGAGAACTTCAAGGTGCACGCCTACGCCGAGGAGGACCACGGCCGCGAGGCCGACTACC
This sequence comes from Acidimicrobiia bacterium, assembly GCA_036005605.1. GTDB lineage: Bacteria > Actinomycetota > Acidimicrobiia > IMCC26256 > JACDBD01 > JALZAA01. The sequence continues at coordinate 1,583 of DASYQJ010000189.1, forward strand.
TCCTGCGCCAGGTGGCCGTGACGGCCGGGCAGCAGCGCCGGGTCCGCCGCGTCGTCGAGCACGTGCTGATCTGCCGCAACGCACGGACGGCGGCGCTGAACCGCTGGCTCGACGAGCCGGGGGCGCTTCGTTCGTAGTTCGCTCCCGAATATCCACCCGATCGCGAGCGCGGCGTCGGAGAATGTGCCCGTGGCAGCACGACTTCGACTCGGCGTGGCGGGAGCGGCAGGGCTCCCGTTCGCGGCGATGGCCGCGGTCGGGACGGTCGCGGCGCAGTTCTGGTACGTCGCGCATCGTCCGCTCCCGAGCTTCGTCGACCTCGATCCCGACGGCGTGTTCGGGCCGGATTCGGCCCCGGAGGTTCGCCTCGTCCTCCTCGGCGACTCGACCGTCACCGGACCCGGGCTCGAGTCGTGTGACGATCTGTGGTCCCGGCAGGTGGTGCGACGACTCGCCGGTGATCTACGCATCCGGTTGGAGAGCGTGGCCGCCGGCGGGTCCAGGGTGCGCGACGTGCTCGTCGCGCAGGTTCCGGCGGCGCAGCAGCTGCGGCCGGACGTCGCCGTCGTGTCCGTCGGCGCGAACGACGCCACCCACGGCACGCGGTTGCGACGCTTCGAAGCCGATCTCGACGCCGTCGTCGAGGCGTTCGGTGAGGCGGGAACGGACGTCGTGCTCACCGGCATCGGCGACCTCGGCAACATCCCGCGACTCGTGCACCCGCTGAAGGCGCTGGCGTCCCGGCGGAGCGCCGCCTTCGACCGCGCCCACGCCCGGGTCGCCGCCCGCCACGACCACGCCGTAAAGGTCCCGATCGCCGAGCTCACGGACGCGCGGTTCCGGACCGCCGAGATGTTCTGCGCCGACCTCTTCCACCCGAACCGGATCGGTCACACGGCGTGGGCCGAAGCCGCCTACCCGTTCATCGCCGACGCGCTGGCGCGCGCCGCGGAACGAGCCGCCTGATCAGAACAGCAGCTCGGCGAGGCGATCGTGGTGCCAGTCGCGGGTGCCGAGCCACGCCTCGGATCCGTAGGCGTGACGGATGAACAGGTGCAGGTCGTGCTCCCACGTGTACCCGATCCCGCCGTGGACCTGGATGCCGTCCTTCGCCGCACGCGTCGCAGCTGTGCCGGCGGCCGCCTTCGCCACATGCGTCGCCCGATGCCGGTCGGCGTCCTTGGCGTCGATCGCCATCGCCGCGTAGTACACGGCGCTGGTGGCCCGTTCGAGGTCGAGCGCCACCTCGGCGAGCTTGTGCTGGATCGCCTGGAACGAGCCGATCGGCACGTCGAACTGCACGCGCTCCTTGGCGTACGCGAGCGTCATGTCGAACAGCCGGCGGGCGGTGCCCGCCATCTCGGCTGCGAGCGCGACCGTCGCCCGCTCGAGCACGGTCTCGAACGCCTCGGGGTCGACGGACTGCACCGGCCCCGAGCCCGAAGAGACCTCCACCTCGAACATACGGCGGGAGAAGTCGACGGTCGCCACAGGCCGAGTCGGCGGTGACTGAACGAGCGCCACCGCCGGACCGCTCGACACCACCGCCACCCAATCCACCCGGTCCGCCTCGGCCACGAACGTCTTCACCCGGTCGTCGTTCGCCTGCCAGACGCCGTCTGCGCCCGCGACCGCGACCGTGCCGGTGATCTCGCCGGCGACGGCGGGGGCGAGCAGCTCGTGGCCGAGGGTGCCGAGCAGCGGGGAGAACAGGGCCGCCGTCGGGAAGAACGGGCCCGGTGCCGCCACGTAGCCCATCTCCTCGGCGAACAGGCACAGGTCCGTGAGCGGGCCGTCACCGAGCGCAGCGAAGTCGCGCAACTGCCGCCACAGCGGGTCGGCGGCTGCGGGATCGTCGATGTGGGTCCGCAGCAATTCGGGCGGACACTCGCGTCGCAACAGGTGCCGCGCGGTGTCGCGCAGCAGCTCCTGGTCGGGCGAGAGCGTGAAGTCCACGGCTACCTCGCCCTCGGGAGCCCGAGCACGCGCTGGGCGATGATGTTGCGCTGGATCTCGGACGAGCCGCCGGCGATGGTGTTGGCGAAGCTCATGAAGAAGCCCATGACCCAGCGGCCGTCCTCCTCGCCACGATCGGGGTCGGCGACCGCGCCGTACGCGCCTTGGAGCTCCATGCCGTACTCCCAGACCTCCTTGCCGAGCTCCGACGTCGCCATCTTCATGAACGAGTGCTCGGGCGCCGAGCTGCCCTGGGCGAAGCTCGAGAACCCCTTGTAGCCGAGGGCGCGCAGGCTGGCGGCGCGCTCGGAGAGCTCCGCGAGCTTTCGCCGGACGATCGGGTCGTCGATCAGGCCGCGACGCGTCGCCAGGTTGACGAGTCCGTGGATGGTGGTCTCGAGGCGCGACACGCCCTCGACCCAGAGCCCGGCGCGCTCGTGCGCGAGGGACCCTTGCGTGATCCTCCACCCATCGTTCAGCGACCCCACGAGGTTGTCGCGCGGGACGACGACGTCGCTGAAGAACACCTCGGCGAAGTTCGCCGCGCCGCTGATGTGCCGCAGGGGGCGGATGTCGATGCCGGGCGTGTCCATGTCCATGATGAGGAGGCTGATGCCCTTGTGCTTCGGCGCGTTCGGGTCGGTCCGCACATAGCAGAAGCATTTCTGCGCAGCCATGGCGTAGCTCGTCCAGACCTTCTGGCCGTTCACGACGAAGTGGTCGTCGTGCACCTCGGCGCGGGTCGACAAGCCCGCCAGATCCGAGCCGGCGTTCGGCTCGCTCATGCCGATGCACCAGATCGTGTCGCCGCGGATCGCCGCCGGCACGAGCTCACGCTGCTCGTCGCTGCCGAACTCGAGGAGGCTCGGGGCGACGATGGCATACCCCGGGAAGTGCATCGACCGGGGGACGCGGCGGCGCGCCATCTCCTCCAGGTAGATGAGCGTCTGCACCGGGGTGCAGTTCCGGCCACCGAGCTCAGGGGGGTAGGCGGGGATCATCCACCCGTGGTCGAACAGCGTCGCCTGCCACGCGCGCGACCACCCCGGGATGAGCTCACTCTCGTCGCGCTCGCCGGAGTCCGCGTAGTCGAAGCCTGCGTCGGCCTCGTGCGGCACGTGCTCGTCGAGGAACGCGACGAGCTCGGCGCGGAACGCTTCTTCCTCGGGACCCCACGCGAGCTGCACGCCTATCGTCCCGTGAACCGCGGGTCGCGTCGTTCCTTGAACGCGGCCATGCC
>DASYQJ010000190.1:0-3012 GCA_036005605.1 Acidimicrobiia bacterium
GGGCGAGCACCGGCACCAAGGACCCGAACCTCCCCGATACCTATTACATCCACGCGCTGGCGTCGGAGCAGACCATCAACACGATGCCGGAGAAGACGTTGCTCGCGTTCGGCGAGCACGGCGCCGTCGGCGACCTGCTCCGGGCGGACGGCGGCGACGCCGAGGACGTGCTCGCCCGCATCGGCACGGCGGGCGTCGACGTCGACGCCCTGGCGGCGACGCTCCAGACCGAGGGCGCCGACGCCTTCGTGAAGTCGTGGGACGACCTGCTCGCCTGCATCGGATCGAAGTCCGATCGGGTGCGCACGGCGAACCAACCATGATGCGCCCGTGGTGCGCAGATATGGCTCGCCACGTACGCACCGAGAGGAGAGCCAGATGCAACTCGGGATGATCGGACTGGGACGCATGGGCAACGGGCTCGTGCGCCGCCTCATGAAGGACGGCCACGAGTGCGTGGTGTACGACCACAACGAGCCGAAGGTGAAGGAGCTCGCGGACCTCGGCGCGACCGGCTCGTCGTCGTTGGCCGACTTCGCTTCGAAGCTCACCAAGCCGCGCGCGGCATGGATCATGGTCCCCGCGTCCGTCACCGGCCGCACCGTGATGCAGCTCGCCGACGAGTTCGAGGCCGACGACATCATCATCGACGGCGGCAACTCGTACTACCGGGACGACATCGCCCGGGCCTCCGGGCTGGCCGCGAAGAAGATCCACTACGTCGACGTCGGCACAAGCGGCGGTGTGTTCGGGCTCGAGCGCGGGTTCTGCCTCATGATCGGAGGCGAGGAGGAGGTCGTGCAGCACCTCGACTCGGTGTTCGCCACGATCGCGCCCGGCGTCGACGCCGCGCCCCGCACGCCGGGGCGCACGGGCACGCCCAGCCCGTCCGAGCAGGGCTACCTCCACTGCGGGCCCAACGGCGCCGGCCACTTCGTGAAGATGGTCCACAACGGGATCGAGTACGGGATCATGGCCGCGTACGCCGAGGGCCTCGCCGTGCTCGAGAAGGCCGACATCGGCAAGGAGGAGCAGACGGCCGACGCTGAGACCGCGCCGCTCGAGCACCCGGAGTTCTACCAGTACGACCTCGACATCCCCGAGGTGGCCGAGGTGTGGCGGCGGGGCAGCGTGGTCGCGTCGTGGCTGCTCGACCTCACCGCGCTCGCACTGCACAAGTCGCCGCAGCTGGCCGACTTCGCGGGTCGAGTGTCGGACTCCGGTGAGGGGCGCTGGACGGTGATGGCCGCGATCGACGAGAGCGTCCCTGCCCACGTCATCACGACCTCGCTGTACGAGCGCTTCAGCTCGCGGGGCAAGGCCGATTTCGCCGACAAGCTGCTCTCGGCGATGCGCAGCGAGTTCGGCGGGCACGCCGAGAAAGGGCAGTCATGACCACCTCACCGCAGCATTCCGACGCGCTCGTGTTCTTCGGCGCGACCGGAGACCTCGCGTACAAGAAGATCTTCCCGGCGCTGTACGCGATGACCAAGCGCGGTCATCTCGGGATCCCCGTGATCGGCGTGGCGTCGTCGAGCTGGAGCGTCGACGACCTGCACAAGCGCGCGCACGACAGCATCGAGGAGCACGGCGGAGGCGTCGACGACAAGGACGCGTTCGAGACGCTCGCCAAGTCGATGACGTACGTCGACGGCGATTATCGCGACGCCAACACGTACGGCTCGCTCGGCTCCGCGCTCCATGCCGTCAAGTCGCAGCGGTCCGCGCACTACCTGGCGATCCCACCGAGCCTGTTCCCCACGGTGGTCGAGGGTCTCGGCAAGTCGGGCTGCGCGAAGGACGCACGCGTCATCGTCGAGAAGCCGTTCGGGCGCGATCTCGCGTCGGCGCAGGAGCTCAACCGCGTGCTCCACTCGGTGTTCGCCGAGCCGGCGATCTTCCGCATCGACCATTACCTCGGCAAGGAAGCGGTCGAGAACCTGCTGTACTTCCGCTTCGCCAACTCGTTCCTCGAGCCGATCTGGAACCGCAATTACGTGGAGAGCGTCCAGATCACGATGGCCGAGAGCTTCGGCGTCCAGGGCCGCGGCCGCTTCTACGAGGAGGTGGGTGCGCTGCGCGACGTCGTGCAGAACCACCTCCTGCAAACGGCGGCCATTCTGGCGATGGAGCCGCCCGTCGGCGGCGAGGTCGAGTCGCTGCGTGATGAGAAGGAGAAGGTGTTCAGCGCCATGCGGACGCTGGAGCCGCGCGATCTGGTGCGTGGACAGTTCAACGGCTACCGGGACGAGGACGGGGTCGCCCCCGACTCCGATGTCGAGACGTTCGCCGCCGTCCGCGTCTTCGTGGACTCGTGGCGGTGGAACGGGGTGCCGTTCTTCATCCGGGCCGGCAAGGACCTGCCCATCACCGCCACCGAGGTGGTCGCCAAGCTCCACAAGCCGCCGCAGCAGGTGTTCGACGAGGAGGAGATCGACCCCGACGACCAGAACTACCTGCGGTTCCGGCTCGGCCCCGACCAGGTGGCGATCGCGCTCGGTTGCCGGGCGAAGGTGCCGGGCGAGTCCTTTGCGGGCAAGCCCGTCGAGCTGTACTTGTGCGACCAGTCCGCCGACGAGATGTCCGCCTACGAGCGGCTCATCGGCGACGCCCTGGCGGGCGAGGCCTTGCTGTTCGCGCGGGAGGACGGCGTGGAGGCGGCTTGGCGGGTCGTCAACGCCGTCCTCACCGATCACGGCGTCGCCCATCCGTACGAGCAGAAGACGTGGGGGCCGGCCGAGGCCAACGCGCTGCTCCCGGAGGGCGAGTTCTGGCACGACCCGAAGCCGTGAGCAGCGCGTGAGCAACGGCGGCACTCCGGGCGAGCTGTGGCTCGTCCGCCACGGCGAAACCGAGTGGACGGCGACCGGTCGGCACACGAGCCACACCGACGTGCAGTTGACCGAGACCGGCCGCGAGCAGGCCACCTTCGTCGGCGGTGTCCTCGCCGGGCGCCCGTTCGCGGTGGTGTTGTCCTCGCCGCTGTCCCGCTCGGTGGAGACGAGCCGCCTC
>DASYQJ010000191.1:0-4953 GCA_036005605.1 Acidimicrobiia bacterium
GCCGAGCAGATCACGCGCTGCTATGCGCAGGAGCTCGCGCCGCTTCCACCGGCGTAACGCCCCCGGGCCGTCATCAGTGGTCGCGAAGAACAAAGCGGCGGAGTCGCGGTACTCGGAAAGCGCGCGCTCGTGCGTGAATCCCTCGCCGTCACGCAACGGGTCGAGCAGCGACGGATCGCGCAAGACCGCGCTCGACAGCGAGCGCGACGCCGCGCTCAACGCCACGAGCGCGTCGCGTACGAGCGGATTCGCGCTGAGCTCGTCTCCCAGCGCAGCGTGATCGTCGAGCAGCCGCGTCAGGAAGGCCCGGGCCGCCGCCGGGTCGGCAGCGCGCTCGACCGCCTCGTTCAACGCAGGTGAGTCGAGGATTGCCTGAGTCACCCGCCCAGTGTCGCCCACGGAGCCTGTCTCGACGCCGTATTCGTGACTACTGTGCAGCGGTTCACGATTGCCTGGATGGCGGCGATGCGGAGCTCCCGGTTCCTGATCAGGGCAGGCACCTGCTTGCTCGCGGGAGGATTCCTTGCGCTCACGGGGATCGGCACGGCCGCCGCCCAGCCGACGACGCAGACCTTCTCGTTCACCGGCGGCGCGCAGACCTTCACGGTGCCGGAGAACGTGTGCGAGATCACAGTCGACGCGTTCGGCGCCGAGGGGGGTGACGGTGACCTCGACAACACGGTCCGCGGTGAGGGTGGCCTGGGCGGCGGAACCTCTGCTCCGCTGACCGTGACGCCGGGCGAAACCCTCCAGGTAGTAGTGGGCGGTCAGGGCGGGACCGGTACCGGCGGACCGTTGTCCGGCGTGGCGGGCGCGGGCGGCTTCAACGGCGGCGGACCCGGTGGCGCAGGAGTCGGTGCCACCGCGGGCTTTCCGGGGGGCGGCGGGGGCGGAGCTTCTGACGTTCGCCGCGACACCACGGTCCTGCTCGTTGCCAGCGGTGGCGGTGGCGGCGGGGCCGGAGGGCAGGCCGCGCAGCAGGGTGACGGCGGGGTTGGGGGTTCCTCCGGGACCGATGGCGGGAGCATCCCGACGGGCGCCACTGGTGGCCTCTCCGGTGGGAACGGCGGCACCGGCGGCACCGGTGGTGCGGGCGGCTCGAACGGCGGTGCCGGTGGGCCCGGCCTTGGCGGCAACGGCGGGAATGACGACGCCGGCTCCGGACAGGGCCAGGGCGGCGGTGGCGGTGGCGCCGGCGCGATCGGCGGCGGGGGCGGCGGCGGCACTGGGTCCAACTTCCCGAATGGTGGCGGTGGGGGCGGTGGGGGTTCGAGCGCGGGCCCGGCGGGCACGTCGTTCGCAACCGGTGTGCGCAGCGGCAACGGTGAGGTGACGATCACCTTCGAGCCCGACCCCGTCGGCTGCCCTTCACCACCCGCTCCGGAGCCTCCGGCTCCGACGGCCAAAGGGGTTGTGCCCGCCGCGCCGGTCGCGGTCGCCGTCATTGCCGCGGCGCGCTTCACTGGCTGAGCCCGTTCGCCCGGATCAGCCGGGCCGTATCCTTGCCGTGTGCCCCGGCTTCGTGTCGCGCTTGCGCAGCTGAACCTCGTCGTCGGTGACCTCGAGGGCAATGCGGCGCGCATCCTCGAGACGTACGAGCGGGCCGAAGCCGACGCCTGCGACCTCGTGGCGTTTCCCGAGCTGGCGATCACCGGCTACCCGCCCGAAGACCTGCTGTTGCGACCCGCCTTCGTCGCCCAGGCCCAGGAGAGCATGGAGAAGGTCGCCGCCCGCACGGGCCGGGCGGTGGCGGTGCTCGGCTTGCCGCTCCTCGAACGCGACCTCTACAACGCGGCCGCGGTGTGCGCGAGCGGCAAGGTCCAGGGCGTGTACCGCAAGCACATCCTCCCGAACTCCACCGTCTTCGACGAGCAGCGCTACTTCACCGCGTCGACCACCGACGGTCCGCTGTTCAACGTCGCCGGCACCCGGGTGGCCGTCACGATCTGCGAGGACGCCTGGAGCCCGAGCGGGCCGATCATCACCCAGGCCGCCGGCGGGGCCGAGCTCGTCGTGAACATCAACGGCTCCCCGTACTACGCGGGGCGGCTGCGCGAGCGCGAGACGATGCTCTCCACCCGGGCCGCCGACGCGTCCGTCCCGATCGCCTACGTCAACCTCGTCGGCGGTCAGGACGAGCTCGTCTTCGACGGCGGGTCAATCGTGTTCGACGAGCAGGGCCGGCTGGTGGCACGGGCGCGCCAGTTCACCGAAGACCTGCTCGTCGTCGACATCGACGTGCGGCCGACCTTCCGCAAGCGGCTGCTCGACCCCCGCGGGCGGTGGTCGGCGCCTGCGCTGGCCGAGGTCAAGGTCAGCGACGCGCACCTCGGCGAGCGGGGCGAGCGGCCGCGGGTCGAGCCCGAGCTTCCCCCCGTTCGCGAGGTCTACGAAGCGCTCGCGCTCGGCACCCGTGACTACGTGGTGAAGAACGGGTTCACCGACGTCATCATCGGCTTGTCCGGCGGCATCGACTCGTCGCTCGTCGCCGCCATCGCCGCCGACGCCCTCGGCCCGGGCCGGGTACTCGGCGTGCTGATGCCGTCACGCTTCTCGAGCGAAGGCAGCGTGAGCGACGCCGAGGCCGTCGCCCGGAACCTCGACATCCGCACGATCACCGTGCCGATCGAAGCCGCCCACGGCGCGTTCCTCGACATGCTCTCCGAGCCGTTCGCGGGCACCGAGCCCGGTCTGGCCGAGGAGAACCTCCAGGCTCGGATCCGTGGCACCGTCCTCATGGCCCTGTCGAACAAGTTCGGCGCCCTCGTGCTGACCACCGGCAACAAGAGCGAGCTTGCGACCGGCTACTCGACGCTGTACGGCGACATGGCCGGCGGGTTCTCGGTGATCAAAGACGTGCCGAAGATGCTCGTGTACGCGCTCGCCCGGGATCGAAACGAGCGCGCCGGGCGCGCCCTCGTCCCCGAATCGGTGCTCGACAAGCCACCCAGCGCCGAGCTCCGGCCCGACCAGCGCGACAGCGACTCGTTGCCCGACTACGCGCTCCTCGACCCGATCCTCGAGGGCTACGTCGAAGGTGACCTCTCGGTGGCCGAGCTGGAGGAGGCCGGGTTCGATCCCGACACCGTGCGCAGGATCGCCCGGCTCGTCGACCGCAACGAGTACAAGCGCCGCCAGGCGCCACCGGGGGTGCGCGTCTCACCCAAGGCCTTCGGCAAGGACCGGCGCCTGCCGATCACGAACCGCTGGCCTGGTTGAACGCGCGGGTCCGCGCGTTCTACCCGGAGCTGGCGCTCGTCGTCGCCAGCTTTCTGTACGGCGCCACCTTCACGATCGTCCAGGACGCGCTCGACGACCTCACGGCCACCGGCTTCGTGCTGGTGCGCTTCGCCATCGGCGGCGCCGCGCTCCTACCTCTCGCGCTCCGCCGCGGGTGGCGGGGGCCGGCAGCGCGGCCTACCGACTCGGCGCGCGTGCTGGCCGGCTGCGGCGTCGCGCTCGGCTTTACCGCGTTCGTGGCGTACCTGTGCCAGAACGTCGGCCTCCAGCACACGACCACCTCGAACTCGGCGTTCATCACCGGGTTGTTCGCCGTGTTCACACCACTCATCGGTGCTGTGCTCTACCGCCGGCTTCCCGATCGGTCGGTGTTCGCCTCCGTCGTGCTCGCCGTCGTCGGCTTGTTCCTCCTCACCGGCGCGCAGCCCACGCTCGGTTTCGGTGACGCGATCACGCTCGTCACCGCGTTCTTCTTCGGGATCTGGTTCGTGCAGACGGGGGCGTGGGCGAACCGTTTCGACGTCGTGACGCTCACGTGCGTCGAGCTGCTCACGCTGGCCGCGCTGGCGGTGCCGTTCGTCGCGCTCGACGGATTGGGTCACTTCACTGCAGAGGCGGTGTTCGCGGTCGTGTTCACCGGGCTCGGCTGCTCGGCGTTCGCGTTCACCATCCAGGTGTGGGCGCAGCGGCGGATCGAGCCCGCGCGCGCCAGCATCATCAACCTGCTCGAGCCCGTCGTCGCCGGCTTCGTCGGCTACGCGGTGGGCGAGCGGCTCGGCTGGGGCGGCTACCTCGGGGCGGTGATCATCCTCGCCGGGATCCTCGTGGCCGAGTTCGGCGCGAGCCGGCGGGAGGCCCGGCCCGGTGTGCCGAGCGTCACTTGACCATCCGGTCAAGCGACAGTGAGAATGACGGCTCAGCCGCGATCGATCGGGGGTACGTCGCGTGACCGAGCCGGGCCAGCCCCGTTCCGCCTTTGCGCCGTGGGACCGCCGGGAGCTGCCCGGGCTCTTCGGCGTGGTCGAGTCGGCCCGCCGGGTGGGCAACTACAAGTGGATCGAGATGCGCCTGTTCGAGGCGCTCGGTGGCTGGGTCGCCACGGTTCCCGAGCTCGACGTGAAGCTCGTCCTCGGCCGGCAGTGCTACCACCACGCGTGGCACGCCGAGCTCTGGAACAAGCGCCTCCCCGAGCTGCGCGAGATGAACACCGAGCGGCTCACGGAGCCACCGAACGACGCGATGGTCACGTTCGTCGACGCCGTGCGCGATCCCGAGGCGCCGGAGCTGACCATCGAGAAGCTCGTCGGTGTGTACCGAGTGCTGATCCCGCGCAAGATTGCGGCGTACACCTTCCATCTCAACGCGACGAGCCGCATCACGGACGCGCCGACGATGCGCTCGCTGAAGTTCGTCCTCCAGGACGAGTTCGAGGACTGGCGCGAGGGCGAGATGCTGCTGCAGTCGCTGATCTCGACACCGGAAGAGGTCGAACGCGCCGCGAACCGGCAGCGCGAGCTCGAGCAGCTGATGCTCGCGGCCGGGGGCATCACGGGCCCCGGTAGCATTGGAACAGAAGAAGCCGGCGCGGATGCGTCGGAGGGGGTAGCAGTCGGATGAAGAAGATCCTCCCCGTCGAGGAGCTTGCTCGCGACTCTCGCTTCGTACGGGTGCAGATCCAGGAAGCCATGATGGATCCGCGCCAGATGAAGGTGG
>DASYQJ010000192.1:0-2923 GCA_036005605.1 Acidimicrobiia bacterium
AGGTACGTCAGCCCGGGCAGGGTCGTGTCGAGCCAGCCCAGGTTCCCGAGCATCTCGAGGTAGAAGTTCCCGGCCCTGCCCACGGTTTCGCGGACGAGGTCCGTGTTCGACAGCGTCGGCTCGAATCCGATCGGGACGCTCAGGTCGAGCCCGTCGGCGAGGACGATCCACAAGAGTTGCGCGGCGACGCACCCTGCAACGATCGCGGCCCAGATGCGCGGGCTCGTCGACCGCCACAAGCGACGCAACGCATCCCTGCCCAGGAGGGCGGCGAGGATCACGGCGATGAACGCAAGCCAGAACATCGAGATCTGGCGCGCCAGCACGAGTGCGGACGCGGCGATGCCGAGTTGTATGACGAGGCCGCGATCGGGGTCCTTTCCCGCCCGCAGCTCCGAGACGAGGACGAGACCGCACGCCCACGTGGCGATGGCCGCGGCCGTCTCGGGCGCCGTCGGGTTCACTGCCGAGCCGAACGAGAGCACCATTGGCGTGAGCGCGACGGCCAGGCCCACCAGCGCCACCCGGGGCGAGGCCATCCGTGACAACGCCCGCACGGCGAACGCCACGAACAACGCGGTGATGAGCACGGTCACGAAGCGCATGATGTACACCGCGCCCGGGGCGGTCGGCCACAGGCGTGAGATCCCACCGACGACCGCGTAGTACGCGGGTGGGTGGCGGCCCGCCTCGGTGATCACTTCCTTGGTCTTCGACTCCGAGCCGCTGAAGCTGTGGCATGAGGCGTCACGAGTCGGCTTGCGCGCGAAGCAATTCAAGTTGTCGCCGGCGGCGTCGTAGATAGCGGGGAGCTTGACGAACGTGTAGCCCTTGAGGAGCTTCGACCGCGGCGTCTTCCCTACGAGCTCACCCCGCGCCACGGAGGCGGCCCGCACGACGTGCGCCTGCTCGTCGGCGTTGGCGAACAGCGGCGTCGCCAGGCCCCACAGCCCGGTCAATGCGGCGACGAGCACGAACGTGACAATGAACTGCCGGCGCGGTGTGGAGCGAAGCGACGAGACGACCGAGCCAATCGACATCGTGATGATTCAGGCGTCGCCGAGCGTGCGACTGAGGTCGACCTCGCGCATCGTGGTCAGCGCGAACACGGCGAGCTCGTCGTCCTGGAGGAACCGGGTGCCGACGAAGTGGGTCCGGCCGCGCTGCTTCTCGCGCTTGCTCTCGATGAGGAAGCGGGGACCGGTGATGGGCTCGAAGTAGTCGACCCGCATGTTCGTCGTCGCCAGCCACCGCATCGGCCGAGGAGCCGAGCGGTCCTCGCCGGCACGGACGGTGAAGAGCGCGACCAGGTCGACGTAGGTGGGCGTGAAACCGCCGAAGAGCTGCCCGCGCGGGTTCTTGACGTGGTCCGGGAGTGTCGCCTCGACGCGCAGGTAGCCGGGCGCCTCGTCGAGCACCTCCCACGCCCACGCTTCCAGGAAGTCACCGGCCGGGTGCCCTCGACCGACGAGACGGCCGGGCGGCGGGGCGGCCCACGGCCGCTGCATCGGCTCGCTCCCGGACAGCTCGGATTGGCTCATCGCGGCGCCACGCTAGTGATTCGACCCGCGCACCGGTCGGCGTCCGGATGCGACGATGTCGCGGTGTCGATCGTCGGGGCGAAGACTTGAAGCAGCTCACGTTCCAGCGCCGCGGTGAGTTGCGGTGGGAGGACGTCTCCGAACCCGTTCTGACGGGCACGGGCGACGCGATCGTTCGACCCGTTGCCGTGGCGACCTGTGACCTCGACGCCGCCCTCATGGCGGGTCGGGCGCCGCTCCCGGGGCCGTTCGCCTTCGGCCATGAGTTCGTAGCTCAGGTCGTCGAGACTGCCGACGACGTCGCAACAGTTGATGTCGGTGATCGGGTGATCGTGCCGTTCCAGTTGAGCTGCGGCGCCTGCGAGCGGTGCCGGCGGGGCTTGACCGGTAGCTGCGAGACAGCTGGTGCAGGCGCGGCGTACGGGATGGCTCCGATCGCACGACGGGAGTGGGGCGGCGCCCTGAGTGATCTCGTGCTCGTCCCGTTCGCGGACGCCATGCTCGTCGCGCTCCCCGCGACCGTCGAGCCGGCGACGGTGGCGAGCGTCTCGGACAACGTGCCGGACGGCTGGCGAGCAGCTGCACCGCCGCTGGATGCCATGCCCCGAGCGCCCGTCCTCGTCGTCGGCGGCGCCGGCGACGTTGCCCTGTACGCGGTCGCGGTCGCGGTGGCGCTCGACAGCGAACGGGTCGACTACGTCGACACGGACGACCGACGGCTCCGGGTGGCTGAGACGATCGGCGCGAACGCGATCGAGCAGCGCGTCGACGGCTCCCGGCTCGGCTCCTACCCGGTCACAATCGACCACAGTGGCGAGACCGTCGGGCTGCACAGCGCGATCCGGTCGACCGAGCCGGAAGGGACGTGCACCTCGACGGCGATCTACTTCACGCCGGACACGCCGGTGCCGCTCCTCGACATGTACACGCGCGGCATCACCTTTCGGACGAGCAGGGTCAACGCCCGCGCCGTGATCCCCGACGTGCTCGCACTCATATCGACCGGCAGGCTGCGACCCGAGCTCGTGACGAGCGCGGTGGTCAGGTGGGACGACGCCGACAGGGCTCTCGCCGACTTCTCGGCCAAGACGGTCGTCGTCCGCCCGACCGAGAGCTGACCCCTAGGGCGGGCTCATGTTCGCCTGGACGGCCTGGTCCGCGTCGTCGATCGGGCGCGGGACGACCGTGATCTGCGCGTCTCGCAGCGTCTCCAGGGCGCGGTTCTCGCGCACATAGTCGCCCGCGTAGAAGATGAGCTTGTCGAACGGGTACCAGAGCCCCAGCCACGCGAGCACCCACCCGAGGATGTCGACGACTGCGGTTTGGGGATCGTCGCTGTCGCCCGTATGGAACGCGATGGCCGTGATCGCGAGACCGAGCAA
>DASYQJ010000193.1:0-5205 GCA_036005605.1 Acidimicrobiia bacterium
CATGATCGACTACGCGGCGCGCCGGTTCCGCGAAGAGGTCACGGCGTGGCCCGACGGCGTCTACGAGGCAGACGCATTCGTCGACCACGACCCGCTCGGCAACCCCGACATCAAGCTGCACGTCAAGATCACCGTCGACGGCCACGACCTGAAGATCGACTACACGGGCAGCGACACGCGCCAGGAGATCCAGGCGTGGTCGACGTTCGGCAACACCCGCGGATATACGGTCGGGCAGATCGCCTCGATGATGGACCCGGAGATCCCGAAGAACGAAGGCTTCTTCGACCAGATCAAGCTGACCGTGCCGCAGGGATGCGTGCTGAACCCGCATCCGAGCAAGCCGGTGAGCGCGGGCACGCACCACCCAGGCGCCGACGTCGGCGAGGTCATCGCGGTCGCCATGCAGCACGTACTGCCGGACAAGGCCGTCCCACAGACCTACAAGACCGGCATCCCGACGATCATCGTCGGGGTCGATCCCCGGACGGGCCAGTCGTTCACCGACCACTCGGCGGAGGTGTACGCGGGCTGGTGCAACGCCGGGAAGGGCATGGACGCGTGGGGCGCGCAGAACGCGTCGTTCGGCAACTTGTGGAAGGCGACAGCGGAGATCAACGAGAGCCTGTACCCGCACGTGCAGTGGAGCCGCGACTACCGGACCGACTCGGGTGGGCCGGGTCAGTGGCGCGGGCTCTGCGGCAGCCACTACGAGAAGGAGGTGCTCGTCGACGCCAAGGTGTACACGTACGTCGTCGGCATGAAGTACCCGATGCCCGGGATCTGCGGCGGCAAGCCGGGCGCGCCCAACAGGATGGTGATCCGGTACGGATCCGAGGACCCGTTCGTCGTGCAGCACACGGCGGAGTGGGTGCCGATCGGGGCGTCGGAGCGGGTCATGTACGACTACGGCGGCGGTGGCGGCTGGGGCAACCCGCTCGACCGTGACCCGCAGGCGGTGCTGGACGACGTGCTCGACGAGTACGTGAGCGTCGAAGGCGCCGAGCGCGACTACGCCGTCGTGCTCACCGGCTCGCTCGACGACCTGACGCTCGAGATCGACACCGAAGCGACCGAGAGCCTGCGCGCCGAGCGACGCACGATGCGTGCATAGACCAGGACATTTCTGGTCAGTGAACGCATCGGGGGGCGACTGATGGGCTACCGGGTGGGAGTGGACGTCGGGGGGACGTTCACCGACCTCATCTGCGTGACGGCCGACGGTGACGTCGTGCTCGACAAGACACCGACCACACCCGACGACCAGTCGGTCGGGGTCATGAACGGCCTGCAGCAGCTCGCCGACCGGTTCGATCGCCCGCTCTCCGAGCTGTGCGACGAGATCGACATCCTCGTCCACGGCACGACGACGGCCGACAACACGATGATCGAGATGAACGGCGCGCCTACGGGCCTGCTCGTGACCGAGGGGCATCGCGACGAGATCGAAATGCGCCGCGTGCACAAGGAGCAGATCTGGGACCCGACGTACCCCGCACCGGCGCCGATCGCCCGCCGGCGGGCGCGCATCCCCGTCTCCGAACGCATGAACTTCCGCGGCGAGGTCCTCACACCGCTCGACGAGGACGCCGTCCGCCGAGGTGTGCGGCGATTGAGGCTACTCGGGGTGCAATCGGTCGCGGTGATGTTCCTGTTCAGCTTCGTGAATCCGGAGCACGAGCGACGCGCCGCTGAGATCATCCGGGAGGAGTTCCCCGACGTCGACCACGTGTCGCTGTCACACGAGGTGATGGCGCGAGGGCCGGAGTTCGAGCGGGTGTCGACGACGCTCGTGAACGCGTACGTGGCGCCAAAGATCGCCGCGTACGTCGGCCAGCTGCAGGAGAAGCTGCGCGCCGCCGGCTACGGCGGGCCGCTGCTCATCATGCAGTCGACGGGTGGTGTGATGCCGCCCGACTACGTCGCCCGCCGTGCGGTGTCGGTGCTGGCGTCCGGTCCCACCGGCGGTGTGATGGGTGCGGCGCTGGCGGCGGGCAAGGCCGGCGTCGAGGACTTCATCGCCGTCGACATGGGTGGCACCAGCTTCGACGTGTGTCTCGTGCGCGACGGGCAGCCTGAGATCAAGACCGACTGGAACTGGCGTTACCGGTACTACATCGGCTTGCCCATGGTCGACGTGCAGAGCGTGGGCGCCGGCGGCGGGTCGATCGCCCGTGTGCGCCAGGGTGCGCTGCTCGTCGGTCCCGAGAGCGCCGGCTCCGCGCCCGGACCGGTCTGCTACGGACGGGGTGGCACCCAGCCGACGGTCACCGACGCCGACGCCGTGCTCGGGTACCTCCCGCTCGACGGTTTCGCCGGCGGGCGCATGACACTCGACCTCGACGGCGCGCGCGACGCCATCCAGCGTGACGTCGCCGAGCCGCTCGGGCTCGACGTGGTCGAAGCGGCCTGGGGCGTCGAGCGCATCGTGAACGCCAACATGGCCAACGCGACGCGTCGGGTGCTGGCATCTCACGGCGCCGACGCCCGAGAGCTGGCTTTGATCGCATACGGAGGCAACGGCGCCGTGCACGCGTGGGCGATCGCGACCGAGCTCGGCATCGACCGCATTCTCGTCCCGAAGGCGGCGCCGGCCTTCTCCGCCCTGGGTGTCCTCGTCGCCGACTACGTCGTCGATCTCGTGCGCGCGTACGTCGTCCCGCTGTCGCAGGTCGACCTCACGCGCGTGCACACGCTCATGTCGGAGCTGCAGGACGAGGCGCGCAAAGAGCTCGACCCGACCGGTCTCGCCGAGACGCAGGTCGAAGTCGGTCTGTACGCGCAGATGTGCTACCCGGGCCAGAACTTCGACATGAGTGTGCCCGTCCCCGAAGCCGACGCGCTCGACGAGCCCGGGCTCCTCGATCTCACCGAGCGGTTCCACGATCAGCACGAAGCCGATCGAGGCTTCTGCTTCCGGAACCAGCAGCCGTTGCTGCGCGGCGTGCGGCTCGTCGCCCGCGGCTACACACCCAAGCCCGAACGCCTCGCGCCTCTCGGCGAGGTCCGCGAGGCGAAGGCGGCGCGGCGGGGGGCGCGGCGCGTGTACTTCGGGCCGGAGTTCATGGGATCGGGTTTCGTGGACGCGCCCGTCTACGACGGCTCCCTGCTCGGCCCCGGCGTCGAAGTGCGCGGGCCTGCGCTCGTCGATGAGCCGTTCACGGTGGTGGTGCTACCTCCGGGCGCGACGGCTCGACTCGACGAGCTCGGCAACTACGCGCTCACGGTCTCGTAGCCTCCGCGTGCGTGCCGGTCTTCTTCGATCCTGAGTCGTACGCGACCGTCGAGGCGGCCTGCGAGCGGCTCATCCCTCCCGTCTCCGGGCATCCCGGCGCCACTGCGCTCGGGGTCGCCGATTACATCGACGGGCTGCTCGGCGCTTTCGCCGTCGATCCGCCCCGGATCTGGGCGGGCGGCCCGTTCTCGGGCCGGCACGGCGGCGAGGCGTCGTTCGGCAAGTTCCTGCGCCTCTCGCGCCTCGAGGAGCTTGCCTGGCGCACGCGGATCGAGGGCTCGCAGGGGATCGCCGCGCGCGAGCTGAACGGGCCGGTGACGGGCTGGCAGCAGGAGTACCGCGACGGGATCGCCGCGCTCGGCCCCGACTTCGCGACGCTCGCCGCCGACGATCAGGACGCGCGCCTCGACGCCGCGCCGGAGTTCAAGCAGCTGCTGTACGGGCACGCATGCGAGGGCGCGTACGGCGCGCCGGAGTATGGCGGCAACCGGGACCTCGCGGGCTGGGAGGCGATCGGGTTCCCGGGCGACGTGCAGCCACGCGGCTACACGGACGAAGAAGTGACCGGCCGTGACTGATCGCGACTGCGATGCGGTGATCGTCGGTAGCGGCCCAGGGGGTGCGACCGCGGCTGACGTGCTGACGGCGGCGGGCTGGTCGGTGATCATGCTCGAGAAGGGCCGCAACCACCTGCTCCGACTCGAGCCGCCGTTCGCGCCGGCGGGCGAGATCAGCAGTGACGAGATCAAGTTCACCCAGCGGCATTTTCTCGGGCCCGACCCGCTGCTCGAGCCGCGGACGTTCCGCCGCTCGGTCGAGGACGGCGATCGAGCCTTCACCGGTGACGTGAACAACCTCCCGTCGACGGTGGGCGGCGGGGGCTTCCACGCCGACGGGAAGCTGCCGCGCTTTCGGGAGGTCGACTTCCGAGCCCGCACCGAGCTCGGCCCGATCGACGGCGCCGGCGTCGTCGACTGGCCGATCGACTACCACGAGCTCGAGCCTTATTACGCCGAAGCCGAGCGTGTCGTCGGCGTGGCCGGTGACCACACCGCCAACCCGTTCGCAGCGTGGCGTTCTGGTCCCTATCCCATGCCGCCGGGGCCGGACATGTTCTGCGCCGTGCTCACGAGCGAGGCCGCCACGCGTCTCGGCTACCACCCGTACCGCGCCCCGACCGGCGTGAACAGCGTCGAGTACGACGGCCGGCCGGCGTGCAACAACTGCGGCTTCTGCGGGTTCTTCGGATGCCCGATCGACGCCAAGGGTGATCCGGTGGTGTCGCTTCGGCACGCGCTCCAAACCGGCCGGTGCGACGTTCGCCCCGAGTCCTACGTGCGCGAGGTGGTGCTCGACAGCACGGGACGCCAGGCCCGCGGCGTCCGGTACCTCGACAGCGCAGGGGACGAGCACGAGGTGAGCGCCGGCCATGTGGTGCTCGCAGGCGGCGCGTTCGAGACTCCGCGCCTGTTGCTGCGCAGCGAGATCGGCAATCCCGACGTCGTCGGCCGCTACCTGATGTTCCACTTCCAGACGCTCGTGCTCGGCATCTTTCCGTTCCGGCTGCACGCGCACCGCGGGCGGGCCGTGACGCACTTGATGGACGACCCGATGATCCCGGACACGCCGGCGTCCCGCGCCGCGCAGGACGCCGGTCTCCCCTATTTCCGAGGCGGGATCATCGAGCACGGCGGGGCCGGCCAGCCGATCATGGAAGCGGTCCACCTGCCGCCGGGTGAGCTCCACTCGCAGCTGATGGTCGAGTCGACTCTGCGTGACCGCATGGCCGTGTTCACGATGCAGGGCGAGGATCTCCCCCAGGCCACGAACCGCGTCGACCTCGACCCCCACGTGCGCGACGTCTGGGGGTCGCCGGCCGGGCGGGTGACGTACACGCCCCATCGCCACGAGGTTGCGTGCGCCGAGCACTGGGCCCCTCGCCTCGAAGCCGTCATGCGCGACGCCGGCGC
>DASYQJ010000194.1:0-2230 GCA_036005605.1 Acidimicrobiia bacterium
CGAGCTCGGCGCCGTCGGCCGGGCGTCGGTGTCGGTGGCCGTGGTGGGTGTGGTCGTGCCGATGGTCGGGGGCTTCGGTGTGTCCGAGCTCTTCGGGTACGACGCGAAGACGGCCTTGTTCCTCGGCGCGGCGCTGGCAGCCACGAGCGTCGGGATCACCGCACGCGTGTTCAGCGACCTGCGCGCGCTGGCCACTGTCGAGGCGAGAACGGTGCTGGGGGCCGCGGTCGCCGACGACGTTCTCGGGCTCGTGATCCTGACCGTCGTGGTGCGAATCGCCTCCGAGGGCTCGGTATCGGTGCTGAGCGTTCTCGGCATCTTCGCCATCGCGCTGGCCTTCCTCGTCGTAACCACCGCGGTCGGTTCCCGCGCGGCGCCGCCGTTGTTCCAGTTCCTCCACAGGTACGCCCGTTCGGCGGGAACGTTGGTCGCACTCGCGCTCGCGTTCACACTCGCGTTCGCCGAGCTCGCCGACGCCGCCGAGCTCGCGCCGATCGTGGGCGCATTCGTCGCCGGGCTGTCGCTGTCGCGCAGCACCGTCTCCGATCGCATCACCCGCGACCTCGCTCCTGTCGGCCACTTGTTCATCCCGGTGTTCTTCCTCGAGATCGGTATCGACGCCAAGGTGGAGGCGTTCTTCGACCCGACGGTGCTGGCGATCGGCGGCGCCCTGTTCGCGGTGGCGGTCATCGGGAAGCTCGTCGCGGCGGTCGGGGCAGCGGGGTCGCCGGGAGACAAGCGCCTGATCGGCCTGGGCATGCTCCCACGGGGTGAGGTCGGGCTGATCTTCGCCACCATCGGACTGCGTGAGACCATCCTCGACCAGGATCAGTACGCGGCGCTGCTGCTGGTCGTGCTCGCAACCACGCTTGTCGCACCGCCGCTCTTGCGCTGGCGACTCCAGCAGCTGCGCGCCGGACGCGCGGCGCGACGGCACCCCAGCGCTGCGCCCCCCGGTGGACGGTGGCTGGGGAGGAGCGACGGGATGGTCGATCTCGCCGGGTCGCCGCCCGACTGGCTCGCGCTCTCACTCGCGCTCGAAGCCGCGCAGACGATCAGCCGCGACGACGTCCAGCCCGGGCGTAGGTTGCTCGAGTTCCTGGGCGATCTCGGCGACGCGCCGATGCGATGGGACAGCGAGGCGTCCCGGCGGCTGTTCGAGGTGTTGCGTACCGGCGATGCCCGAACGTGGCGGTTCCTCGAGACGACGGGGGTGCTCGAGCGCGCGTTGCCGGAATTGGCCGAAGCCGTCCGCCGGCGCCGCGACGACCCGTTCCTGATCGACCCGTCGCACGTCCTGCGCTTCTCGCTCGTCGACACGATCCGCGATCAGGTCGCGACGGACGAACGCGCCGCCGCCGAGTACACGCGACTCCAGCATCCCGAGTGGCTGCTGCTCGCGGCGCTCATTCTCGACACCGCCGGCGAGGACGCCGAGCCCGTCGACCTCGCCCGCCGCCTGGCGGGGCGACTCGACCTCGGCGCCGCCGCCGAGCAGGAGATCGCGCTGTTGGTGGGCGACTCGAGCCTGTTGCGCGCCGCCGCCCAGCGGGTCGACGGCTTCGACGAGGAGCGGGTGTTCGCGCTCGCCACCCACCTCGACCGACCCGAGCGCGCCCGGGCCTTGTACCTGCTCACGCTTGCCCTCGGCGGGCTCGAGCCGTGGGACAGGTCCCGCCTCGACGAGTTGCACGATCTCGTCCTCACCGCCCTCGAGCAGCCCGACCTCACGGGCCTCGACGCCCGCAACCTCGTCGAGCGGCGCCGCGCCGAAGCGATCCGCCTCGCCGGCGGTGACCGGGCCGTCGCCGAACGGATCGCGGGTGCGCCGCGCACGTACCTTCTCGCCCAGGACGCGGCCGACGTCGCCCGTCAGGCGGCGCTGTTCGCGCCGCTTCCGGCCGCGGGGCGTGCCCGCGTCGCGGTTGCAGAGCTCGAAGGACGCGCGTGGCGGGTCGAGGTGGCGTCGCGCGACCGCCCCGGCTTGCTGGCGACCGTGTCGGGTGTGCTGTCCGACTCGGGGCTGAGCGTGCAGGACGCGGTTGTCGCCACGTGGGCGGACGGCGGCGCGCTCGACTCGTTCCGTGTCCTGCCCACGAAGCCGACACCGCCGGACGCCGACGCGCTGACAGCAGCGATCGTCGAGGCGTTCGACCGGCAGCTCGACGCGCCGCCGACTCCGGGCGCCGAAGTCGTCTTCGACGACGACGCATCGCCGTGGTACACGCTG
>DASYQJ010000195.1:0-11561 GCA_036005605.1 Acidimicrobiia bacterium
GTGATATGGCTGCCGCTCGCCCAGATCTGGGCCACCCCCAGCCAGCCGGTGTTGCCATACCCGGCGCTGCAAACCTGAACTTGTCCGCTCTTTACCTTGCACGGTCTCGGGTTCGTGGTTCCCGGCACGATCGTCGTATTCAACACGTCCGACGCAGTCCAGTCGGAGCTTGTCGTCGCCAGATAGGGATCCCAGGCGCCCGACACGTTGTCGCCCAGGTTCAAGGTGAACGGATTCGCGGTACGAGCCCAGTGGTAGCCGCCCCACGAATGCGTCGCCCCCGCGGCCGACGGGACCATGAGCGCCGCCACGGCCGCGATCCCGATGAACGCTCCCACCCGCTCCGAAACCCTCATGCCTGCCCTCCAACGGGAGCGACCGGCGGGAGGCGCTCGCCGACCGACATATTTCTACCAGCATCACCCACCACCATCCGTCACACAAGAGCCCGTTTCCGCGGTCACGTGGTGGAACCCCAGCAACACGGTTGCGAACAAGACGTGGCTGCGGTGGGCCGACGTCGACCACACCGTGGTGCGCGACCCGCGCGCCCATCTGGTCCGCGTCGTCACCCGTCAGGCGCTGAACCGGCTGTGGTCACGGGCACGACGGCGCGAGGACTACGTCGGCGAATGGGGCACCCGAGGCATTCGATACCGAACACGCGTTCGCAAGCCAGCTCGCCGAGGCGTTGCGAGAGCTGCGCAGCGGGACCAGGACGGGTAGCCAGCCAAGCGCGTGCGTTTGCAATCCGTTTGCAAACCGCCCACCCGCGAGGGCGCAGAACCGTTACGCCCGTAGGGGTTCGGGCGTCTGATCTCAGGAAAGCCAGTCGGGCGCGCCCTCGAGCAGGTAGCGGCTCACCGCGAGGCAGTGCTCGAGCACGTCGCACGACACCGCGTCGCCGTCGCGGATGTGCAACAGGGAGACGCGCTGGTGAGCGACGATGCGGAGCGATCGCTCGGGCGCGTCGGTAGCCGCCGGGATCGAGTCGATCGCCGACACCTCGAGCGGGAGGTCCGGGCCGCCCCGCCCCGCGAGCTCGGTCGCCAGCAGGAGCAGGTCCGGCCCGTGCGGCAGCGGCGGGAGCGCCCACGTGAAGTTCACGGGGAAGTGGAAGTCGTCGGGCGGGTCGTCGCTCTCGGGACGCCCCATCACCGCGTCCTCGAAGCCGAGGAGCACACGCGGATCGACCTCCAGCGACAGGTACAGGTCGACGGGCCCTTCGCACCCCTCTTCGGGATGCATGTCGACCTCCCACGTCTGGCGCAGCGAGTAGCTCTCGACGAAGTGCCGCTCGTCGTGCACGTGAAAGCCGTGCTCGACGGCATGGTCCTTGAGATCGGCGACGAACCCGGCGATGTCGATGACTGCCATCGCTAGCGTCCTTCGGTTTCCTGAATGACGCGTACCCCCTTGGCGAGCGTTCGGAACGCACGGGCGCGGTGCGAGAGCGCGTTCTTCTCCTCGTCGGTCATCTCCGCGAACGTACGGCCGTCGCCCTCGAGCGGCACGAACACCGGGTCGTACCCGAACCCACCGTCGCCGCGTGCCGTACTCGTGATCACGCCCTCGACCTCACCCAGCGCCGCGACCTCGAGGCCGTCCGGCCAGCGGGCGACGGCCACCGTGGCGAAGCGCGCCCCGCGTTGCTCGAGCGGCAGCGCGTCGAGCTCGCCGAGCAGCTTCTCCACGTTGTCGACGTAGGACGCGTCCTCTCCGGCGTAGCGGGCGGTGTGCACACCCGGGGCGCCACCGAGCGCGTCGACGTGCAGCCCGGTGTCGTCGGCGACGGCCGGGAGGGACGTGGCGGCGCAGAGCGCAACCGCCTTGATGCGGGCGTTGTCCTCGAGCGTCTCGCCGACCTCGTCGACGTCCGGGACCTCGGGCGGCCGCGAGACGAGCTCGAGTGACGGCGCCTCCTCGGTGAGCACGGTGACGATCTCGCGGGCCTTGTCGGGATTGGCGGTGGCGAGGACGAAGGTCGTCACGACGGGCGCGGCGCCGGTGGCTCGGCCAGCGTCGCCCGCTGGAGCTCGAAGATCTCGGTGATCCCCTTCTCCGCCAGTGCGAGCAGCTCGTCGAGCTCCGATCGCGAGAAGGGGTTGCCTTCGGCCGTTCCCTGCACCTCGATGAACCGGCCGGCGCCGGTCATGACCACGTTCATGTCGACCTCGGCGCGCACATCCTCTGAGTAGTCGAGGTCCAGGTGCGGCAGCGCGTCCACCACGCCCACCGAGATCGCCGCGCACGCGTCCGTGATGGGATGCGCCGGGATCGTGCCGGCCGCCACCATCCGGGAGAACGCGTCGTGCAACGCGACGTACCCGCCGCAGATCGCAGCCGTGCGCGTGCCGCCGTCGGCCTGGAGCACGTCACAGTCCACCGTGATCTGGAGCTCGGCGATCATCCCGAGGTCGGTGACCGCGCGCAACGACCGCCCGATGAGGCGTTGGATCTCCTGAGTGCGTCCGGACTGGCGACCGCGCGCCGCTTCCCGATCCGAACGCTCGAGAGTCGAACCGGGAAGCATCGAGTACTCGGCCGTCACCCAACCGCGTCCGGTGCCCCGCAGCCACGGCGGGACACGATCTTCGAGCGACGCGGTGCACAAGACGCGGGTGCGGCCGAAGTCGACGAGCACCGAGCCCATCGCGAACTCGGTGAAGTCGCGCACGAACAGCACCGGCCGCAGCTCGTCGGGCTCACGCCCGTCCTTCCGAATCCCCATTCCGGCTGCTCCCTCGCTACACGCGCGTGACGAGATGTGGCGTCGCCAGCGAGACGGGCTCGCCGAACGCCTCGGTACCTTCCTTGACCGACACGACCGCGTCGAGCTGGGGCCACAGGTGCGTCAGGATCAGCCGGGACGCGCCGGCTTCGCGGGCATCGCGGCCGGCCTCGTGCGCGGTGAGGTGCCAGGGCACGCCTTTGTGACCCTCCTGGTACGTCGCCTCCGAGAGAACGAGGTCGGCGCGGGCGCCGAACGCCCCCACCGTCCAGCCCGGCCCGGTGTCGGCCGTGTACACGAGTCGCTTCCCGTCCGCGCTCACCTCGACCGCGTACGTCGGCGGCGGGTGGTCGGTGCGGGAGAAGCGCAGTCCGAGATCGGCGAGCTCCACGGCGTCGCCGTCGCCGACGACCTTCCAGTCGAACGCGTCGCCCCAGTCGTCCACGAGGCCGCCGAGCCGCTCCTCGAGGCCCTCGGGCGCGAAGACCGGGAGACCGGCGCGGTCGAGCCCGTACCGCAGCAGCACGTGGAGGCCGTAGATGTCCGCGCAGTGATCCGGGTGCTGGTGCGTGAGGACGACGGCGGTGAGGTCCTCGATCCGGGCGTGTTGCTGGAGGTGCGGCAGGGTTCCGTTGCCGCAGTCGACCCAGACCGCCGCCCCACCGCCCCGGACGAGGTAGCCGCTGCAGGCGCCGAAGGGCTGGGCGCCGTACGACCCCGAGCACCCGAGCACCGTCAGCTCCACTCCCACGCCTCCACGGTCTCGACCTCCGGGCCCAGGAACCGCGCCCCGAGCGTGCGGAACGTCGCGAGGTCTCCGCTGGTGACGAACACGCGACGCGGCGGCTCGCTTCCCGGCCGGCGGGCGTGGCCGGCGCCGCCGAGCAGCGCGCGGGTCTCGAACGCGGTCTCGTCGGCGCTCGACACGAGGACGACGTCGCGCCCCATCACGTCGCCGATCGTCCGGGCGAGCAGCGGGTAGTGCGTGCAGCCGAGGACGAGCGTGTCGACGCCGGCGTCGCGCACCGGCGCGAGCAGGCGCTCGGCCAGCACGTGCACCTCCTCGGAGTCGACGTCACCGGCCTCGACGAACTCGGCGAAGCCCGGGCACGCCGCGCACGTGAGCTCGACGCCGGCACCGCTCGCATCGGCGGCGCGCTGGTACGCGCCGGACGCGATCGTGCCGACGGTGCCGATCACGCCCACGCGCCGCATCTCGGTCGCCTGCAAGGCGGCGCGCAGCCCGGGCTCGATCACGCCGATGACGGGCATGTCGTAGTCACGCCGCAGCGCGTCCAGCGCGACCGACGATACGCGGTTGCACGCAACGACGAGCATCTTCGCGTCGTGGTTGGCCAGCAGGTCGGCCATCTCGAACGCGTACTTGATGACGTCACGGTCGGGCTTGGGGCCGTACGGGAAGCGCCCGGTGTCGCCGAAGTACACGACCGGCTCGTCGGGGAGCAGGTCGATGAGGGCCCGCAGCACCGTGAGCCCGCCGAGGCCGGAATCGATCACGCCGATCGGCCGCTCGCTCACGTTCCTCCTTGGCCGCGGCCGGCGGCGCGCCGGAGCCGGTCCCCCACCGCAACGCCGACACCGGTGTCGGGCGGCGGCACCGCGAGCAGCACGTCGACGCCGCGCCGGTCGACCTCGCGCAGCCGTGCGTAGAGCACCCGGGCGTACTCATCGGAGTCCGCGGGCCCGTCGAGCACGACCACGTCGGTCGGGAGGGGAGGGACCGCGGCCGGCACGAGCACCGCGACGCGCTGGCCCGCGGCAAGGAGGGCGGTCGCACGCCGTGCGAGGTCGTCACGGTCGACGACGAGCACGGTCGCCTCGGGTGCATAGTGGGATTTCAGCGTCCCGGGCGCCCGCGTGAGCCCGTCCCGGCGAACCCCGACCTTCTGTCCCGAGACCTCCTCGACGCGATCGCGGGTGACGCCGCCGGGGCGGAGGATCACGAGCTCGTCGCCCGTGCAGTCGACGATCGTGGACTCCACGCCGACCGTGCACGGCCCGTCGTCGAGGACGACGTCGATGTCGTCGCCGAGATCGGCGCGCACGTCCTCGGCGGTCGTCGGGCTCACGTGCCCGAAGCGGTTCGCCGACGGCGCCGCGATGCCACCGCCGAACGCACCGAGGAGCGCGAGCGCGACCGGCTGATCGGGTACCCGCACGCCGACGGTGTCGCCGGCGCCGGTGACACCGTCGAGAACCCGCGCCGCGCGTCGCACGACGAGCGTGAGCGGTCCCGGCCACAACGCGTCCCCGAGCCGCCGGGCGGCCGCGGGGACGTCCGCCGCCCACTCGGCGAGCTGTGCGGGCGCTCCGACGTGGACGATCACCGGATGCTCGCCCGGGCGACCCTTAACCGCGTACAGCCGGGTGAGCGCGGCAGCGTTGTCGGCGTCGGCACCGAGCCCGTAGACGGTCTCGGTGGGAAACGCCACGAGGCCGCCGCGCCGGAGCGTCTCGGCGGCGCGGGAGATGTCGGCTTCAGTCGCCATGGCTCCACCATCTTTCCTCACCCGCGTCATCACGGGGGCACGCGTGACATCAGACACGGTCATGCGGCGGGGAGCGGCTTGGCTACCAGTAGTTGATGCGTTGGGCGCGCTCGCTGACGACGTCGAGGTCGTCGGTCCACGCCCCCGACGAGAGGTACTTCCATCCCGCGTCGGGGACCAGGGCGACGATCGTCCCGGCATCCATCGTCGCCGCCATCTTGGCGACGCCGGCCATCACCGCGCCCGACGAGATCCCGGCGAAGATCCCGCACTCGTCGAGGAGGCGGCGCGTCCATTCGATCGACTCGCGCGGCCGCACGATGAACTTCCGGTCGAGCACGGCCGGGTCGAAGATCGGGGGCACGAACCCGTCCTCGAGCGACCGCAACCCCTGCACGAGCTCGCCCGCCGGGGGCTCGACAGCGACGACGCGCGCGGCGGGCTTCTGCTCCTTGAGGTACCGCCCGACGCCCATGAGCGTGCCGCTCGTCCCCAGTCCGGCGACGAACACGTCGAGCTCGGGGCAGTCGCGCAGGATCTCCGGCCCGGTCGTTGCGTAGTGCGCGTCGGGGTTGGCGGGGTTCCCGTACTGGAACAGCATCACGAGCGACGAATCCTCGGCCGCGAGCTTCTCCGCCTGGCGAATCGCGCCGTTGCTGCCTTCCTCACCGGGCGACGGGATCACCTCGGCACCGAAGATCTCGAGCATCTGCCGGCGCTCCTCGGAAACGTTCTCGGGGAGCACGACGCGCAGCCGGTATCCCTTCAAGCGCGCGACGAGCGCCAGCCCGATGCCGGTGTTGCCGGATGACGGCTCGAGGATCGTGTCGCCCGGCTGCAGCACGCCGTCGCGTTCGGCCGTTTCGACCATCCGCAGCGCGATCCGGTCCTTCATGGACCCGCCGGGGTTCTGACCCTCGAGCTTGGCGTAGATGCGCACGCCCGGGTTCGGCGACAGTGCGTGGACGCCGACGAGGGGCGTGTTGCCGATCAGATCGAGGATCGACTCGTATCGGGCCACGGGTGGGGCCCGCCTATCCCCCGGCGACGGCGGGGAGGATGGAGACGACGTCGCCGTCGGTCACCTTGGTCTCGAGCTGGTCGAGGTACCGGACGTCGTCGTCGTTGCGGTACACGTTGACGAACTTGTGGATGCTGCCCGACTCGTCGACCAGCTGGTCGGAAAGACCCGGGTAGCGAGCAGCCAGATCGGCGAACACGTCGCCCACGGTGGCGCCGGTGGCGGACACCGACGCGGCCCCGTCGGCATGCGGCCGCAGGAGGGTGGGGAGACGAACCTCGACAGGCACGGCACGAGTGTACAAGTCCGACCTGATGGGTCGGGATTCTCGCTCAGCGGTCGAGCACGACCTGACACTCGGCGACCACGCCGTCGCGGATCCGGTACGCGCGTAGCACCGGGTCTCCGTCCCGCAAGCTCACGATCACGTAGACCCACTCCGGATACCACTTGGCCTGCTCGATGTCCGTCGGGGACGGGTACGCGTCGGTGTGCGTGTGGCTGTGCCAACAGCCCACGAGGCCTTCACCACGGTCCTCCGCCGCGCGCAACGCCGCCATGAAGTCACGACTGTCGAGGCGGTACGTCAGCGCCGACTCGTCCTCGTTCCGGCATGGCCGCACCTCCGCGACCGGGCCGCGCGGCTCGTCGTCGACCACGGGCCCGATGAGCAAGCCGCACGCTTCGTTGGGCAGGCCGTCGTAGCAGTGGGCGACGATCGCGCGGTGCTGGGCCTCCGTGACGCGGAGCGTCGGGGACGCGAAACCCATGCGGGGTCAGCCGGTAGTCGAGGCGGCGCCGCGGATCGCTTGCCACACGCGCTCGGAGGTGAGCGGCATGTCGAGGTGGCGAATCCCGAAGATCGACAACGCGTCGACGACCGCGTTCTGGGCCGCCGGCGTCGAGCCGATCGTCCCCGCTTCGCCGATGCCCTTCGCACCGAGCGGGTTCAGCGGGGTCGGCGTCTCGGTGTTCGACGTCTCGAAGCTCGGCAGCTCCGCCGCGCTCGGCATCGCATAGTCCATGAGGTTGGCGGTCTGCGGGTTGCCGTCGTCGTCGTACAGGACGCCCTCGTACAGCGCCTGGGCGACGCCCTGCGCGATGCCGCCGTGCTGCTGCCCGGCGACGAGGAGCGGATTGAGGACGCGGCCGCAGTCGTCCACGGCCACGTGGCGCAGGAGCTCGACCCGCCCAGTCTCGGTGTCGACCTCCACGACCGCGATGTGGGCGCCGAAGGGGTAGGTGGCTTCGCCCTGGTTGAAGTCGAGCTCGGCCCGCAGGCCCTCCTCGAAGTCGGCCGGGCGCCGAGCCGGGTCGCCGGCCGCCATCGCCAGCTCCGCCCACGAGAGCGCCGTCGCGGGAGCGCCGGCCGCCCCGACACCCTCGCCTTCGTGCACGACGATGTCGCCGACATCCGCTTCGAGCAGGTGCGCGGCCAGACGCTTGGCCTTGTCGACGACGAGCTCGCTCGTCTTGTAGATGGCGGTCCCGCCGATCTGAAGGGAGCGCGACCCCATCGTGCCCATCCCGCGTGGGACGAACGCGGTGTCGGACTGCACGACGTTCACAGCGTCCATCGGCACGCCGAGCAGCTCGGCCACGATCATCTTGAAGGCCGTCTCGAGACCCTGGCCGTGCGGCGAAGTGCCCACAGTTGCCGTGACCGTGCCGTCGTTGTGCACCTCGACCGAGCCGAACTCCTGGAACAAGCCCCCCGCCGTCACCTCCGTGTACACGGAGAGTCCAATCCCGAGTTGCTTCACGTCGCCTCGCTCACGCCGCTGCGCCTGGTCGCGCCGCAACTCCTCGTACCCCGCGACGCGACACGCCTCGTCGAGGGCTTTGACGTAATCCGCCGAGTCGTAGTTGGCGCCGGTGACGGTGGTGAGCGGGAACTCCTCGGGACGGAGGAAGTTCTGCCTCCGAAGATCGACCGGATCCCTGCCCAACTCCACGGCGGCCATGTCGACGATGCGCTCGAGCAGCGCGGCGGCCTCGGGACGGCCGGCGCCCCGGTACGCGGCGGTCGGCGTCGTGTTCGTGATCGCGCTCTTGGAGTTCATCTCGATACGCGGGATGCGGTACACGCCCTGACTCATCGATCGGGTGAGGTACGGGAGGAACGCACCGATCCCGGGATAGGCACCGCCGTCACACACGATCCGTCCGCGCAGGCCCGTGAAGGTGCCGTCGCGCTTCAGGCCGAGCTCGATGTACTGGATCTGCCCGCGGCCGTGGGTCATTGCAGTCATGTTCTCGGACCGGGTCTCCGACCATTTCAACGGCCGTCCGAGCTTGCGGGCGGCGGTGGCGACGATCGCGAACTCCGGGTACATGCCGGCCTTGGCGCCGAAGCCTCCGCCGACGGCCGTCGCCACCACCCGCACCCGCGCCTCGTCCAGGCCCACGACGCCGGCGAGCGGGTCGCGCACACCGTGAGGGTTCTGCGTAGGGACGTGCAGCGTGAGCCCGTCGTCGCCGTCGAGCTCGACGAGGATGCCGTTCGGCTCCATCGGCACCGGCGCGAGGCGCTGATTCAGGAACCGGCCCTCCACGACGACGTCGGCGTCGTCGAGGATCGAAGGGTCGTCTCCGAAGTTGAACTCGATGGCCAGGTTCGACCCGTGCTCCGGGAACACGAGCGGTGCGTCGTCGGCCAGCGCCGCCTCCGGATCGATCACGGTAGGCAGCGGGTCGTAGTCGACGATCACCATCTCAGCCGCGTCAGCGGCCTGGGCGCGCGTCCCGGCGACGACGACCGCCACGATGTCGCCGACGAAGCGGACGACATCGTGGGCGAGCGGCGGACGCGACAGTGCCGCCGGGACCATTGCAAAGCCTTGCCCGGGCTCGAGGCCGAGGTCGTCGGCCGTGTACACGGCCACGACACCCGGCATCGCCGCCGCTTCACTCGTGTCGGCCGACTCGATGCGCGCATGGGCCATCGTCGAGCGGACGAACGCCACGTGGAGCAGGCCTTCGACACGCAAGTCGTCGAAGTATTCGGCGTCGCCGCGCAGGATCCGCGGGTCTTCGGTGCGCCGGACCGGGTTGCCGAGGATCGATCCGGAAGTCGAGGTCACGGCCGAAATCTATACAGTCGACTCATGGGGCGCACCGCCGACACCGTCGTCATCCGGAACCGTCGCGCCCGCTACGACTACCTCGTCCTGGAGTCGTTCGAGTGCGGGATCGTGCTGGCTGGCTCCGAGGTCAAGTCGATTCGAGCCGGGCGCGCCAATCTCCAGGACGCCTACGCCCGGGTGGAGGACGGCGAACTGTGGCTTCACGGCATGCACATTGCGCCGTACGAGTTCTCACGCGCCGAGCTCGACCCGACGCGTCGCCGCAAGCTGCTCCTGCATCGCAAGGAGATCGACACCCTCGCCCGTGCCACGGGCGAGAAGGGAGTGACGCTCGTGCCGTTGCGGGTGTACTTCAAGGATGGTCGGGCGAAGGTCGAGCTGGCGGTGGCGAAGGGCAAGCGGGCGTACGACAAGCGACGGACGATCGCGGATCGTGACGCCAAGCGCGAGGCCGAGCGCGCGCTCAAGGGGATACGGGACTGACTGCCTCGCCCGATGCGACGGCCTCGGGAGAGACGAGGCCGACGAGCTGATCGCCGTCGAAGACCAGCGTGTGCCCGACCCGACCGCGCGCGGGGCGCACGGCGATGTCGGCGAGCCGGTCGTCGGGATGCGCGACGCGGATCGTCGCCACCGGCACCGCGAAGTCCTGCACCCGGCGCATGACGCCTTCGTGGGCAGGCGCCGACCGCAGCCGGTCGACGCTGACCAAGCCGGCGATCGTGCCGTCGAAGCGCTCGACCACCGCGACCGGGCCGTGCAGGCGAGAAGCATCCTCCTCGAGGAAGGCGCCCACCGTGAGCCACCCGCGCACGCGGGGCGGATCGGGGGTCATGACGTCGCGCACCCGCACGTCGCCGAATGCGAGGCGGGAACGCGCCATCTCCCCTTCGGCCCGCGCCGCACTGACCAGGAACCAGCCGATGAGGGCAGTCCACAGACTGCCGAAGCCGAGGCCGGCGATGAACCCGACCGCGCCGGCGCCCACGAGCAGCCACCCGAACCCGACTCCCACCTGCGCTGCGGTCGCAACGGCCCGGTAGCGGTTGCCGTGTCGGAACCAGAGGAGCGCCGCGAGGATGCGGCCGCCGTCGAGCGGCGCCGCCGGGATCAGGTTGAACAGGGCCAGGATCCCGTTGATCAGCGCGAGCCACGCCAGCGCCGAGCCGAGCAGGCCGGGAGCACCGATCGCCGACAGCACGAGCGCGCCGAGACCGAACGCCGCCGCGAGGCCGACGCTCGTCGCAGGGCCCGCCGCCGCGATGCGGAGCTCGGCACCCGCCGAGGGCGACTCGCCCCCGAGCTTGGCGACCCCGCCGAGCATCCACAGGGTGATGCCGTCGACCTGTACGCCGTGGCGGCGAGCAACTAGGGAGTGGGCGATCTCGTGCGCGAGGACCGAGGCGAAGAACAGTCCTGCCGTGACGAGCCCGACGAACCAGTACGCGGCCGTGGGCTCGCCCGGGAACTCGGCCGGGAAGCGATCGGCGGCGAGGCTCAGAGTGAGGAGTCCCGCGATCAGCAGGAGGCTCAAGTCGAGGCCCACCGGGATCCCGAAGATCCGACCAAGACGAATGCTGCGCATACCCATCATGAACAAGAACGCCGCCCGAATCCGCCGTGTTCCAGGTCGGGCTTCGAAGTCCCGCCGGTACACTGGAACCTCACACCAAGGGGGTGACTGGCTTCGATTCTGAGGACCAAAGCGGGTGAAGCGAGCCGACGTCCCCGGAACGTCGTAAAAGAGCCGGGAAAACCAACAAATGCCGAGGATTCAAACCTCGCACTCGCTGCCTAGGAACTAGGTAGTGCGTCCGTTCCGGCCCAGCCGCTCGGCCGGATTGCGGGCGTCATTGAGAGCGGCTCACCGCCGGGACGGGTCTCGCGGCTCGGCGGGACATCACAGCGAGGCTGGGGTCGCCGCAGGCCGCCGGTGAGCGGCGGTGACCCGAGAACCTTCTCACCGGCTGCGCTCGGAGAAGCCCCGTTGCGGACTCGGAAGACGCGGGTTCGACTCCCGCCACCTCCACCATCATTCTTGTGGCGCGTTCCCTCGCCACGCGTCGTCAGGTAGCAGCGCCGAGCGCGAGGTCGGCGGCGACCACGATGTCGCGGGCGGCGTTGCGCAGCTCGTTCGCGGTCGCGAGGTCCGGGAGACCGTCGCCGAAGGCCGGGATGGGGACCACGGTCTCGAGCACGCCGGGCTCGGCGAA
>DASYQJ010000196.1:0-9345 GCA_036005605.1 Acidimicrobiia bacterium
CAACCACTCGGACAACGCCGCCGACGAGGTCGAAGCATGGCGCGTCACGCTGACGATCGACCGCGTCCTCCGGCGCACGCACCGCACCCGGCTTGCGGCGCGCGCCGCGTCGTCCGTCACGCACACCGTTCTCCAGATCGCAGCCGCCCAAGGCATTCGCCTTCCCGACGAGGAAGTCACGCATGTCGCCCGCGCCGCCGCCGAGGTCGCCCGCGGCCTCGTCGCCGGCGACGACGTGCGTGCGGAAGTGGGAACGCTCCTCGTCGACTGGTCACCGCTCGTCGGAGCATCCGCCGCCTAACTCGCTCGCCGCGTTCCTGAAGCCCGCGGGGCTAGCGTGCACCCGTGCCGCACAGCGAGCGTCTGCTGCTCGGACCGGGGCCGTCGAACCCGTATCCCGAGGCCGTTGCCGCGCTGACCCGGCCCGTCCTCGGGCACCTCGATCCCGAATTTCTCGCCTTGCTCGACGAGACGATGGAGCGCCTGCGGATCGTGTTCCGCACGAAGAACGCGCTCACGCTGCCGATCAGCGGGACGGGCTCGGCGGGAATGGAAGCCTGCTTCGTCAACCTGCTCGAGTCCGGCGACACCGCCATCGTCGGCGTGAACGGCGTGTTCGGCGAGCGCATGGCCGAGGTAGCCCGCCGATGCGGCGCCGAGGTCGTCAGCGTCGAGGAGGCATGGGGTCGTGCGCTCGACCCGCAACGGCTCATCGACGCCCAGCGCGAGCACCCGGACGCACGGCTCCTCGCCGTCGTGCATGCCGAGACGTCCACCGGCGTCGAGAACAACATCGCGCCGCTCGCCGCGATCGCCGACACCGACACGCTGCTCGTCGTCGACACCGTCACGTCGCTCGCCGGAATCCCGGTCGAGGTCGACGGCTGGCGCATCGACGCCTGCTATTCGGGCACCCAGAAGTGCCTCGGCGTTCCGCCCGGGCTCGCACCGCTCACCTTCGGCGAACGCGCGGTGGACCGGGTGCGCGACCGGTTGCATCCGCCGCAGTCGTGGTACCTCGACCTGGGTCTGATCGGCGCGTACGTCGGCGGCTCGACGCGCCGCTACCACCACACGGCGCCGATCGTGATGATCTACTCACTCCACGCCGGGCTCGGCGCCGTGCTCGACGAGGGCCTCGACGCCGTGTGGGAACGGCACCGGCGCGTCGGCGCCCGCCTGCACGCGGAGCTGCCCCGGCTCGGCTTCCGGCTGGCGGCCGAGAAGGGCCACCAGCTTCCGGAGCTGACCACGGCCTGGTTGCCCGAAGGCGCCGACGACGCCGCGCTCCGCAAGAGCCTGCTCGAGACCTACGGCATCGAGGTCGGTGGCGGGCTGGGCGAGTTCGCCGGCAAGGCCTGGCGCATCGGCCTTATGGGCAACTCGGCGCGTGACCGCTCGGTCACCGCGCTGCTCGGCGCACTGCGAGAGCTCCTGGCCTGATGCGTGCTAGTCGTTCACCGGCGCGTCCGGGGTCGGCGCCGGAGGAGGTGCGGCCTCGGCGGGCGGCCGCATGATCGTTTCGCGGTAGTAGCGGAGCTCGGCGACCGACTCGCGGATGTCATCGAGCGCGCGGTGCGCCTCGGCTTTCCCCGGCCGCTTCTTGTATGCCTCCGGATACCAGCGACGGCACAGCTCCTTGATCGACGAGACGTCGATGCTGCGGTAGTGCAGGTACTTGTCGAGGTCGGGGAGGTACCGGTCGAGGAAGCGGCGGTCGACGCCGATGGAGTTGCCGCACATCGGCGCCGTGCCGGGCTCGGGCACGAACTGTGCGATGTATTCCATGGCCTGCTTGCCGGCGGCGTCGAGGCTGAGCGACGACCGTTCGATCTCCGTCACCAGGCCGGATTTCGTGTGCATCTTGCGCACGAAGTCGTCCATCTCCGCCAGCACCTCGGGCGGTTGGTGTACGACGAGATCGAGCCCTTCGGCGAGCACCTCGAGCCGTGCGTCGGTCACGATCACCGCGAGCTCGACGATCCGGTGCCGCTCCACGTCGAGGCCGGTCATCTCCAGGTCGATCCAGACGAGGCGGTCGTCGGCGCTCGCCGGAGCCTCGGGCACGGGTTCACGCTACCGTTCAGAACGACATGGCGACGATGACGACGGCGGCATGACGAGCGTTCGCAACGTCAAGTCCACGGTCCTCAGCGGGCCGCGCGTCGAGCTGCGTCCGCTGCGCAGCAGCGACTTCGGTGACTGGCGCGACGTGCGCACGCGCAGCCGGGACTGGCTCGAACCGTGGGAGCCGCTCGCCGACCAGGGCAGCCCCGATCCCGTCACCGACCCCGAAGCGTTCCGTGCCCGCTGCGGCGCCTGGGAGCGCCAGCGGCACTTCGACACCGCGTACGGGTTCGGCTTGTTCCTCCAAGGTGGTTCGCTCATCGGCGAGGTGAGCCTCGGGAGCGTCCAACGGGGGCCGTTCCAATCGGCGTTCGTCGGCTACTGGATCGACGCGCTGCATGCGGGACAGAACCTGGTCCCCGAGGGCGTCGCCGTGATCCTGCGCTACGGGTTCGAGGAATTGCACCTGCACCGCATCGAAGCGGCCATCGTCCCGCGGAACGCCGCCAGCCGCCGCGTCGTGCACAAGCTCGGACTGCGCGACGAAGGGGTGGCGGAACGGTTCCTTCAGATCCGCGGCGTGTGGGAGGACCACGTCCGCTATGCGATCACCTCCGAGGAGTGGGACGTGCGCCGCGACGAGATCACGAGGCGGTTTCTCACCTGACGCGAGCCGCGCCGGGCGGTCGGATCCGGGGCTTCTCCACCGAGGACGCCTACGGCCTTCTGCTCGGGATCATCGTCCTGACGTTCGTCCTGCTGTCGCAGGTGGAGCCGGCCCGCTGGACCCGTCTGGTCGTGGCGCCGGCGGTCGGCGCGATGTTGCTGCTCGCGCTCTACGCATCGCGCGCCAGGCCCCAGCTCATGCGGGCGGCCGTGATCGCCCTCACCGTCTCGTACGTGATCATCGTCGCCGAGGCGTTCTTCGACAGCGAAGTCTTTGCCGGGTCGATCTATCTGATCTACGGGTTGCTGATCCTGATCACGCCGGTCGTCATCATCAACCGGATCCTGCGGCACCCGGAGGTGCAGCTCTCGACGATCCTCGGCGCGGTCTGCGCGTACATGCTGATCGGCGTGGTGTTCGGGTTCGTGTACGCGCTGATCGGCCGGATCGATCCGCCATTCTTCGCGAACCACGGCCCCGTCGATCAGTTCGACTACTTCTATTTCAGCTACGCGTGCCTCACGACCGTCGGATTCGGCGATTTCGTGTCCCGTGGGGATTTTGGTCGGAGCCTCTCGGTCCTGGAAGCAGTGCTCGGTCAGATCTTCCTCGTGACATTGATCGCCCGCCTCGTCTCGTTGTTCAAGCCACCGCAGCGCGACACGAAGTCGACCCCGCCCGAATAAGCGACGCCATCGTCGGGTACTCCTCTCGGTCATGAAACGTGCCGTCACTTTGGCGGTCCTCGTCGCCTCCCTGATCGTGACCGGCTCGGCGACGGCGGACGCGGCCAAGGCGGTCAAGGCGTCGGCGAAGTTCTCGGTCCAGCTCGCCGACCAGTCCGGGAAATACGAGTTCGGGCAGAGCACGATCGTGAAGAGCCAGCTCGACTGGACTCCGCAGGTGCCGGTCTCGCTGCATGCGGCACCGAAGGCGGAGCCGTTCCAGGAGTTCTCGTTGTCGGGTCGCGTCGAGAAGGGAACGCAGAAGACGAGCGACGCGGTCGCAGTTGGCATCAGCGTCGACGTCGGGAATCAGTCGATGCTGCTCGTCTCCGACGACGGCGGTTGCACGGTGAAGGTCACGACCCTGACGAAGTCGCGCATCTCCGGATCCTTTACCTGCGACACGACCTACGGCGCCCAGCCGTTGAAAGCCAAGGGCACCTTCAAGGCGCGGTAACTCCGCCGGGCTGCTCGATCGGAACTGCAATCTCGACGACCGGCACCGGATCCACGTGCGCCGGCGCGAGCAGCCCGATCTCGTCGTAGTGGCGAAGCATCTTCACGCTGAGCTGGCATAGCGCCGAGAACTCACCGATTGGAACCAACTCGCCCACGCGTCCTCCTCCCGTGTGCATTCCCGAGCGTGATCCATCCCACAATGGGAGAGTCAAGCGGCGGCACGGGCCGCGCCGCTCATGACCGGCTGTGGCGCGCTTCCGCCTTGGCTCGTTGCTCGGCGAAGAAGCCCTGCTCGATGCTCCACCGCTGGCGCTCCAGCTCGAGCGCGACCGCGTCGTCGAGCGACGCCAGGCGCGGGGTCTCGCGCAGCGACGCCTTGACCTGCCGGGCGAGCTCGCGAGGCAGGTCGGCGGCGCGAGCCGCGAGGCGCGTGGCCTCGTCGAGCAGGTCGGCGTCGTCGACGCACGTCCACGCGAGGCCGATCGCGGCCGCCCGCTCACCGTTCGGCGATTCGCCGGCGAGCACCATCGCTGCCGCCGCCTGCGGGCCGACCGCTTCGGTGAGCAGCCGGGTGTGCCCGCCGCCGGGATGCAGACCGATCCGGGCGAAGCGGCAGTCGAAGCGAGCCATGGGGCTCGCGACCCGGATGTCGCAGGCGAGCGCCAGGTTCAGCCCCGCGCCGACGGCGGGGCCGTTCACCGCCGCCACCGTGGGCAACGTGCAGCGATGGAAGCGGAGGAAGCCCTCGTAGATCAACGGGAGGGAGCCGCGATCCTCGTTCCCGGCGCTCACCGCACCGAGGGCGCCGACGTCGGCGCCCGAGCAGAATGCCGGTGGCGCGCCCGTCACGACGAGTGCGCCGATCTCCTCGTCGTCCTCGAGCCGGTCGACCCCGGTCAGGATCTCCTGGACGAGACCGGCGGTGAGCGCGTTGCGGCGGTCGGGGTCGTCGAGCGTGAGGACGGCGACGCGCTCGCGCCGCTCGACATGGAGCGGCAAGGTCGTTACCTGCGGTCTCGCACGATCGCCGGCGAGTGCCGGAAGAACGTCTCGACGTCGCGCTCGTACCGGTACTCCGGACCGTCCGAGCCGATCGCCCGTTGGAGCCGGAGGCTGCGGGCGAAGGCGTCGACCGCGCCCGCCGTCGTGTACTTGTAGCGGAAACCCGTCCGCTTGAAGCGCGAGTTGTCGACGCCGCGCCCGTAGCGCAGGAGCGCCAGCATCTCGGGCGGCAGGTCGAGCAGGCGCAACGCCCGCAACGGTTCGACCGCGAGGCTGGCGAGCACAGGGGGGAGGGGAACGCGCGGCCGGCCGAGGATGCGGCACACCTCGCTCCAGGTGACCAATCCGTCCCCGGCGACGTTGTAGATCCCCGCCACGTCGTGGGTCGTCGTGTACATGAGCGCGTTGACGACGTCGTCCTCGTGCGTGAACTGCAGGCGGGGATCGAATCCGAACAGCTCCGGCGCGGCGGGCATCCGCAACGCATGGGCGAACGGCGTCGCCATGTGGTCGCCGAGCACGTTCGAGAACCGGAGCACGGTCACGAGCACGTGCGGATTGTCCTCGGCGAAGTCGCGCACAAACGACTCGCACTCGAGCAGCGTCCGTTCGATTCCCGTCTGTGGACCGCGCGTTCGGGCCGTCTCCTCCCGGAAGAAGTACGGGTCCTTGTAGTTCGATCCGTACACGAGGGTGGAGCTCTTCACCACGATCTTGCGCACCGGGCTGTCGGCCGCGCCCGCCGCCGCCAGCAGGTTCATCGTCCCGATCACGTTGATCTCGTGCATCGCCCGGCCGCTGAGCTTCGTCGAGTCGACGGCGAGGTGGGTGTGCAGAATCGTGTCGACCTGCGTGGCCTCGACGATGCGCTGGAGGATCGAGTGCGACGAGTCGGTCCGCACGAACTCGGTGCGTTCGAGCGGCAACATCGGTTCGGTTGTGTCGACGCCGACGACGACCTCGACGTCAGGGCGAGCTTCGAGCTCTTGGGCCAGGCGGCTGCCCCAGAACGTGCCCAGGCCCGTGACCAGCACGCGCACGGTGCTACCCCGACCAGACGCTGCGGCGGGCCCGCAGCATGTCGTACAGCGCGTGCTGGATCCGCTCGCGGATGTGCTCGGCTTCGTCCATGACCCGGCTGCGGGAGTAGCGCTCCTGGTCGCGCGGAACGTCGAAATGGACCGGGGGCAGAACGCGCAGTTTGAACTTCGCCGGGAGGTAGACGAACAGTCCCGCAGGGCCGAACAGCAGCATGTTGGCGGTCAGCGGGACGTACGGGACGTTGAGCATCTTCGCCAACCGCGGGCTCTTCCAGACGATCGGCATCGACTCCTCCGCCCCGACGACTGCGATCGGCACGACGGGGACGCCGGCCCGCATCGCGATCTCGACGAATCCGCCCCGCCCGAACCGGTTGAGCTTGTAGCGGTCTCGGTACAGCTTGCCCGTGCCCTTCGTGCCTTCGGGGAAGACGAGCACGAGCTGCTTGTCGTCGTGCAGCAGCCGGTACGCGTTGTCGGGGTGGGCGGGGACGCCGCCGAAGCGGGACCAGAGCGTCCCGAGCATCGGGAGGGCGCGCAGCAGGTTCTCGGCGAGCCCGTAGACGGGCCGCTGGAGCTCCTTCTCGATCCCGTGCATGATCACGGGCGCGTCTGACGGGATGGCGGCCGCGTGGTTGGCGACGATGAGCGCGCCGCCCTCGCGGGGGATGTGCTCGAGGCCTTCCCACTCGACGCGGAACCAGTGGCGGTACATCGGGTCGTAGATCATGCGAGCGACCTCACGCATGCGCTCGCTCCGGCCCCACGCGTCGACGTCTCCCCGCCGTAGCGCCGAGTCGCCTTCGGGCTCGGGTTGTGGAACCGGCACGAGCTCGGTGCTCTGCGGCGGCGCCTCGACGTCGAGGTCGTCGGGCTCCCGCAGATGGATCGTCGGTGCTTGCTGGTCCCACTGGTCGGACATCTCACGAAGGAAACCGCGTCGGGACGGATGGTGCAAACCGTCGGCCCTCAAGCGGCTCGCACCGCGCCCGTGACCTGCCAGCGGGACCCGACGAACCGGATGGCCATTCCGACGAAACGGGCGCCCATCCAGAGCGTCAGCGCGCCCCAGAGCCACAGGAGGCCACCGTCGAGCACGAGCACGGCGACCGCTGCAGGCGCGAAGACGCCGAGGGTGGCGACGAGCATCGCGACGGCCAGGTACGTGACGTCGCCGGCACCGATCAGGATGCCGTCGAGCACGAATACCACCGCGTTGAGCGGCTGCATCACCGCCACGATCAGGAGCACCTGGAGGGCGAGTGCCTGGACGTCGGGGTCAGGGGTGAACAGCGGGACGATCGCGGGCCGCAGGACCGCGAGGAGGACACCGAACACGACCCCGACCGCTACACCCCACTCGATCATCCGCCGCGCCGCGGCGCGCGCCTCGCCGGCGTCGT
Source organism: Acidimicrobiia bacterium (assembly GCA_036005605.1). Classification (GTDB taxonomy): domain Bacteria; phylum Actinomycetota; class Acidimicrobiia; order IMCC26256; family JACDBD01; genus JALZAA01. The sequence goes on from DASYQJ010000196.1 coordinate 7,364, forward strand.
CCGCGCCGAGGAAGCGACCGATCAGTGCCTGCCCGGCGATCGCGATCGCGTCGAGTGACAACCCGAGGAACAGGAACACCTGGAACGCGATTTGGTGGGCGGCGACATCGTCGTCGCCGATGCGTGATGCGATCGCGGTGGCGGCAAGGAACGCGGCCAGCAGCGAGCCGGTGCGGACCACGACCCGGCCGCCGACGCTGGCCGTGGCCCGGATTCCCGCGGCCTGCGGCCGCACCGACGCGTGCTCGCGCCGGACGTTGCGGGCGGTGACGGCGATGTAGGCGAGCGCGGCGCCGTACTGCGCGAGCACCGTGCCCCACGCTGACCCCGCGATCCCGAGGTCGAGCCCGTACACGAAAAAGACCTCGACAAGGAGGTTGAAGACGTTTGCCGCCACCGCGATCACCAGCGTGGTGCGCGTGTCCTGGAGGCCGCGCAGGTAGCCGGCTCCGGCCAGCGTGATGAGCAGCGCCGGCGCGCCGATGATGCTGATGCGCAGATACGTGTCGGCGAACGGATGGACTCGGGTCGACGCGCCCATCGCGTCGACGATCACCGGCGAAAGCGCGAGTCCGAGCACGGTGAGCGCGACGCCCAGACCGGCTGCCAGCCAGAATCCGTCGACGCCCTGCTCGGCGGCGGCGCGCCGGTTCCCGGCGCCCACCTGGCGGGCGACCGCTCCGGTCGTCGAATACGCCAAGAAGTTGAAGATCGCGAACGTCGCCGTCAGCACGGTGCCGGCGACGGCCAGCCCCGCGAGCGGGTTCGTGCCCAGATGCCCGACGATGGCGGTGTCGACGAGGATGTAGAGCGGCTCCGCCGCCAGCGCCCCGAATGCGGGCAGCGCGAGCCGGACGATCTCTCGGTCGTGCGGGCTGCGCCGGGCCGGGAGCATCCCGGCGACGCTACCGACCGACCACGCGCACGTCCGAGGGATTCGGTGCCCTGGTCGGCTCGAGGCCGGCTCGTTCGGCGAGCACCGCGAAGCGGGCGGCGTCCCGCACCGCGCACGCCCGGTGGTCGTTGTTGAAGAAGACGAACCCGTCGGCGATCGTGGGCCACCGTTCGGTGAGCCGTCCGATCCAGCCCGCGAGCGCGCCATCGCCGTAGCACGGGCGGGGACGGGCGAGGCCCTCGTGGAACCGCAAGAAGTACCAGTCCGCCGTCCGCTCCACCGGCCCCTTCCGACGGGCGCGGTCGGTGAGGCAGAGCGCGGCATTGTGCTGCTGGAGCAGCCGGTACACGTCGTCGGTGAACCACGACTCGTGGCGTGGCTCGAACGCGACGCGTGCATGCTTGGGGAACCGGGCGAGCGTGTCGGCGAGCCGGGCGAGGTCGGCGCGGAGGTTCGGCGGGAGCTGCAGGAGCACGGGCCCGAGTTTCCGACCGAGCCCACCGGCGTGGTCGAGCATGCGAGCCACCGGCTCGGCCGGGTCCCCGAGCCGCTTGATGTGGGTCAGGTACCGGCTCGCCTTCATGGCATAGAGGAAGTCGTCGGGTGTGCGGGCCGCCCATTCCTCGAACGTCGATCGTTCAGGCAGGCGGTAGAAGGTGTTGTTGACCTCGACGACGGCGAATGCCGCCGCGTAGTGCTCGAGCCACCGACCCTGGGCGAGCCGGGCGGGATAGAAGGACCCGCGCCAGTCCCGGTACTGCCAGCCCGACGTGCCGACGTGCACTGTCACGGCCTCATCCTGCCCAGGGGTAACCGTCATACCCGCATGGGATGCTGAGAGCGTGGAAGCGGGCGCTCTCCTCTTCAGCCAGGCGGCTCGTCGCCTGGGCGCGGCGACGCGGGCGGCCGGGCTCGTCGTCCCGGCCTTCCGGTGTCCACCCCGGGCAGCCGGGGCGCTCAGGACGATCCGTCGCTACCCCGGTGGCGCGGTGGTCGCGGTGCGACTCAAGGGCCGACCCTTCACCGACGTGACCGCCGACATGGTCGACGGCGTGATCGCCGTCAACCGGCTCGACGAGTCGGCCGC
>DASYQJ010000197.1:0-13608 GCA_036005605.1 Acidimicrobiia bacterium
TGCACGATCCGCATCTCGCCGCCGGGCTGCACGTCGACGTCGAGGTTGAAGCCGACCTTCTCGACGTAGAAGGCCTTGGCCCGGTCCACGTCCGAGACCGGGAGCAGCACGAGCTCGAGTTTCAGGTCCACGGTGTTCTCCGGTGAGGCTCGGGGTCAACCCGCGAGGCGGGCGTCGAGCTGGATGTCCACGCCGGCGAGGGCCTGGGAGACGGGGCAGTTCTTCTTGGCGGTCTCAGCCTGCTCGTCGAAGGCGGCGGCGTCGATGCCGGGCACGTCGGCCGTGGTGGAGAGGTCGATGCGCGAGATGCGAAAACCGCTGTCGGCGCGCTCGAGGTGGACCCGGGCCGAGGTCTCGATCGAGTTCGGGGCATGGCCGGCGCGCTCGAGCCCGCCGGACAGCGCCATCGAGAAGCAGCCGGCGTGGGCGGCGCCGATGAGCTCTTCGGGGTTCGTTCCCGTTCCCTCCTCGAAGCGCGAGGAGAAGGAGTACTGGCCTTCGAATGCGCCGCTGCCGAGGCGCATGGTTCCCTTGCCGCCCTGCAGACCGCCTTCCCAATGTGCTGTCGCGCTGCGTTCGGGCATTCGCTTCCTCCTGGTTCAGAGCGTGAGCTCGGCCATGAGGCGGAGCGCCTCGGGCTGTTGTCCGAGGACGACCATCGTGCTGACTCCGGCTTCCCGCCACGGCTCGAGTCGCTCGGCGATCCGCTCCTTCGGGCCGACGAGCGCGATCTCGTCGACGAGCTCGTCGGGCACCGCCGCCGTCGCTTCCTGCTTTTTGCCGTCGAGATACAGGTCCTGGATCTTCTTGGCCGCGGCCTCGTAGCCGAAGCGGCACGCGAGATCGTTGTAGAAGTTGCGTCCCCGCGCGCCCATACCGCCCACGTACAGCGCCGTCACCGGCTTCACGAACCCCCGCAGCGCGTCGATGTCTTCACCGACGAGCACGGTGACGCTTGGCGCGATGTCGAAGTCGGCGCGCGACTTGGCGCCACCGGCTTTGGCGAAGCCGGCGTCGAGCGCGGCGCCGTACGTCTCGGCGAGTCGGTAGGGAGAGAAGAAGATGGGGAGCCACCCGTCGGCGATCTCGGCGGCGAGCTCGACGTTCTTCGGCCCGATGGCGGCGATGTAGATCGGCAGGTCGGCGCGCGGGCGGCCGATGATCTTCAGCGGCTTGCCGAGCCCGGTCGCGCCCGGTCCCGAGTACGGGATCTCGTAGTGCTCGCCGTGGTGCTCGAGCGGTTCCTCGCGCCGCAGGATCGTGCGCACGATCTCGACGTACTCGCGGGTCTTCCCCAGCGGCTTGCCGTACGGCTGGCCGTGCCAGCCCTCGACGACCTGCGGGCCGGACAGCCCCAACCCGAGCAGGAACCGACCGCCGCTCATCAGGTCGAGCGTCGCCGCCGTCATGGCGGTCATCGCCGGCGTGCGCGCCGGCATCTGCATGATCGCCGAGCCGCCCCGGATCCGTTCGGTGTGCGCCAGCAACCAAGTGAGCGGCGTGATGCAGTCGGTGCCGTACGCCTCGGCCGTCCACACGGAGTCGTACCCGAGCCTCTCCGCCTCCTGCGCCTGTGCGACCGCGTTGCCGAGGCCGGCACCCCAATCCTGATAGCCGAAGTTCATCCCGAGCCGCATGGCAGCATCATCGTGGCACACGTTGAACAGGGGGGCCCATGAGCACACGGGCGGCTCGGGTGGCGGTCGCGTTGGTCGCGGCTGTGATCACCGTGGGCGCGGGCGGTGCGTTCGCGGACGCCGGTGACATCACCACTTACACCGACCCCGCGGGCAACGTATCTACTCCGCTCGACATCGCGGCCGGGCCCGACGGGAATCTCTGGTTCACCAGCCTCCGCAACAACCGGATCGGGCGCATCACGACCGCCGGAGTCATCACGACGTTCACCGACCCGGCCGGCAACGTCGACTCGCCGAACGGGATCACCACGGGCCCCGACGGCGCGGTGTGGTTCACGAGCGTCGCCAACAACCGGATCGGACGCATCACCACCGACGGCGTCATCACGACGTTCGCCGCCCCGCCTGGTGGCATGGTCGACGGCCCGTTCGAGATCACGGCGGGGCCGGACGGGAACCTGTGGTTCACGAGCGGTTTCAACGACCGGATCGGGCGGATCACCACCGGCGGGGTGATCACCACGTTCGGCGTCCCCGCCGGCAACGTCGCCCGCCCCTTCGGGATCGCCGCCGGGCCCGACGGGAACATCTGGTTCACCAATTTCCGGAACGATTTCATCGGGCGCATCACGCCCGCCGGCGTCATCACGACGTTCCCCGACCCCGCCGGCAACGTCCACGCGACGACGGGCATCGCCGCCGGGCCCGACGGCAACCTGTGGTTCACGAGCACCGAGCCGCCGGGCAGGGTCGGGCGAATCACGACCGACGGGGTGATCACCACGTTCCTCGACCCCGACTGCAATCTCTCTTGCCCGGACAAGATCACCGCCGGGCCCGACGGCAACCTCTGGTTCACGAGTCAGCAGAGCGATTGGATCGGGCGCATCACCACCGAAGGCGTCATCACCACGTTCACGGACCCGGCTGGGAACGTCGACGGTCCTCTCGGGATCGCCGCCGGGCCCGACACGAACATGTGGTTCACGAACACGATTAACGATCGGATCGGACGGATCGCGACCACCGGCCCGTCACCCGGGCCGCCGCCCGCTCCGCCCGAGCCCGTCGTGGTCGCGCCGCGCTTTACGGGCTGAGCTCGTATACGGCGACCGCCTCGCAGTCGCCGCACCCGGCCGGCGCCTTCGCGTCGCCCACGTACCGGAACCTCGCCTTCTCGGCGACGCGTCGCGAGGCAGCGTTGTGGACGTCGGCCTGGAGCAACAGCCGGACGCCGAGGTCGCCGCAGGCCCAGCCGGCCACCAGGCGGAGCGCCCGCGTCGCGAGGCCACGGCCCCGCGCCTCCCGCTCGAGCCAGTAGCCGACCTCGGGGCCACCGTCCTCGCCGCCGAACCGGTGGACGCCGATCGCCCCGAGCACCGCGCCCGTCTCTGCATCGACGATCACGAACGGCGCGTCGGTGCCCTGCTCCCACGTGCGCGCCGAACGCTCGACGAACTCGATCGCGTGGGCGCGCGTGTACGGCGACGGGACGCGGGTCCAGCGTGGGATCTCGGGGTCCTGGCACGCCTCGGTGATGGCGTCGACGTCGCCGGGCACCGGGGGACGCAGCTCGATCTCGTCGTCGCCGAGGCGGGGGACGGTCAGGTGCATCCGGCCAGGGTGTCAGAGCGGCGCGGCGCCGGGCTCCGGATTACCACCGCCCCCTAGGGTGTTGTGACCCGGGCACACCCGACCGCGGAGGGAACCGTGTCGTTGATCACGAACGTCGTTCGCGGGAGCAATGCCGACCGGTTGCTGCTCCTCGTCCACGGGTTCGGCGCCGACGAGCGCGACCTCGGCGGACTGCTCCCGTACCTCGATCCGGACGGGCAGCTCGTAACCGTGCTTCCCCGCGGTCCCGTCGCATTGCCGGGCATGCCCGGGTTCGCCTGGTACGACTTCGGGCTTCCTGCGGCCGAGATCGCCGCCGCGTTCGCGTCGGCGCTCGACGAGCTGGACGACTTGCTGGACGAGGCCGCCGCCGAGCACGACCTGCCGCGCGCCGAGGCCATCGTGGGCGGCTTCTCGCAGGGCGCCGGTCTCGCCGTCGCGCTCGCCCTGCGCACCAGCGACCGCCCGCACCCCCTCGGCGTCCTCGCGTTGAGCCCCGCACTCCCGCAGGCGTCGCTCGACGAGATCCAGCCCGACTGGGACGCCGCCACGAAGATCCCGGTACTTCTCCAGCACGGCACCCACGACCCGCTCGTGCCGGTGGCGCGCTCACGCGCGCTCGCCCGCGAGCTCGAGGAGCACGGCGTGCCGCTCGTGTACACGGAGTACCCGATGGAGCACCAGGTCGCGATGGAGAGTGTGCAGCGGGCGCGGTCGTGGCTCGACGCCGTCGTCGCGGGGGATCGCCCGTCCGAGCCGATTCCGGAGCCGCCGCCCGAGGGGCCGGTGAAGGCGGTTACTACGGCGACGTTCGAGAACGAGGTCCTCCGGAGCGACCTGCCGGTGATCGTCGACTTCTGGGCGCCGTGGTGCGGTCCGTGCCGGCAGGTGTCGCCGATCGTCGAGCAGATCGCGGCGATGCGCGAGGGCGCGTACAAGGTCGTCAAGATCAACATCGACGACGAGCCCGCGGTCGCGCAACAGTTCCAGGTGCAGAGCATCCCGCTCATCGGGCTGTTCCGGAACGGACGGCTCGAGCGCCAGTCCCTGGGCGCCAAGCCCCGCCAGCAGATCGAAGCCGAGCTCGGGATGCTCGTGATCCCGTAGTTCAGGATTTCGGCGTCGCAGAACCCGAGCTATCGGGGTTGAGCGACGCCAAAACCGTGAGTGGCTACAGCTCCTCCGCGATGCGCATGGCCTCGTCCTCGTCGAAGGCCCGCAGGGTCTCGGTGCGGACGTTGCCCCGCCCGCCGGCGGCGAGAGCGAGCTTGGCGACGGTTGCGTCGTCCGGCGCCTCGCTGATGACCACGGCGTCGTACTGACCCATCGTCAAGTAGAACGCGATCAGCTTCGCTCCCATCGTCTCCCCGGCCCTGCGCGTCTCGTCGAGCCGGCTCTTGAGGTCCTTGAACGTCTTGACGCCCTGTTCCGTGTAGTGAATGAGGGTGACATAGGTCGGCATGCTGACCTCCTTCGTCCGAGCGGACGTGCCCTCATTGCGAGTATGCGCCTGGCTCCCGACGGCGACAAGCGGTCGCGGTCGCGTCAGCGCACTGTGATGTGACCGGCGGGGCCGGCGACGCATCGCCCGACCACCGCGGCCGCCAGCGCGTCCTGCCGCGCCAGCGCGTCGACGAGATCGTCCGTCCGATCGGGGGCGACGGCGATCAGCAATCCGCCCGAGGTCTGCGCGTCGGCGAGGAGCAGTTGGGTTGCCTCGGGGAGCGCGCCCCAATCCGTCGTGGCACTCACGAACGCGTGGTTGCGCTGTGTGCCGCCCGCGACCATCCCGTCGGCGACGAGCTCGCGCACCCCGGGGATGACGGGCACCGCGGCCGCATCGAGCTCGCCGGCGACACCGGAGGCCGCGAGCAGCTCGCGTGCGTGGCCTACCAGGCCGAAGCCGGTGACGTCGGTGGCGGCATGGACGGCGTCGCCGAGCTCGAGCGCGGCGTCGCGGGCGCCCGCGTTCAGCGTGGTCATGACCCGCACCGCTTCCGCGACGATCTCGGGTGTCGCCGCGTCACGCTTGACGGCAGTCGAGATCACACCGAGGCCGATCGGCTTGGTCAGCACGAGGTCGTCGCCGGCCCGGGCGCCTGCGTTGGTGAATACACGATCGGGATGCACGGTGCCGACGACCGCGAGCCCGTACTTCGGCTCGGCGTCGTCGATGGAGTGGCCGCCGGCGACGAGCGCGCCCGCCGCGCGCACCACGTCGGCTCCGCCGCCGAGCACACGCGCGAGCAGCTCGAACGGCAGGGTCTCACGGGGCCACGCCACCAGGTTCAGTGCGAGAAGGGGCACGCCGCCCATCGCGTAGACGTCGGAGAGCGCGTTGGTGGCCGCGATGCGGCCCCAGTCGTACGGGTCGTCGACGATCGGGGTGAAGAAGTCCGTCGTGACGACGACGGCGAGGTCGTCGCGCAGCCGGTAGACGGCGGCGTCGTCGGCGGTGTCGAGCCCGACGAGCAGATCGGAATCGGCAGCGGGACCGACCGGTGCGTCGAGGCCGCGCACCAGGCCCAGCACCGTGCGCAGGTCGGCAGGCGACAGCTTGCACGCGCAGCCCGCGCCGTGCGAGAAGCGCGTGAGGCGAACGGGCTCGGTCGTAGTCACTGGCCGATCCTACGACCGGCTGGCGGTCTCGCTCGCCGACCTAGGCTCTCCGCGGGCCTGTGCACGGAAGGTCGATCTCCTTGCCGACACCTGACGAGTGGCAGCACGAAGTCGACGAAGCGTTGTTCGGGACGGATGAAGCCGAGGCGTCACCGAACCAAATTGGGCCGGCCTCGGTCGACTTCCCCTCGACGCCCGAAGCCGGGTCGTGGCGTCGCGACGACGACATCGGGGAGGACCTGTTCGACGGGGACGACCCGGAGCCCGCCGCGCCGCCGCTCGCCGATCCCATTGACGCGACAGTCGTCGATCCGGACGAGGAGACGATCATCGCGGAGCTGGCCGACGAGGCCGACGTGATCGAACCCACCCGCCCCCGGCGCAGGCGGCGGCGCGTTTTGGTGCTGGCCGAATACGCAGCCCTCGTCGTCATCATCGGAGCCGCGGCCGGCGCCTTGATCGCCGGACGGTCGGGCAGCACTCGCCCCGCAAGCAAAACCGTCTCTGATCACACGACCGCGACCACCGCGACGACGGCGCCCGTGGTGACGACGACGCCCGTCCCGGTGACAACAGCGCCCGCGGTCACGGCACCGCCGCCTGCTCCGACCGCGCGCACACCGGCAACGTCGCGCCGGACGGTCCCTCCACCCGCTGAGCCGTCGGTCGAACCGGAGCCCCCGCCACCCGCGCCTCCGCCGACGGACCCACCGCCGTCGACGTCACCGCCGTCGACGAGCCCGCTGCCGTAGCGGCGCTGCCCTGGGCGCCGTGGCGGTCGCTAGCTCGGGCGCACCGCGTCGACGACGCTGCCGCCGGGGATGAACTTCACCGCGTTCGGGTTGTTGCGATAGCTCGTGGCGTGCACGTAGCCGCCCCCGACCCATATCCCGACGTGCGCGCTCCAGCTGCTCGTCGTGATCAGGTCACCGGGCTGGAGCGATCCGGTGTCGACGTGCGGGAACGCGCTGCCCTGCGCCCCCGAGGTCGTCGGGATGTCGAGGCCGCCCGCCCGCCAGGAGCTCGTCGTCAGGCCCGAGCAGTCGAAGCAGTCGGGCCCGAACCGCGCGCCGGTGTTGCAGTACGACTTGCCCACCTGCGCCTGCGCGAAGGCGGCCGCGGCTCCTGCGCCGCCGCTCCCCAGGGGCCCCGGCCCACTGACCTTGACCGACGCGGCGCGGGACGCGGTTTGGCTCCGCATCTCCGCCTCGATGTCGCCCTTGACCTGATCGAGCAGCTTCTGCTGCGTCGAGGCGGCCGATTCGGCGTCCGCCTTGGCGGCGGCAACGGCGTCCCGCTCGGTCGCCACCTCGGCGCGGGCCTTGTCGAGCTCGGCCCGGGAAGCGGCGAGCTGCTCGACGAGCGACTCGTCGCTGCTGTTCGCCAGGTCGGTGTACTTCGAGCGGGTGGTGAGGTCCTCCGCATCCTGGGCGTTCAGCGCGTCGAACGGGCCGGCCGCTCCGGCGAGCTTGTAGATCGACGCCGCCCGCCCGTTGATCATCGACTTGATGCGGTTGATCCCGTCCTGGGCGACCTTGACGCGCGCGTCGGCCTCGTCGACCTTCGCCTGCGCGGCTTGGAGCTGCTGGCCGAGCGCAGCGACCTGTTGGTTGCTGGCGTTCAGATCTTTTTCGAGCTGAGCGGCCTTCGCCCTGATGTCGGTGGTGGGTTGGCCGGTGGCGTATCCCGGAAACAAGAGCGTGAGCGCGAGACCGAAGGTGAGTACGGCCAGGATCCGGGTAGGCCGGAACTTCATACAGTGATCTCCTTGGCTGTTTCCGCCAGGCAGCCGGGATCGAGCGTTGTTTTCGAGACCGGTTCGTAAACAACAAACCCGTACGCCACCGATCCACTCAGGACGTGCGGGATCGGGGCACCCTAGACCGATGCCAAAACTCGATGCCAGCCCCGCGCGAATGGGCTGGTCAGAGGGGATTCGCGGAGTTCAGACCGAAATTGGTCAGGCGCGGATCATGCGGGCCAGCCCGGCGTCGCGGGCGGGTCGCCCGCCCCCGTGACCTCGGGGACGGTCCATGCCATGGCCTTGCCGACCTCGCGCGCGACGCGTTGCCACTCGCGCGGGTCCCATCCTTCGGCCGCGGCCACGAGCGTCGTGTCCTGGCGCAGGTGCACGAACGCAGGCAGATGTTCGAGGCCGAGACTCTCGATGAGCGTGCAGTCCGGGTCGACGAAGACGAGCGCCTCGTCGGCGGCGTCGGCGAGGATGCGCCGCGCCACCTCGGATGGACCGGGGACGCAGTAGGCCGTCCGGCAGTCGGCGTCACCGAAGGTCCGGAAGATCCGCCGTGCGACGGGAAGCCACGCCGACGCCTCGGGCCGCGCCGGCAGGATCACGAGCGTGAGATGGAACATCGTCGACCAGTCGTCGAGCGTCCGCGTGACGCCCTTGAGGCTCGTGAGCTTCAACGACGGGTCGGGGTTCTTCGCCACGGCCGAAAGGTATAGCGCGGCGATAATGTGCGGGCGACGACGGCGGCTTTGCCGAGCGTCGTCGCAAAGTCGGAGCCGGAGCTCGCGACGGCGTCAGAACGAGCGACAAGGGGGGCAATTGGCCGGCCGGCGCGATGCCATCAAGATGAGCGACGAGGAGATCCACGAGTTCCTCGAGGCGGGCCGCGACCTCCAGGTTGCATCGATCAACGCCGACGGCACGCCGCATCTCGTGACGATGTGGTACGCGATGCACGACGGTGAGATCGCGTTCTGGACCTACGGCAAGTCGCAGAAGATCATGAACCTGCGGCGCGACCCCCGGCTGACGGTGCTCGTCGCCACGGGCGAGGTGTACGAGCAGCTGAAGGGTGTCTCGATCCAGGGCCAGGCCGAGCTCGTCGAAGATCCCGCCGAGGTGCTGCGCTACGGAGAAGCCGTCTACGTGCGCTACTGGGGACCACTGAACGACACCGTGCGCGAGGGCGTGCAGGCGATGGGCGCCAAGCGCGTCGTCGTGGTCGTGAAGCCGGAGAAGATCCTGAGCTGGGACCACAGCAAGTTGGGGGGTGCGTACTGATGAGCGAGATGGTCACGTTCCCGAGCAACGGCGGCCAGGCGGAGGGATACCTCGCGGTGCCGGAGTCCGGGCAGGGGCCGGGCGTCATCGTGATCCAGGAGTGGTGGGGCCTCAATCAGCAGATCAAAGAGGTGTGCGACCGGTACGCGGCGGAGGGTTTCGTCGCGCTCGCGCCCGACCTGTACCGCGGCACCGAGGTCTCGCTACAGGAGCCCGACGAAGCCGCCAAGATGATGATGGCGCTGAACATCGAGCAGGCGGCCAAGGACATGGTCGGCGCCGTCGACTACCTGCAAGGGCACGACGCGGTCACGAGCGAAGGCGTGGGCGCGACGGGCTTCTGCATCGGAGGCGGGCTCGCGCTGTGGCTGGCGACGCTCCGGCCCGAGGCGGTGAAGGCCGTGGTGGCGTACTACGGCATCATCCCGTGGCCCGCGGCACAGCCCGACTACTCGCAGCTCCAAGCCGCGGTGCAGGGCCACTACGCCGAAAACGACGACTTCGCCGACCCGGAGTCGGTGCGCAAGCTCGAGGAGGAGTTGAAGGGGCTCGGCAAGAGCGTCGAGTTCTTCACCTACCCCGACACCGACCACGCCTTCGCGAACCACCACCGCCCCGAGGTCTTCCACGAAGAGCACTCCGGGACGGCATGGGAACGCACGATCACGTTCTTTCGCCGGCACCTCGGCGGTTAGCCGAAGCCGATGGCCTTCAGCATGCTCGGCGGCATCTCGTCGCGCCCCTCGGCGAGGAGCGCGGCGCGTTCGACGTTGATGGCGTCGCGGTCCCGCTCGAGCCACGAGTCCCACGGGCCGGGAGGGATCGCGTTCGGGTCGCCCTTCGCGTCTACGCACGCCCGCAGGTAGGCCTGGAGCTCGCGCACCTCTCGCTCGCCGCCGACCGGGCCGTGCCCGGGAACGATCGTGTCGGCGAGGTCGACGACCGCCTCCAGCATGTCGGCCCACTTGGCCGGGTCGCCCTGGAACGCGAGCGGTGTCACCCCGAAGAAGCAGAGGTCGCCCGGAAAGCACACGTCGGCGTCGGCGACGAGCACGATCACGTCGCCGTCGGTGTGACCACTCGCCGGGAGCACCTCGACCCGCGGGGTCAGCGACGCCGCCCCGTCGATCAGGTGCGTCGCCGGCCGCGTCCCGAGCTCGGCCAGGTCGTCGAATTCCTCCTCGAACGCGCTCATGAACGTCTTGTACGCGTCGATGGGCATGTGCTGGTCGAGCACGGCGCTCGTCTGCGGCGAAGCGAACACGCCCGCGTGCGGGAACGCCTTCGTGCCGCCGACGTGGTCGATGTGGCCGTGGGTGAGCACGATCCGCCGCATCGGCAGGTCGAGTGCCTTCACCGCCTCCGCGAACGGCTCCCACTGCGAGCGCACCATCATCGTGTCGACGATCGTCAGGCCGTCGTCGTCGACGATCGCGCCGGCGTTGCTCACGCCGGACTCGCCGCCAGGCTGGATCCAGACGTACACGCCGTCCGCGAGCTCGTGGAGCGTGCGGGGCGGAGCGGATTGCGCCACGCGCCGAGCGTATAGCTACGCTCAACAGCCATGTCAGAGCGCTCGCGCAACCTTCCCCGCCGTTCCTGCCTGTCCGTCCCCGGCTCCAGCGAGAAGATGATGGGCAAGGCGCCCGACCTCGGCGCCGACATGGTCTTCCTCGACCTCGAGGACGCCGTCGCGCCCCTCGAGAAGGAGGCCGCCCGCGACAAGATCGTGAAGGCGATCAACGACCTCGACTGGGGCGACACCGTGCTCTGCGTGCGCGTCAACGCGTGGGACACGAAGTGGACCTACCGCGACGTCATCCACGTCGTCGAGAACTCGTCCGAGCGTCTCGACGAGATCATGCTGCCGAAGGTGCAGTCGGCTGCCGACGTGCAGGCGCTCGACATGCTCCTCACCCAGATCGAGGAGACGACCGGACGCAGGAGCCGCGTCGGCATCGAGCCGCAGATCGAGACGGCCCGCGGCCTCATCAACGTCGAGGAGATCTGCGCCGCGTCCGATCGGCTCGAGACGATCGTGTTCGGGCCCGCGGACTTCGCGGCGTCGACCGAGATGCCCGTCCTTACGGGCGGCGTGCAGATCGCGGAGTACCCGGGCGACCACTTCCACTACGTGTTCTCGAAGATCTTGATGGCCGGTCGCGCCAACGGCCTCCAGGTCATCGACGGCCCGTACCTCAAGATCCGCGAGCTCGACGCGCTGCGCGACTATGCGATGCGGACGCGCATCCTCGGGTACGACGGCAAGTGGGCGCTGCACCCCGATCAGGTGAAGGTCATCAACGAGGTGTTCACACCCACGCAGGAGCAGTTCGACCACGCCATCGACCTCCTCGAGGCGTACGAGAAGGCGACCACCGAGGGCGGGGCCGGCGAGCGCAAGGGCGCGGTCATGTTCGGTGACGAGATGATCGATGAGGCGAGCCGCAAGATGGCGACGAAGTTCCTGCGCCGGGGCGAGCGGGCCGGCATGACCCGCAGCGCCGAGACGAACTAGCCGGCGGCGCCGGCGACTCGCATACGGCGCCCGGCGCGGGCAGAGTGATCGCATGGACCCGCTGATCCTCGCGGGCTTGCCGCTCCTGCCGGTGGCGTTCGTGCTCTGGATGCGGCGCCGCCACCCGGGCATGCCGCGCGGCTGGCAGATCTCGCAGAGCGAAGCGGCGATCCTCCACCGGCGGCTGCACCGTTGCGTCGACGAGACCCGCCGCACCGTGGCCCGAGCCGGCGAGGGCGTGTCCATCGACCAGCTCAAGTCACTGACCGAGGACCTTCACGACCAGGCGATCGCCATCGACACCAAGCTCGTCGAGGCGTCGCAGCTGCCCAACAAGGCGCGTCACAAGGCGGTGCTCGAGCTGAAGTACCGCGTGATCGAGACCGAGAAGCTCGCCGTCCGCGTGCGCGAGCTCGCAGTCGACATGACGCGACCTCGGATCGAAGACGCGGACGACGGCAACCGCCGGATCCGCGAACGGCTCGACGCGCTCGACGACGCCCGCCGTGAGGCGTTCGGCATCGGCCGTCCGCCGACCATCCGCGAACCGGAGCGCGGCGACCCGTAGGGTCGAATCCGACCCGGCGCAGGGTTGTCGGGCACGGTGCGGGGACAGAACCACGAGCGCGACCGACGTCATCAATTCCGAGAAAGACGCGGATCTCTCCGGCTTCTGGGAGCCGGACGCCCGGTCGGAGAAGCAGCTTCGGCGCGCGAAGCGGCGGGACCGCCGCGCTACTCGCTCACCCGCCCGCCGGCTGATTCTGCGAGCCGTCGCCGTGACGGCCGCCGTGCTGATGATCGGCGCCGGCTGGTCGTACCTCAAGGCGCTGACCGCGCCCGGCACGGACCCGTGGACCGCACGCAGCGTCGAATGGGTCAGGGACCACGGCGGTGGCGGACTGGTGAACCGGGTCGAGCACTGGTGGTACACGAACCACCCGCCGCCGGTCGGCGGCCGACCCGAGCACGGTCTCCCGAAGGCGGCGGCGCCGAGCGCCGACGCGGTCGGCAAGAAGGTGAAGGGTCCGAAGGAGCCGGTCGTGACCGCGCCGCCCGTGCCGGTGCACCTCGACCCGCCACCGAACGCGCAGCCGTTCACCGATCCGCTCCCGGACGAAGGCGTCTGGCGGCCCACGGGCCGCACGGTGCAGGGGCTGCCCAGCGTCTACACGACGTTCATGCGCCCCGATCCGGTCCACACCAGTCTCGTGACCGGTCTGGCGTGGATGGACACCAAGCTCGTGCGGGCCGTGTTCGTGCCGGGGCTGCACGAGCCGGGGGGCGGCCCGAACCCCTGGGGCTCCCAGATCCCGGAGGACCAGCGCGGCGGTCTCGTGTCGGCGTTCAACTCCGGGTTCAAGATGGGCGGCGCCCGTGGCGGTTACTACACCGACGGCGAGATGGTGATGCCCCTGCGTGAAGGCGCCGCGTCGTTCGTCATCCTGAACGACGGCACCGCCAACGTCGGGATGTGGGGACGAGACTTCGCGATGGACCCCAGGATCAAGACGGTCCGACAGAACCTCGACCTCATGGTCGACGGGGGCCAGACCGTGCCCGGGCTCGACTCCGACTCGAACGACAAGTGGGGCGCCACGCTCGGCAACAAGGTGTTCGTGTGGCGGTCGGCGGTCGGCGTGGACGCCAACGGTGGTCTCATCTTCGTCGGGGGCAACGGCCTCAACGCCAAGACGCTCGGCGACGTGCTCGTGCGGGCGGGCGCCGTCCGGGCGATGGAGCTCGACATCAACTCACAGTGGGTCTCCTACTACCTGTACGACCAGCTCGACCCGGCGAACCCCAACAGTGTCGCGGGGCGCAAGCTCCTCCCGGACATGCAGCGCGCCGAAGACCGCTACCTCCAGCCCGGCGAACGGGACTTCATCGCACTGTTCGCGCGTTGATCCCGGCAGATCAGACGCCCACGCGCTCGAGAGCCTGCTCGGCGAGGCGGCGAGCGATCACACGCAGGCAGAGGGTCTCGTCGGCGCCCTCGAAGATCGACAGCACGCGCGCGTCGACGAAGTAGCGCGACACCGGGAACTCCTCTGCGTACCCCATGCCGCCGTGGAGCTGCATCGCCTCGCGCGTCACCCATTCCGACGCCCGGCACACATACGCCTTGACCATCGAGGCCTGCAGCGCACCTTCGCCCTTGGCCATTCTGCGGGCGACGTCGTAGG
>DASYQJ010000198.1:0-10546 GCA_036005605.1 Acidimicrobiia bacterium
ACAGGCGGGATGGCGGCTCGAAGAGGGCCTTCCCGCGGCGGCCGAGGTGGCGGTGGCGAAGTTCTGGGCCGCCGACGGCGGCCAGCGGGTCGTCCACGCCGCTCAGCACCTGCACGGCGGCATCGGCGTCGACCGTGACTACCCTCTGCACCGGTATTTCCTCTGGGCCAAGGAGCTCGAGTTGACGCTGGGCGGCGCCACCCCGCAGCTGCTCAAGCTGGGCGAGATCCTCGCCGCCGAGCCCGTTTGACGGCTGCGCAGCTCACGGTCCAGCGCGACGGCCTGCGCATCGCCGCGCTCGACTGGGGCGGCGACGGCACGCCGCTGTTGCTCCTGCATCCGAACGGGTTGTGCGCCGGTTTGTTCGAGCCGCTGGCTCTCCGACTGCGCGACGAGTTCCGGCCCGTCGCCGTCGACCTGCGCGGCCACGGAGGCACCGACACCCCGACGACGCCCGGAGGCTTCGGTTTCCCGCTGATGGCGGCCGACGTGCTCGCGGTGCTCGACCGCCTCGGGATCGACACCGCCGTCGCACTCGGCCAGTCGCTCGGCGGCGGCGTGACCGTCCTCGTCGACGAGCTCCGCCCCGGTCTGCTGCGACGCGTTCTCCTCTGCGAGCCGGTCGCGTTCTCGCCCGAGGCCATGGCCAGCCGCCCGACCGGGGAGGGGCCGGGCGACGGCGGCAACTTCATGTCCCAGATCGCCCGCAAGCGCCGGGCCGTCTGGCCCGACCGTGACGCGGTGCTCGCCTCCTACCGGAGCAGGCCCCCCTTCGACGTGCTGGCGGCCGAATCGCTCGCCGCCTACGTGCAGTGGGGCTTCGTCGACCGGGCCGACGGGCAAGTCGAGCTGGCGTGCGCGCCCGAGGTCGAGGCGACGATCTTCGAGGTGTCGGGCGAGCCTCGGGGCGCGCCCGCTGCCTGGCGCCATCTCGACGGCCTGACCGCGCCGGTGACCGTCGCCCGCGGCGACCACAGCGACCTGCCCACCGAGTGGTTCGCGATGCAAGCGGCGCGCGCCCGCGGCGAGCTGGTCACGTTGCCCGGCGGCCACTTCTTCCTGCAGGAAGACACGGCGCGCGCCGAACGCCTCGTCCGCGACCAGCTGACCTGGGATTCTGCGTCCAGATCAGCGGGCTAGCGGTTGCTGTGCGCTCCGACGCGAACGGCCAGCTTGTCGAGCGCCATCGTCCATCCGGCGGCACCGGGGGAGTCGCTGGGAATGCCGGCATGGGTCATCACCATCTTCGTCCGGCCACCGACGTCCTCGAGTTCGACGCGAACCTCCGTCGTCGTCGGATGCTCCTCCGGCATGTTCATGTCCGAGGGCGCCATCACGTTGCCGTTCTCGTCGGACATGGACTCCGTGTAGACGAGTCGCTCGTTCTCGACGACCTCTCGGTACTCGCCGGTGAACCACATCTGCATCGGGCCATTCGGGGTTTGCATCTCCATGCACACCAGCCGGGTGCCGCCGACGCGCACGTCCATCCTCGCCACGGGGATCGTGGCCCCGTCGGGGCCGTACCACGCCGCGAAGTGTTCCGGGTCCGTCCACATCTGCCAGATGAGGTCTACCGGGGCATCGAAGCTGCGTTCGATTCTCACCGCGTCCTGGGAGTTGTTGTCGTCAGCCATCGTGTTCGCCTGTCTTTCGTTGCGGTCGGAGTTGTCTGAGGTAGTCGTCCATGCGGTCAAAGCGGCCCTCCCAGACCGGCCGGTACTGCTCGGCCCAGGTCGACACCTCTTCGAGTGGTGCGGCGTCGAGCGCGCAGGGCCGGTACTGGGCTCGTTGACCCCGTACGACCAACCCGGCGCGTTCCAGCGCCTTGATGTGCTTCGAGATGGCTGGAAGCGTCATCTCGAACGGCTCGGCGAGCTCGTTGACGGTCGCCTCGCCTCGTGCGAGACGGGCCAGGATCGCCCGTCGCGTCGAGTTGGCGAGTGCGGCGAAGGTCTCGCTGAGCCGGTCGTCGTCGATCGTCATCGTCACGGCTCGCTCCTGCACTTTCCGGAGAAGCTAATTAACTGATACGGAAAGTACAGGCGGACTCCGCTGCTGTCAATCGCGGCCCTCTCCCGGCGAGTCTTGATCCGAGCGCCCAGACAAGTTATTTTGTCCAGGCAAGGATCCCGTTCGAGGGAATGGCCGTGGCCCAGCCGGTGCACGTCGTCGAGGACATCGAAGCCCTGCAGGTGCTCGGGCACCCGTTGCGGGTGCGGATCCTCGAAGCGTTGCGGCAGCCGGGGTCGGCGGCAACCGTCGCCCGCGAGGTCGGCGAGACCCGGCAGAAGGTCAACTACCACCTGAAGGAGCTGGAGCGGGTCGGCCTGGTGACGCCGGTGGGCGAGCGCCGCTCGGGAAACTTCATGGAGACGCTGTATCAGGCCGTCGCCCGCAGCTTCCTCGTGTCGCCCCAAGTGGCGTGGTCCGACCGGCGCCGGGTCGACGCCCTCCGCGCGCAGCACTCCCTGGAGCGACTGGTGATGGTGGGCGGGCAGCTGCAGCGGGACGCGATCTCGCTGCTCGACCGGGCCGCGTTCGACGGGGAGCAGATTGCCAGCACCGCGGTCGAGGTCGACGTCCACTTCGCCGACGAGAAGGACCGAGCTGCGTTCCTCGACGAGTACCTGAACACGGTCCAAGCGCTGTGCGATCGGTACGGCAGCCGTGACGGCATGCCGTACCGGGTGGTGCTGGCCGCGCATCCCATGAACGACGCGACGACGGAGGGCAGTGATGAGCTCTGAGTACGAGAAGACGTTCTCGGTCCGGGTGCCGCCGGAGCGGGCGTTCCGGGCGTTCACCGACCCCACCGAGCTCGAGCAGTGGTTCACGCCCAAGTTCGACGCCGACGCGGAAGAAGGCGCCGCGGGCGTGCAGGCGCAGGCGGAGAGCCCGGGCGGCGATGTGCATTTCGAAGTCACCCAGATCAAGGACGACGAGTTGCTCTGCTACCGCCAGTGGGCGGCGGACCCCGAGACGGGCATCGACGTGACCGTCGTCTTCGAGCCCGCCGAGGGCGGCACGAAGATAACCGTCACGCACGCGGGCTTCGGCGGCGACTCCATCCTCAAGAGCGACTCGGTCCGCAACGGGATGTTCGAGAACTACGCCGACCTGATCCTCTACCTCGACCACGGCATCAGCTATCCACGCCACCGAGACATCACCACCGAGGCGTGGCTTGGCGCGCTGTTCCTCGACGCGGGCCCAGGCGCGGAAGTAGCCGAAGTCGGAGAGGAGGGGTTCGCCGACCAGATCGGCCTCCAGCCGGGCGACATCCTGTTACAGCTCGGCGCCGGCGCGGTGTTCGGGAACCGCGAGTTGATGTTCTTCCTGCGCGAGCACGGCGTCGGCGACGAGGTCGAGGCGGTGTGGGCCCATGACGGGTCTGTGCACCGCGGCAAGGGACGGCTCACGCAGCGCGACGTCGAGGTCTTCGCCCACAACGCCTGAGCTACTCGGGCAACCGAACCTCGACCGCACCGTCCCGCACCCGGACCGGATAGGTCGTCACCGGCCGCATCGCCGGCGGCGTCGTCGCCGTGCCGTCGCGGATGTCGAAGCGCGACCCGTGGCGCGGGCACTCGATGAGGTGGCCGCGTAGCCGTCCCTCACCCAGTGGCCCGCGGTCGTGTGTGCACGTGTCGGCAAGGGCGTAGAAGTCGCCCCCGACGTTGCACACGAGCACGGGGTGGCCGTCGACGACGCAGGGGCGCGACCGGCCGGGAGTGACCGCGCCGACGGCTACCGCGAATCGGTAGCCGGACTCGGTGTCACCCACCGAAGAGGTACTCGTCGAGCACGCGGTGGAAGTGGCGGATGCGACGTTCCTGGTGGGCGAGGTACAGGCCCTCATAGCCGCGAGAACGCATGCCGGCCTGGACCGGCGGCGCGGCGGCCGCGTCCTGCTGCAAGGCGAGGTGCAGCTTCCGCTCCGTGCCGTCGCCGAACACGCAGTCGATCCGGTCGGGACGCGGCGGCGGGTCCACGCCGGCCGGCAGCCGGACGTAGGTCTGGAACTCCCAGAACATGCGCTCGGGATCGGTCGGGTGCGGGCGGTGCCGGAAGAACCAGAAGTGGTCGGCGGAGATGTTCAACGTGATGTTCGGGAAGATGAAGTAGTGGAAGTCGTCGGTGAGCTGCTCATCGGTGAGAGCGTCGTAGGCGAGCCCGTTGCGGCGGCCGTGCTCGCGCCGCGCCTCGAACAGCGCCGGGCGAACCTCGTCGAGCCGGCCGTCGAACTCGTCGGCGTCCAGACCGGCGCCCTCCATGATCACGCGCATCATCGAGGTCACCTGGGTGCGGTCTCGGTAGCCCTCGCGCCGGGCGAGCTCGTCGGTCCAGCGCGGGCTCGGGTACCCGACGCGGAAGAGGAACCGGCTGTGGTTCCCGAGGATGTCGATCGGGCAGTTCACGTCGTCGGTGAACGACAGCAGCTCGGGGTGGATCCCTTGCACGTGGTACACCTCGTTGAAGGCGTCGACTCCCACCTTCCAGTTGCACTCCCAGAGCATGCTGATGTCCTCGACGAGGTGGTACTGCCCGCCGAAGTCGTAGGGGTCGAGGTGCTCGGCGAGCGGCCCGAGGAAGTCGCGCAGCGGCGCGGCGTTCGGGTCCATGTTCACGAACACCCACCCGTTCCACGCCTCGCATGGAAGGTCGGCGAGACAGACGCCGTCGGTCGGGTCGCCCTGCGGGAAGTCGTGGGCATCGGGCGCCCACGTGACGCGCCCGTCGAGCCCGTACGTCCACAAGTGGTACGGGCACTGCAGCTCTGACGCGTGGCCGGCGCCCGCCTCGCGGAGGCGCCTTCCTCGGTGCTGGCACGTGTTGTAGAAAGCACGCACGCGATCGGGCTCGGACCGCACGACGATGATCGACTCGGGGCCCACCTCGAACGCGAAGTAGTCGCCGACGTCGGGGATGTCGGACAACGGGCACGCGAGGTTCCACACCTGCGTCCACAGCCGGTCCCACTCGAGCGCCATGAACTCGTGCGTCAGATAGCGCTCTTTGGGGATCAGCCCACTGCCGAGGTCGGGCTCGGGAAGCTTCCCGGTCGGGGTGCGGTGGGGCGTGTCGACGGCCATGGGCGCGAATCGTAACCACGCACGTCCGTACAATGTCCCGCCATCAACATCCTCATGGTGTGCAGCGGGAACGCCTGCCGCTCGCCGATGGCGGCGGCGATCCTGCAGGAGCGGCTCGCCGAGCGTGGCGTCGACGCGCGCGTCACGTCGGCCGGGACCATGCCGTGGAGTTCGGGCGCGACCAACCCTGCGGTCGCCGTCATGCGCGAGCACGGGCTCGACATTTCCGGACACGAGAACCGGCAAGTGACGCGCGAGCTCGTGGAAGAGGCGGACCTCGTGCTCGGAATGACCCGAGACCATGTGTCGATCGCGACGACGCGCAGCCCGGGTGCGCGAGGACGCACGTTCCTGGTGGGTGAGCTGGCGCGACTGGGCGCCGACGTCGGTCCTCGCTCCGCCTCCGAGCCGGTCGCGCTCTGGGCCGAACGCGCGGCGGCGGCCCGCCCACTGCATCGTCCGTTGGGTCGGGCGGTGGACGAGATCGCGGATCCCGCCGGCGAGTCCATCGACGTCTACCGGCGCACTGCAGCCCAGCTCGACGACCGTCTCACCGAGATCGCCGCGCTGCTAGCCGGCGTGCCTACGCTTGCTTGATGGCCGTCGAGCTCGATGTCGGTGCGCTCACGCCCAACCAGGCGGCGCGGCGTCAACGCGTCATCGACGCCGCCATGAAGTTGGCGGCCGACGGCGGGTACGACGCGGTGCAGATGCGCGACGTCGCCGGCGAGGCGGGTGTCGCGCTCGGGACGATCTACCGGTACTTCGCGTCGAAGGACCATCTGCTGGCGGCGTGCCAGGTCGAGTTCGCGCGCGCCGAGCAACGCCGGCTCGAGCTCCGCCCGACCCAGGGCGACACCGCCGCGGACCGCGTCGTCGACGTGCTGCGACGCGCCACCCGGGCGCAGGAGCGGCAACCGCAGCTCACCGCGGCCATGGTCACCGCGATCTCGTCACCCGATCCCGCCGTCTCCGGTTGTCAGCGCGAGGTGACCGCGGTCATGGCCGGGGTGCTCGCCGGGCCAATGGGCGACATCGACCCCAAGCTCAAGGCCGAGATCACCCGCGCCCTCTCGCACGTCTGGTTCTCGGCCCTCTTGGGATGGGTGAACGGGTGGACGAACGTCGGCGCCGTCGGCGAGGAGCTCGAGTCGGCAGCCCGACTGCTGCTGCGCGACATCTAGATGCGCAGAGAGAGATAGATATAGAGAGAAGCGAAACGCGCCCGGGTGGCCGCGGTTGTAGAACCGGTTCTAGTCTGGGTGTGACACGGATCGAGGAGGACGTCCATGCGCGAGCACCAGCGGCTGTTCATCGGGGGCGAGTGGGTCGAGCCGGCCGGCACCGGCACCATCGACGTGATCTCCCCGCACTCGGAGGAGCTCGTCGGGCGCGTCCCGGAAGGCACCCCGGCCGACATCGACCGCGCCGTCGCCGCCGCGCGTGACGCGTTCGACAACGGCGAGTGGCCGCGCCTGTCGCCCGAAGAGCGCATCGCTGCCGTTCAGAAGTTCAGCGAGGTCTACGCCGCGCACATCCCCGACATGGCCGCCGTCGTCACCGAAGAGATGGGCTCGCCGATCACGTTCTCGAACCTCGCGCAGTCGCCGGCGCCGTGGATGATGCTCAACACTTTCCTGCAGATCGCGGCGGAGTACCCGTGGGAGGAGCGCCGTCAGGGTGTCCTCGGCAGCGACGTGATCGTTCGCCGCGAGCCGGCCGGCGTGGTCGGCGCCATCGTGCCTTGGAACGTGCCGCAGTTCGTGATCATGTCGAAGCTCGCCCCGGCGTTGATCGCCGGGTGCACGATCGTGGTGAAGCCTTCGCCCGAGACGCCGCTCGACGCGTTCCTGATGGCCGACCTGCTGAACGAGGCCGGCATCCCCAAGGGCGTTGTCAGCGTGATCCCCGCCGGCCGCGAGGTCGGCGAGCACCTGGTGCGCCACCCCGGCGTCGACAAGATCGCCTTCACGGGCTCGACGGCCGCCGGCCGGCGTATCGCGTCGATCTGCGGGGAGCAGCTCAAGCGCGTGAGCCTCGAGCTGGGCGGCAAGTCGGCCGCGATCATCCTCGACGACGCCGATCTCGCCGCCACCGTCGAAGGGCTGAAGTTCGCGTCGCTCATGAACAACGGTCAGGCCTGCGTCGCGCAGACGCGCATCCTTGCGAGCCGCGATCGCTACGACGAGGTCGTCGACGCGGTGTCGGGCATGGTCGGCGCCCTCGCCGTCGGTGACCCGCAGGACGAGGCGACCGAGGTCGGACCGCTGGTCGCCGAGCGCCAGCAGGAGCGCGTCGAGAAGTACATCGCGGTGGGCCAAGAAGAAGGCGCCAAGGTCGCGGTGGGCGGCAACGGCCGTCCGTCCGGCCTCGAGAAGGGCTGGTACGTGAAGCCCACGGTGTTCTCCGGCGTCGACAACTCGATGCGCATCGCCCGCGAGGAGATCTTCGGGCCCGTGCTCGCGGTCATCCCCTACGACGACACCGATGACGCAGTGCGAATCGCCAACGACAGCGAGTACGGCTTGGCCGGCTCGGTGTGGACCGGCGACATCGATCAGGGCCTCGACATCGCCCGGCGCGTCCGCACCGGGACGTACGGCGTGAACCAGTACACGATGGACTTCATCGCCCCGTTCGGCGGCTACAAGGGGTCGGGCCTCGGGCGCGAGTTCGGTGTCGAGGGCCTGTCCCACTACGTCGAGCTGAAGTCGATCGTGCCGCCCGCGGGTGCCTGAGGGCGACGCCCCGGAGGATCCCACCGCCGCGTTCCGGGCTCGGGCGCGGGCGTTCCTCGAGGCACACGCGCGCCCCCGGCGTTCCGGGGATGACGACTTCGCGCGCTTCCGGTTCCTCGGGGACCCGAGCCCCGAGGCCGACGCCGAGCACGTGCACAGCTGCAAGCAGTGGCAGCGCACCTTGTTCCACGAGGGCTGGGCCGGGATCGCCTGGCCGAAGGAGTACGGCGGGCGCGGCGGCACACCTACCGAGGCGCGCGTCTTCGCTCAGGAGCAGGCGCGCTTCGACGTCGACGCGGGCGCGTTCGCCGTCGGCATCGGGATGGTCGGGCCGACGCTGATCGCGCACGGCACCGAAGCGCAGAAGCAGCGGTACCTCCCGGCGCTCCTGCGCGGCGACGAGGTGTGGTGCCAGCTGTTCAGCGAGCCCGGTGCCGGCTCCGATCTCGCCGGGCTGCGGACCCGCGCCGTGCGCGACGGCGACGAGTGGGTCGTCGACGGGCAGAAGGTCTGGAGCTCGGGAGCGCACCATAGCGAGCTCGGCATCTTGTTGGCGCGCACCGATCTAGACGCCCCGAAGCATCAGGGCATCACGTACTTCGTGCTCGACATGCGTTCGCCCGGGATCGACGTGCGGCCACTGCGCCAGATCAACGGCGTCGCCCACTTCAACGAGGTGTTCCTGACCGACGTGCGGATCCCGCACGAGAACGTGGTCGGCGAGGTGAACGGCGGGTGGGGCGTCGCCCAGACGACGCTGGGCGCGGAGCGTGTGCTGATCGGCAGCGGCGGCGCGGTCGGCTTCCGCGATCTCGCACGTCTGGCACGTGAGTTGCAGCGGACCGGGGACCGGGTCCTGCGTCAGCGGTTGGCCGACGCATACATCCGCTTCGAGATCGTGAAGTACCTGGGCCGGCGGGCGCAAGCCGCACGGCGCAACGGTGCCGCGGTGGGCGCCGAGGCGTCGGTCCTGAAGCTCGCCGTGTCGCGGAATGTGGCGCTGAACGGCGACCTTGCTCTTGCGCTCGAGGGCGCCACTGCGATGCTGCTGCACGGGGACGCGCCGTACGGCGGCTTCTGGCAACAGCAGTTCCTGAACCAGTGGGGGACCCGCATCGGCGGCGGCACGGAGCAGGTGCAGCGCAACGTGATCGGGGAGCGGGTGCTCGGTCTCCCGCCGGAGCCCCGCCCGGACAAGCGCGTCCCGTTCCGCGAGCTCGCCGGCGGCTGAATCGTGGCGGGGGGCGATCGGCCGAAGAGCTTCGCGGACCTGCTTGTTGCGAGGGCCGAGGACGATCACACCGCAATCCTCTTCGAGGACGAGACGATCTCGTACCGCGCGTTCATCGCCGAAGCGGCGCGGCGGGCGGCGCTGTTGCGGGACGCGCGCCGGGAAGGGCCGTTCCACGTCGGCGTGCTCCTCGAGAACGTGCCCGAATACCTGTACTGGATCGGTGGAGCCGCGCTGGCGGGCGCCGCCGTCGTCGGCATAAACCCGACCCGCCGCGGCGCCGAGCTCGCGCACGACGTGCGCCACACCGACTGCCAGCTGGTGGTGTCCGACGAGGCCGGCGCCGGGATGTTGGCGGGACTCGATCTCGGCATTCCGTCGCAAGCGATGCTCACCGTCGGGACCGGGGCGTACGAGGCGCGGTTGCGCGAGTACGAGGGCACGCCGTTGCCGTCGACCCTGCCCGCGCCGGACGCCCGGCTGTTGCTGCTGTTCACGTCGGGCTCGACGAGCGCGCCGAAGGCGGTCGTCTGCAGCTCGGGTCGCCTGGCGGGCGCGGGGCTGACGACGATCAAGATGTTCGAGGTCGACCGTGACAGCGTCCTCTACGAGTCGATGCCGCTGTTCCACGGCAACGCGCTGATGGCCAACGTCACGACGGCGGTCACGGCCGGCGCATCGATCGCGTTGCGACGTCGGTTCTCGGCGTCCGGGTTCCTGCCCGACGTGCGGCGGTACGGCGCGACGTACTTCAACTATGTGGGGCGCGCGTTGTCGTATGTGCTCGCGGTGCCCGAGACGCCCGAAGATCGCGACAACCGCCTTCGGCTCGGGTTCGGGACCGAGGCGTCCGCGCTCGACCGCCAGCGCTTCGAGGCCCGGTTCGGCTGCAAGCTCATCGAGAACTACGGCTCGAGCGAAGGCGTCATCGCCATCGTGCGGCTGCCGGGGTGTCCCGAGCAGGCGCTCGGGAAGCCGCGGCCGGGCGAGGGCGCGGATGTCGTCGTCATGGACCCGGACACGGGCAAGGAGTGCGCGGCCGCGGTGTTCGACGAGCACGGTCGGCTCGTGAACGGCGACGAGGCGATCGGCGAGCTCGTGCGCCGCGACACCGGCGCCCGGTTCGAGGGGTACTACAACAACGAGGAGGCGACCGCCGAACGAGTGCGCGACGGTTGGTACTGGAGTGGCGATCTCGCGTATCGGGACGGCGACGGGTGGTTCTACTTCGCCGGACGAAGCGCCGACCGTCTACGCGTCGACAGCGAGAACTTCGCCGCCGCGCCGATCGAGGGCATCCTGTCGCGCCTCCCGGGCGTGGTGATGGTGGCGGTGTATCCGGTGCCGGATGCTCGGACGGGTGACCAGGTCATGGCCGCCCTGGAACTCGGGCCCGGCGTGGAGTTCGATGCGGACGCGTTCGCGGAGTTCCTCGCCGCCCAGTCGGACCTCGGGACGAAGTGGGCGCCCCGCTACGTGCG
>DASYQJ010000199.1:0-8771 GCA_036005605.1 Acidimicrobiia bacterium
GTTCATCGCCGGCCTCATGGTCGGCCGTACTCCCGAGTACCTGGGCAAGAAGATCCAGGCCGCGGAGGTGAAGTTCGTCGCGATCTACATCCTCGTGATGCCGGCGGTGGTCCTGATCCTCATCGCGATCTCGACGTTCGTGAGATCCGTGAGCGACGTCTCGCTCCTCAACCCGGGGGCCCACGGCTTCACCGAGCTCATCTACGCGTTGACCTCCGCCGGCAACAACAACGGATCGGCGTTCGCCGGCATCACCGCCAACACGGCATGGATGAACACGGCCCTGGCGGTGGCGATGCTGGTGGGGCGGTTCTTCCTGATCATCCCGACCCTCGCGCTCGCGGGCGCGCTGGTGCGCAAGCGCCGTGTCCCGCCGTCAGCCGGCACGTTCCCGACGCATACGCCGCTCTTCGTCGTGCTCGTGATCGGCGTCGTCGCGATCGTCGCCGCCCTGACGTTCCTGCCCGTGCTCGCGCTCGGCCCCATCGTCGAGCAACTGAAGATCTGACCGAGGAGCATCTGCCGATGGCGCGTGACTCCAAGCTCGTGGAACCCCAGATCCTCCGGCGCGCGATCGTCGACAGCTTCGTCAAGCTCAACCCGCGCACGCTGATGCGCAACCCGGTGATGTTCGTCGTCGGGGTGGGCTCGGTGCTGACGACGATCCTCTTCTTCAAGGACTTCGGCTCGTCCTCCACCAGCGAGAACGTCTTCGTCGGCCTCGTCGCCCTGTTCCTCTGGTTCACGGTGCTGTTCGCGAACTTCGCCGAGGCGGTCGCCGAGGGGAGAGGCAAGGCTCAGGCCGACACCCTCCGCAAGACCCGTTCCGACACGCTGGCGCGGCGGCGGCGTCCCGACGGCTCGATGGAGGAGGTCCCGAGCACCGGGCTCAACGTGGGCGACGAGTGCATCGTGAGCGCCGGGGAAGTGATTCCCAGCGACGGCGAGGTGATCGAAGGCATTGCCACCGTCGACGAGTCCGCGATCACCGGTGAGTCGGCCCCGGTCATCCGAGAGTCGGGCGGCGATCGATCGGCGGTCACCGGCGGCACACGGGTGCTCTCCGACGAGATCGTGGTGCGCATCACCGCTCGTCCGGGCGAGACGTTCCTCGACCGGATGATCACGCTGGTCGAAGGCTCCGAGCGCAAGAAGACGCCCAACGAGATCGCGCTCAACATCCTTCTCGCCGGCCTCACGATCATCTTCCTGCTGGCGACCGTGACGCTCCAGCCGTTCGCGATGTTCTCGAATGCCGAGCAGTCCGTCGTGATCCTCGTCGCCCTGCTGGTGTGCTTGATCCCGACCACGATCGGCGCCCTGCTCTCCGCCATCGGCATCGCAGGGATGGACCGGTTGGTGCGCCGGAACGTGCTCGCCATGAGCGGCCGGGCCGTCGAGGCGGCGGGGGACTGCGCCACCCTGCTGCTCGACAAGACGGGCACGATCACGTTCGGGAACCGCGAGGCCGACGCCTTCATCCCTGTGAACGGCGTGACCGACGAAGAGTTCGCCGACGCCGCGCAGCTGTCGAGCCTCGCCGACGAGACCCCCGAGGGGCGCTCGATCGTCGTGTTCGCGAAAGAGCGCTTCGGGCTGCGCGAGCGCGATCTGGTCGGCGCCGAGCTCGTCCCCTTCACGGCGCAGACCCGCATGAGCGGGCTCGACATGGACGGGCGGTCGGTGCGCAAGGGCGCGGCCGACGCCGTGCGCCGTTGGGTCGAGGAGCACGGGGGGACCGTGCCGCCGGAGCTCGGCGACACCGTCGACTCGATCGCGGCCCAGGGCGGCACGCCCCTCGTGGTGGCGGAAGCTGCGCAACTTCGGGCCACCGGCTCCGGCGCGGCGGAGGGTTCCCCCCACCCTCCGCGCGCGCTGGGTGTCGTGTACCTGAAGGACATCGTCAAGCCCGGCATCGCGCAGCGCTTCGCCGACCTCCGGCGCATGGGCATCCGCACGGTCATGATCACCGGCGACAACCCGCGCACCGCGGCCTTCATCGCCAAGGAAGCCGGCGTCGACGACTACCTCGCCGAAGCGACACCCGAAGACAAGATGGAGCTCATCAAGCGCGAGCAGCGCGGCGGGCGGCTCGTCGCCATGACGGGCGACGGCACGAACGACGCGCCGGCGCTCGCGCAGGCCGACGTGGCGGTGGCGATGAACACCGGGACCCAGGCGGCCAAGGAAGCCGGGAACATGGTCGACCTCGAGTCGGACCCGACCAAGCTCATCGACATCGTCGAGATCGGCAAGCAGCTCCTGATCACCCGCGGGTCGCTGACCACCTTCTCGATCGCCAACGACGTCGCCAAGTACTTCGCGATCATCCCGGCGATGTTCGCCGGGTTCGCCAGCGTGAGCGTCCTCGACCGCCTGAACATCATGGACCTGCAGACGCCGCGCTCGGCCATCCTCTCGGCCGTCATCTTCAACGCCATCATCATCGTCATGCTCATTCCGCTGGCGTTGCGGGGTGTGAAGTTCATCCCGACGTCGGCGGCGGCACTGCTGCGCCGGAACCTCTTGATCTTCGGCGCCGGCGGGGTCGTGGCGCCGTTCATCGGCATCAAGCTCATCGACATGCTCGTCTCCGCGCTGGGGGTCAAGTAGATGCGTCGACAACTCGTCCCCGCGGTCCTCTCCATGGTGGTGTTCACGCTGCTCCTCGGCGTGGGCTATTCGCTCGTCGTCACGGGCGTCGCCCAGCTGGCGTTCAAGGACAAGGCCGACGGCTCCCTCGTGCAACGCAACGGCAAGGAGATCGGGTCGAGCCTGATCGGGCAGGCGTTCGTCGACAAGAACGGCGAGCCCATCACGAAGTACTTCCAGTCGCGTCCCTCGGCGGCCGTCGGTGCCGACGGGAAGACCGAAGCCGGCTACGACCCCACGCTCAGCAGCGGGTCGAACCTCGGACCGACGAACCCCGAATTACTGAAGGAAGTGGCGAAGCGGGTCGACTCGTACCGGGAGCTGAACGGCCTCGGTGCTGACGCGCGAGTTCCGGTGGACGCCGTGACCGCATCCGCTTCCGGTCTCGATCCCGATATCTCGGTTGCAAACGCCCGGCTCCAGACCCGGCGTGTCGCGGACGAACGCGACCTTCCCGTTGCCCGCGTGCGCAGACTCGTCGACGAGCACACGTCGGGC
Organism: Acidimicrobiia bacterium; assembly: GCA_036005605.1. Taxonomy (GTDB): domain Bacteria; phylum Actinomycetota; class Acidimicrobiia; order IMCC26256; family JACDBD01; genus JALZAA01. The sequence goes on from DASYQJ010000199.1 coordinate 3,151, forward strand.
CGCACGCTCGGTGTGCTCGGCGAGAAGACCGTCAACGTGCTCGACCTCAACCTTGCGCTCGATCGAGTTTCAGCGAGCCAGAATTAGGCTTTGGTCATGACGCGCGGAAGGCTCCGTATCTACCTCGGTGCCGCACCCGGCGTCGGCAAGACCTTCGCCATGCTCAACGAGGGCAAGCGACGCGAGGCGCGCGGCACCGACGTCGTCGTCGGTCTGGTCGAAACGCACGGCCGGGAGAACACGGCGGCGCAGATCGGCGACCTCGAGGTGGTTCCACGCCGGCGGATCAGCTACCGGAGCACCGAGTTCGAGGAGATGGACGTCGACGCCGTCCTGGCCCGGAAGCCGCAGGTCGCTCTGATCGACGAGATCGCGCACACGAACGTCCCCGGCTCGAGGAACGAGAAGCGATGGCAGGACGTCGACGAGATCCTCGACGCCGGCATCGACGTCGTGTCGACGCTGAACATGCAGCATCTCGAGTCGGTGAACGACGTCGTCGAGCGGATCACCGGGGTGAAGCAGCACGAGACGATTCCCGACGCGATCGTCCGCGCCGCCGAGCAGGTCGAGCTCGTCGACATGACGCCGGAGGCGCTCCGGCGGCGGATGGCACACGGGAACATCTATCCGCCCGACCGGATCGACGCCTCGCTCGCCAACTACTTCCGGCCCGGAAACCTCGCCGCGCTCCGGGAGCTCGCGTTGCTCTGGGTGGCGGACAAGGTCGACGAGTCGCTGCAGGACTACATGGACGACCACGGGATCCGGGGCCCGTGGGAGACGCGCGAACGGGTCGTGGTTGCGATCACGGGCGCGCCCGGTGGCGACGCCCTCATCCGCCGGGCGGCGCGGATGGCGATGCGCACGCACGCCGAGCTGTTCGGGGTGCACGTCCGGTCGACCGACGGGCTGGCGGGCCCGCCGAAGCAGCTTCTCGACGAGCACCGGGCGCTGCTCAACGAGCTGGGAGGCACGTACCACGAGATCGTCGGTGACGACATCGGCAAAGCGCTCGTCGAGTTCGCGCGAGCCGAGAACGCGACACAACTCGTCTTGGGCGCCAGCCGCCGCTCGCGGTGGGTGGAGCTCACCCGGGGCTCGGTGATCAACCGCGTGATCCGCGCCTCGGGCCCCATCGACGTGCACGTCATCTCGAGCGAGGAACCGGAGCGCGAAGCCCCGTTCAGCCGTCCGCGTGGTCGTCGTGCGCTTTCGGCCCGCCGCCAAGTGGCGGGCGCGGTCGTCGGCGTGGTCCTGCTGCCTGTCCTGACGTTCGTGATGGCAGGCGCCCGCGACGGGCTCGGGCTGCCGGGCGCGCTGCTGTTGTACCTGCTGGCCGTCGTCTCGATCGCCGCCGTTGGCGGCGTCTGGCCCGCGCTCGGGGCGAGCTTCGCCGCGTTCCTGCTCGCCAACTGGTACTTCATCCGGCCCCTTCACGAGTGGACGATCCACGAGGGGCGGGACCTCATCGCGCTCGTCGTTTTCCTACTCGTGGCCGGGCTCGTCAGTGCACTCGTGAACGCGGCAGCGCGAAGATCGGCCGAGGCGGCGCGTGCCCGCGCCGAGGCGGAGACGCTGGCGCGCCTCGGAGGTCAGCTCATGACCGAGGAGGACCCGCTCCCGCTCCTGATCAGCACGTTGCGCACGACCTTCGGTCTCAGCGCGATGGCCGTCCTACAGCGCAGCGGTGATGGGTGGATCGTCGAGACATCGACCGGCGCACCTGTTCCCGCGAGTCCCGAAGAAGGTGACCTCAGCATCCCCATTGACCCTGAGATGGAGCTCGTCGTGGTCGGCCCGGGCCTTCCGGCCGAGGACCTCGCGCTCTTGCAGGCGTTCACCGGGCAGCTCGCGCTTGCCCTCGAGCGCCGCCAGCTGCGCGCCGAGGCCGCGGTGGCGGCGGGCCTCGCCGAAGCGAGCGACCTGCGGGTCGCACTGCTCGCCGCCGTGTCGCACGATCTGCGGACGCCCCTGTCGTCGATCAAGGCGGCGGCGACGAGCCTCCTGCAGCAGGACGTCGAGTGGACGCCACAAGCGACGCGTGAGCTCCTCGCCACGATCGACGAAGAGTCCGACCGGCTCAACACACTCGTCGGCAATCTCCTCGACATGAGCCGGCTCCAGAGCGGGGCGCTCGAGCTCACGATGCGCGACATCGGTCTCGAGGAGGTCGTCCCGGCGGCGATCAAGGGTCTCGGCGAGCGCGGCCACGGCGTGGAGACGCGCGTCGACGAGACGCTCCCGCGTGTCCACGCCGACGCTGCGCTCCTCGAGCGCGCAATCGCCAACGTGGTCGACAACGCGGTGGCGTGGTCTCCACCCGACGAGCCCGTCCGGGTCGAGGCGGGCGCGATCGCCGGGCGCGTCGATCTCCGTGTCGTCGACCGGGGGCCGGGAATCCCCGTCGACCAGCGTGAGCAGATGTTCCTGCCCTTCCAGCGACTGGGTGATCAGTCGAACGGCACCGGAACCGGGCTCGGTCTCGCGGTCGCGAGGGGCTTCGTCGAGGCGATGGGAGGCGAGATCACCGTCGAGGACACGCCGAGCGGTGGGCTCACAATGGTCGTCAGCTTGGAGGCGCTGCAATGAGCCGCGTGTTGGTCGTCGACGACGAACCGCAGATCCTCCGCGCTCTCGGCATCAACCTGCGCGCCCGCGGGTACGACGTCGACCTGGCGCCCGACGGCGAACGCGCCCTCGACGTCGCGGCGCGCAACCATCCCGACGTGGTCGTGCTCGACCTCGGCTTGCCCGGCATCGACGGCGTCGACGTGATCCGCGGCCTCCGCGGGTGGTCACAAGTACCGATCGTCGTGCTCTCGGTCCGTGATGCCGAGGGCGACAAGGTCGCCGCGCTCGACGCCGGCGCCGACGACTACGTCACGAAGCCGTTCGGCATGGACGAGCTCCTCGCTCGCCTGCGCGCGGCGCTGCGCCGCACTATCCCCGCGGAAGAAGAGGCGCTCGTCGAGACGGCCGACTTCACGATCGACCTGGCGGCGAAAAAGGTCCGGCGCGACGGCGAAGAGGTGCGTCTCACACCGACCGAGTGGCACCTCGTCGAGGTGCTCGTGCGCAACCGCGGGCGTCTCGTCGCCCAGACGCAGCTCCTGCAAGAGGTCTGGGGTCCCCAGTACCACGACGAGACGAACTACCTGCGGGTGTTCATGGCCCAGGTGCGCCGCAAGCTCGAGCCCGAGCCGGCGCAGCCGCGCTACTTCGTCACCGAGCCCGGCATGGGGTATCGCTTCGAATCCTGATGGGCGGAGGCACGACCTAGCGGGATCCTGACGCCATCGGCCGAGGTCTTGACGCGTCCTTAACGCGTTTTCGAGGCGCCTCTACGTGACCATGGTGTGGTGCCCGCACGGCCTCCGGAGGCGGGCACGGACCGGGAGTGCTTTGTGTCCTTGACCGAGAAGGCCGAGCCGCGGCCGCTGCCGCTCGAGCCCCCGACCGAGCTCCCTCGCGACGGCGTCGGCTACCGGGTCAAGCGGAAGCTCCTCGGTCCGCCGCTGCACACAGAGCAGCTCGAGCACGAGCGTCTCGGGAAGCCCACCGCGCTCGCCGTCTTCGCGTCGGACAACTTGTCGTCGTCGGCGTACGCGACCGAGGAGATCCTCCGCGTCCTCGTCCCCGCCGTCGGTATCGCGGCCTTCGCGCTCGTCGTCCCGATCACCATCGCGATGTTGGTGGTGCTGGGCTTCTTGATCCTGTCCTACCGGCAGACGATCAAGGCGTACCCCACCGCCGGCGGCGCGTACATGGTCACGCGGGACAACTTCGGGCTGCTGCCCGCTCAGGTCGCCGGGGTTGCACTCCTCACCGATTACGTCCTCACCGTGTCGGTGTCGGTCGCGGCCGGCACCGCGGCGATGGCGTCGGCCTTCTCGGTGCTGACGCCGTACGTCGTACCGATCTCGGTCGCGTTCGTCGCCCTCATCGCCTTCGGCAACCTCCGCGGCGTGCGCGAGTCGGGCCGCGTCTTCGCCGTCCCGACCTACTTCTTCATCATCAACATGGTCGTGCTGATCGGCTGGGGGCTGTTCCAGCTCGCGACCGGAGGGCTCCCCGAGGCGACGCACAGCGCGGAAGGCATCCTCCACTTCGGCCAGGAGGGCAACGGCCTCCTGCTCGGAGCGACGCTGTTCGTGGTGCTGCACGCGTTCGCCTCCGGAGGGGCGGCTGTGACCGGCGTCGAAGCGATCTCGAACGGCGTTCCCGCCTTCCGACAGCCGGCTTGGAAGAACGCGCGCACGACGCTCGTCATCATGGGGACACTCCTCGGCGCCATGTTCCTCGGGCTCTCCGTGCTCGCGTCACACATGCACGTTGCGCCCTTTGCCGAGGGAACCCCGACGGTGATCTCGCAGATCGGCGACCTCGTGTTCGGGAGCAGCCCGCTGGGCCGGCTCCTCTACTTCTCTCTGCAAGCCGGCACCGTGCTCATCCTCGTGCTCGCCGCCAACACCAGTTTCGCCGACTTCCCGCGCCTGGCGTCATTCCATGCCGGCGACAACTTCATGCCTCGCCAGCTCACCAAGCGCGGACACCGTCTCGTCTTCTCGAACGGCATCATCTTCCTCGCCATCGCGGCGATCGTCCTGCTCGTGCTCACCGGGGCCAAGGTCGACCGGCTGATCCCGCTCTATGCGATCGGCGTGTTCACGTCGTTCACGCTCTCCCAGGCGGGCATGGCCAAGCACCACATCACGAAGAAGGAACCCGGCTGGCGGTTCGGGCTCTTCGTGAACGGCACCGGTGCTGTGTTGTCGTTGGTCGTCGACATCATCATCGCCGCCACGAAGTTCACGCACGGGGCCTGGCTCATCGTGGTGCTCGTCCCGATCATGGTGGTCTTCCTCGTACGGCTGGCACGGCAGTACGAGCGAGAGGGGCGCCAGCTCGAGGTCGACGTCCCCGCGGCGGTGCGGGCACCGGTCATGCGCAGACTGGCGGTGCTCGTCTTCATCGACCGGCTCGATCTTGCGGCGGCTCGAGCACTCCAGTTCGGGCGATCGCTCAATCCGGACGAGCTCCGAGCCGTGCATTTCGTCGTCGATCCTCAGCACGCCGACGAGCTGGCCGAATCCTGGCGCGAGCACGGGCTCGCGAGCATCGGGCTCGAGCTCGTGGACTGTCCCGACCGCCGCCTGACCAGAAGCGCAATGACCGCCGTCGCTCACGCACTTGCCGACGGCCAGACCGAGGTGTGCGTCGTCTTGCCCGACCGCCGCTACGGCGGGTTCTGGCGCCGCATCCTGCACGACCAGACGGCCGAGTCGTTAGCTCGCGATATCTCGCGGCTCGAGCACGTGACCGTGACGACGGTGCCGTTCCACCTCGGAGAAGGTGACGGCGGAATCGGCCCGACGCTCAACGAATTCCACGCTTCGGATGGACGCGGCGGTCCGGAGCCTCGCAAGCCGGCGTCATCCGCGCCGCGCGACACCGGGAACGGCGGCCGGAGCGGTGTCACCGCCAAGCTCGGGACGGCAAGCGTCGCGATCGCCGACGTGGAGTGGCGTCAGCGCGTACGCGTGACGGGCACGGTGAGCGCCCTCCGGGTTCAGTCGATGTCGGGAACCTGCACGCTCGAGTGCACACTCGGTGACGAC
>DASYQJ010000200.1:0-4309 GCA_036005605.1 Acidimicrobiia bacterium
CGCTGTTCGTGACTGACATGCCGCCGGTGCCACCGGGTCCGTGGTTCAACGCGATTGCTCGACACCTCGGGCCCGCGTACCTGCGCAACGCGTTCACCAAGCGATCTGATCGACTGACGCGCTCCATAACGGGCATTATGCGTGGGCGTCGGGCTGCCGATACTCGAAGCCGAATGGCGAATCTTCTGATATGGGTTGTCGCTGTCGGGAGCCTTGCACAGGGGTCGTTGCAGTTCCTGGCTGCGGTAGGAAGGGTCGACCTCGACACGTGGCCGTTTGTGGCGTCCGACAGCCGACGACTTCGCTTGGCAGCCGCGGCATGGGAGTGGGCGTTCGGACTCGTCGCGCCGTTCGTCGCTGTGTCGAAGGCAATGTGAGCGTCTGACAGTCACGGAACCTGGATTGCCGCAGCAGAACTGCCGTTCGGCGTGCGTGCATATGAGTGATTTCCGAGGTACAAGTGCGAGCGGTCACGAAAGTAACCCGACCTGGCGCAACACAGCGGCATGATCCCAGTAGATACGCTCCGACGCGATCCGGCCATCCCGAAAGCCGACAACGACAACGAAATCGACTTCGACAGGCCGCCCTGTCGGCGCGACACCCGGCAAGAACCACTCCATCGGCACCTCGTGTCTAAACGACGCACGCAGCTCATCAACGAGCTGCTCGTCGCCGACAACACGATTCGTCATTTGCATCTGTTGTTCCGGGGGCCAGCCAGGAATGAACACATCACGGTAGAACGACCGCAACTCGTTCTTGCCCCGACCCCCGGTGTCCACCGGCACATGGTTGACGACAGCGTCGTCGGTCATCGTTTCCAACGTGGCTTCGACATCCTTGGCGGCGAACTCACCGTCGAGATGCTCACTCCACAGCTGTTCCATCTCCACCTGATCCATCGCGAACCTCCCAGGACCAGTCGACATCGAAAGTCTCGCCGACCGCCGCTGCTTACGCACGGGTCGAACTGATCCACCGACGCCATATCTGCCGATCTGTCGTGGCGTGCGGATCGAATGGTGACCATGCCTAACGTCGGCGTGTGACCGACATGCCGCCGGTGCCCTCCGGTCCCTGGTTCAACGAGATCGCGAAGTTCCTCGGGAAGGCGTACTGGGCACCTGGTACCGGCCGGGTAATGGCGTTCACGAAGGGGACCGAGCAAGAGGTCTGGTTCCTCGTCGACGCGCTCGGGCTCGAGGCGGGCGCGCGGGTGCTCGACGTCGGGTGCGGCCCGGGCCGGCACGCCCTCGAGCTTGCCCGGCGAGGGATCGACGTGGTGGGCGTCGACCTGTCGGAGGACTTCATCGCGCTCGCCCGCGGCGCGGCCGCGGCGGATGGGCTGCCGGCGCGCTTCGAGGTCGGGGACGTCCGAGACCTCGCGTATGACACCGAGTTCGACGCCGTCATCTGCCTGTGCCAGGGCGGATTCGGCCTCCTCGGGGGCGGCGACGAGCCCCTGGCCTTCGAGCGGATCGCGGCCGCGGTCCGTCCCGGAGGGCGGCTCGCCCTCACCGCGTTCTCGGCCGCCTTCGCCGTCCGCTTCCTCGAGGAGGGCGAGAGGTTCGATCCCGCCAGGGGTGTGCTGCACGAGCGGTCCACGGTCCGCAACGAGGACGGCAAGGAGGAGGTCTTCGACTTGTGGACAACGTGCTTCACCGCGCGCGAGCTCGCGCTTCTGGCCCGGCGCGTCGGCCTCGAGGTCGTCGGTGTGCACGGCGTCACACCCGGGCGGTACGGGACCGCGCCGCCGACGCTGGACGACCCCGAGTTGCTGCTCCTGGCTCGGCGTCCCACCTGACCGTGCGTTACGCTGGGAGTGGTCCTTCGGGGCCGGTTTCCCGCGCTCGCGTCGTCACCAGAGGTGCGCAGGCAGGCAGGGGGAGCGATCACTGTTTCCAAGGAGCAATGTTGTCCGAGCAGGAGGCCACGGGAGCGACCGACAACGCTCCCGTGCCCGAGACGAGTCAGAGTGAGTCGGCGGCGCCAGCTGCGCAGCCGTCAGGCGCCGACGGCGCCGTAGCAACAGCGGAGTCCCCGCCCGACGGCGGCCCCGTCGTTCTCGACGACCTCGGGTCGCAATCCTTCTCCGATGCGGTTGACGCCACGATCGTCGAGTTCGACGACGGCGACATCGTGTCCGGCAAGGTCGTCAAGATCGACAGCGACGAGGTCCTGCTCGACATCGGCTACAAGTCCGAGGGCGTCATCCCGTCGCGCGAGCTCTCGATCCGCAACGACATCGACCCCAACGAGGTCGTCGATCTCGGCGAGGAGCTCGAGGCCCTCGTCCTCCAGAAGGAGGACAAGGACGGTCGCCTGATCCTCTCGAAGAAGCGGGCGCAGTACGAGCGCGCCTGGGGGACGATCGAGGCGGTCAAGGAGAAGGACGGCATCGTCTCGGGACCGGTCATCGAGGTGGTCAAGGGTGGCCTGATCCTCGACATCGGTCTCCGCGGTTTCCTGCCCGCGTCACTCGTCGACCTGCGCCGGGTGCGCGACCTCCATCCGTTCGTCGGCAGGAACCTCGACGCCAAGATCATCGAGCTCGACAAGAACCGCAACAACGTCGTGCTCTCGCGACGCGCATACCTCGAGGAGACGCAGCGCGAGCAGCGCGACGAGTTCCTCGCCAACCTCAAGCCGGGTGAGATCCGCAAGGGTGTGGTCTCCTCGGTCGTGAACTTCGGCGCGTTCGTCGACCTCGGCGGCATGGACGGTCTCGTGCACGTGTCCGAGCTGAGCTGGAAGCACGTCGACCATCCCAGCTCAGTGGTGCAGGTCGGCGACGAGGTCGAGGTGCAGGTTCTCGACGTCGATCTCGACCGCGAGCGCATCTCGTTGTCGCTCAAGGCGACGCAGCAGGATCCGTGGCAGGAGTTCGCCAACGGCCACCAGGTCGGCGAGCTCGTCTACGGGAAGGTCACCAAGCTCGTGCCGTTCGGCGCGTTCGTCCAGGTGGGCGAGGGCATCGAGGGGCTTGTCCATATCTCCGAGATGGCCGCGCACCACGTCGAGGCGCCCGAGCAGGTCGTCACTCCCGGTGAGGAGCTGTGGGTGAAGATCATCGACATCGATCTCGACCGGCGGCGCATCTCGCTGTCGATCAAGCAGGCCGCCGAGGGTGGCGAGGTCGCGGCCGAGTACCGCGAGCACTTCGGCGAGGACGCATTCGACGAGCAGGGCCAGTACATCGGTCCCACCGCGGAGGAGACGGCGGCCGCCGAAGCCGCGGCAGGCGACGCCGTACCCGCCGAAGGTGACGCCGCGGCCGCGCCGGAAGCGCCCGCCGCAGACGAAGCGCCGGCCCCGGCCGACACGCCGGCCACGGACGAGACGCCTCCGGCCGAGACTGCCTGAGTTGCTTCTCGTCGGGCTCACCGGCGGGATCGGAGCCGGCAAGTCCACCGTTTCCGAGTTGCTTGCCGCGCGCGGCGCCGTCATCGTCGACGCAGACCAGGTCGCGCGAGCCGTCGTCGAGCCCGGGCAACCGGCGCTGCAGAAGCTCGTCGAACGATTCGGCGAAGGCATCCTCGATGCCGACGGGCGACTGGCGCGGGGTGCGTTGGCGAAGGTCGCGTTCGCCGACGACGAATCGAGGCGCGACCTCGAGGCGATCACGCATCCCGCGATCAACGAGGAGTTCACCCGTCGGGTCGCCGAAGCGCCGAGCGACGCCATCGTCGTCCTCGACGTGCCGCTCCTCGCCGAGTCGGAGCAAGCCAGGAAGCGTCCGTACCAAACCGTGATCGTGGTCGAGGCGCCCCGCGAGGTTCGCCTGGCGCGGCTCGAGGCCAGGGGAGTCGACCGAGCCGATGCCGAGGCGCGCATGGCCGCGCAAGCCGATGACGAGGAGCGCCGCAAGCTCGCGACGTACGTCGTCGACAACGCCGGCGACCGCGCCGCCCTCGAGAGGCAGGTCGACGAGGTCTGGGCTGATCTCCAGCGGCGGCACCGCGAGACTGGGTTGGGTCAGAAACCCGGGTCATAGCGCCGGTTTCCGACCCAACACATCGGCGTGGAGGTCACACGCCGCCGGTACCATCGGACGAATGCCGCTCCTCGAGCTCGTTTCCCCCTTCACGGCCGCCGGTGACCAGCCGGAGGCGATCGAGGCGCTCGCGACCGGGGTCGAGCGGGGCGACCGGTACCAGACGCTGCTCGGCATCACCGGGTCGGGGAAGTCGTTCACCATCGCCGGCGCGATCGCCCGGGCCCAGCGACCCACCCTCATCCTCGCTCCCAACAAGAGCCTGGCCGCCCAGCTGGCGAGCGAGTTCCGGGAGTTCTTCCCCAAGAACCG
>DASYQJ010000201.1:0-2204 GCA_036005605.1 Acidimicrobiia bacterium
GGACGAGCAGCGCCGGCTCGACGAGCTCGGCCACACGCTCGGCAACACCACGCTCGTGCGGGTGCTGGAGACGCTCGGCCAAGCCGTGGTCGACATGCGCGGGACCGACGCCGCCGATCCGCGCCTCGTGCTGGAGATCGCGCTCGTCCGGCTCACGCGCCGCGAGGTCGGGCCGCCGATCCAGACGGTGATGGAACGCATCGAGAAGCTCGAGCAGACGGTGGCCGGCCAGCGCGACGCCGGCCCCGGCCGGCGCCAGGAGTCGCCCGCGCCGCCGGAAGCCCGCGCCCCGGGCGTCACGGTCGGCGCGCTGCGCAAGCGCCGCCCGGAGCGGGCACCCGCGCCCGACGCGCCGCCCGAAGCGGCGGCCGAGGCCCCCGCCGCCGCGCCGGCCGAGGCCGAGCGGGCGAAGGAGCCGAAGAAAGAGGCAGCGGCCCCGACCGTCGACGTCGACGACGTCATCGTGGCGTGGGCGACGGTGCTCCCCGAGCTGCCGGTGGCGACGCGCAGCGCCGTGCAGGAGGCGCAGCCTCTGTCCGTCGAAGGTGACGTGGTGACCTTCGGTGTGTCTCCCCGTCTCATCGAAGCTGCGCGTCCCCGGTTCCGCCGCGAGGCCGACACCATCCGTGACGCGCTGTCCCAGCAGGTCGGAACCAGCCTGCGCTTCAACCTCGTCGCGCACGAGGGGTTCAGCGGCGAGCGGGTGGCGTCGGCGCAGGCTGCGCCTCCCGTCGCCGAGCCCGAGGACGACGACGTCGTCATCGAGCCGGACGAGAGCACGGCCCCACCGGGAGTAGAGTCGGCGAGCCCGACGAACATGCTCACGGAGTCGTTGGGCGCAACCGTCGTCGAGGAACGCCACCACGAGTGACGCTTGCCGGCGAAGGCCGACCGGAGTGGCCGACGGCGCCGGCTTGAGCACGCCGAGCTGACCACGCAGGAGTAAGGCGAACGTGGCGAACCAGAAGCAGCTCAATCAGATGATGCGCCAGGTACAGAAGATGCAGGCCGATATGGCCGCGGCGCAGGACGAGCTGGCCACCGAACTCGTCGAAGGATCCGCCGGTGGCGGCAAGGTGACTGCTGTCGTGACGGGCGCCGGCGACGTCCAGACCGTGAGGATCTCGCGCGACGTGGTCGACCCGGACGACGTCGAGATGCTCGAGGATCTCGTGGTCGCGGCGGTCGGCGAGGCGATGCGACGCGCGCAGGAGCTTCAAGCCGAGCGGATGGGCGGTGTCACCGGCGGGCTCGATCTCGGCGGTCTCGGGCCCGGTCTCGGCGGCGCGCTCGGCTGACACGAAGGTGGCGTCCCCCTTCGAAGGGCCGGTGCAGAGCCTGGTCGACGAGCTGGGACGCCTCCCCGGCATCGGCCCCAAATCGGCGCAGCGCATCGCGTTCTTCCTGCTGAAGAGCGCGCCCGACGATGCCAAGCGTCTCGCGCGCGCCATCGTCGAGGCGAAGGAACGCGTGAGCTGGTGCCGGCGATGCTTCAACTTCGCCGAGGGCGAGCTGTGCGTGTACTGCCGCGACGACCGACGCGATTCCGCGCTGCTGTGCGTCGTCGAGGAGCCACGCGACATCGTCGCCGTCGAGCGGACTCAGGAGTACCGGGGCCGGTACCACGTGCTGCTGGGCGCGATCTCGCCGATCGAGGGCATCGGACCGGATCAGCTCAAGATCAAGGAGCTCCTGGCGCGGGTGAACGACGAGGGCGTCCAAGAGGTGATCCTCGCCACCAACCCGAACATCGAAGGGGAGGCGACGGCGATGTACCTCGCCCGGTTGCTCAAGCCGCTGGGGCTTCGGGTGACCCGCATCGCCAGCGGGCTCCCGGTGGGCGGCGACCTCGAGTACGCCGACGAGGTCACGCTCGGCCGCGCGCTGGAGGGCCGGCGCGAAGTCGACGCCTAGATCGACCCGGTTTGGCGCCGTCTCGGGCGCAGTGGTCGTTGACTTTCGGCGCCCTGGCCGATAGGCAGTCCTCGTTCGCGAGAGAGACGGACAGGAGAGAGTCGATGACGCAACCCCAACCCACACCTGCTGCCGGAGGCCGCGGCCCCATCGGGGAGCCCCGGAATCCGACGACGGTGGCCCTGCTGAGCCTGGGCACCTGCGGTATCTACGGCCGGTACTGGGCCTACCTGACCTTCGAGGAGCTCAAGCAGCACAACGGCGAGGGCTTGGGTGGCGGCCTCGGCGCG
>DASYQJ010000202.1:0-3535 GCA_036005605.1 Acidimicrobiia bacterium
GCTCACCGGTGCGTCGAGAGCGGCCGGCTTACCGGAGCCGCTGGTGATGCGCTCGTCGGGAGGCGTCGCGTCGCCGGCCGAGGCGGCTGCTCACCCGGCGACGATCCTCGTCTCGGGCCCGGCCGCGGGCGTCGTCGGTGCCGCCCGCATCGCCGCGCTTACGGGAATCGAGGACGTGATCGCCTTCGACATGGGTGGGACGTCGACGGACGTTTGCCTGATTGCCTGCGGCCGCGCGGAGCGTTCGAGCGAGCGCTCGATCAGCGGGCTGCCGATTCACCTGCCGACGGTCGATCTCCACACCGTCGGCGCGGGCGGCGGCTCGATCGTCTGGCGCGACGCGGGCGGCGCCCTCCGCGTCGGCCCGCAGAGCGCGGGTGCGAATCCCGGGCCGGCTTGCTACGGGCGCGGCGGCACGGACGGCACGGTGACCGATGCAAACCTCCTGCTCGGACGTCTGCCCCAACAGCTCGCGGGCGGCGTGGCGCTCGACCGCAGCGCAGCCGAACGCGCGCTTGCCGGCGTCGATCCTGCTCATGTTGTCGACATCGTCAACGCCGAGATGCTTCGCGCGCTGCGTGTCGTCAGCGTCGAGCGCGGCCACGATCCTGCGCGCTTCGCGCTCGCCGCGTACGGCGGGGCGGGCCCGCTGCATGCGTGCGAGCTGGCCGACGAGCTCGGGATCCGGACGGTACTCGTGCCCGAGGTCGCAGGCGTCCTCTCGGCGCTCGGCCTCGTCGCGTCCGACGAACGGCGGGACGGAGTGCGCTCGTATCTCGTCGCGCTCGAGGAGGCGGGCGAGCTTCCGACGGACGGCGAGGCGGATCTGCGCTATGCGGGACAGTCCTTCGAGCTGACGGTGCCGCTGCAGCCGGACCTCGCCGGAGCGTTCCACCGAGCCCACGAGGCGCGGTACGGGTTTGCCGAGCACGAGCGCACGATCGAGCTGGTCGCAATTCGCATGGCAGAGATCCGGCACGCGCCGCCGATCGCACTGCGCGCGTCGCGAGAGCGCTCGGCGATCGGGCCCGCAATCGTCGAGCTTCCCGGTGCGACAGCCTGGGTTCCCGCCGGGTGGGGCGGCGCCACCGACCCGCACGGCACGCTCATCCTCACTCGGCGATGAAGCGGAGCCGCGGTCACATTCCCTGGAACAACATCGACCGCCGGTTGCACAGCCTGCGCGAGATCTGGGTCGCAACGGCATCGCCCAGCGGTCGCCCGGACGCAACGCCTGTCTGGTTCTGGTGGGACGGCGAGGCCGTCTACTTCACCTGCGCCGCCGTCGCACGCAAGGCGCGCAACATCGCTCATATGCCTGACGTCGTGCTGATAAACGGCGACGGCGCCGACCCGATCATCTTCAAAGGCACGGCTGAGCGAGTCACGGATCGTCCGGAGCTCGAGCGTGTCGACCGAGGCTATGCCGGGAAGTACGTCGCCCCGACGACCGGCGAGCGCGCGACCATCTTCGTCGCCGACGACCATGTGTACCGAGTTCGCCCGCGGCTCGTTTCCGCCTGGTCGTACGCGACGGCGGCGACGCGCACAGACTGGGAGCCGCAATAGACGTCGAGCTCCAGATCGTCGGCAGCCTCCTGCGAGCGATTGCGGAAGAGATGGGCGCGGTGCTCGTCCGTTCCGCGTTCTCCGCGAACATCAAGGAGCGGCGGGATTGCTCCACGGCCCTGTTCGACGCCGAGGGACGCATGATCGCGCAGGCAGAGCACATCCCCGTGCATCTCGGCGCGATGCCCGACGCCGTCGCGGCCGTCAGGCGACACGACCCGGCGCCGGGTGAGGTGTGGGCGATCAACGACCCGTACTCCGGCGGGACGCACCTTCCCGACATCACGCTCGTCTCGCGCACCGAGCTCGGTTTCGCGGTGACGCGCGCGCATCACGCCGACGTCGGCGGTAGGGAACCCGGCTCGATGCCGGCGGATTCGCACACGCTGACCGAAGAAGGAGTCGTCATCCCGCCGACGCGCCTCGACGACGCGGTCGTCGCGGAGCTCGTGGCCCTCATGCGCAACCCGGATGAACGCCGGGGAGACCTTCGGGCGCAGCTTGCCGCGCACCACCTGGCAGAGCGCCGCATCGCGGGGCTGTGCGAACGTCGCGGTGCAGAACAGGTGACGGCCGCAATGGCCGAGCTGTACGCTTATTCGGAGCGGGCGATGCGTGCCGGCATTGCGCAACTGCCCGACGGACGGTACGAGGCGCGTGACCTGGTCGAGGCGATCGAGGGCGATCTCACGCTTCAGGCGGCGGTGACGATCGACGGCGAGACGGTCGACATCGACTTCGGCGGGACTGCGCCACAGCACGACGGGAACCTCAACTGCCCGCTGTCAGTGGCGCGCTCGGCATGCTTCTACGTCGTCCGCGTGCTCGTCGACCCGGAACTGCCGGCTTCGGGAGGCGCCTTTGCGCCGGTAAGAGTCCGCGCGCCGGCCGGCTGCCTCGTCAACGCGAGGCCTCCCGCAGCCGTCGCAGCCGGAAACGTCGAGACGTCGTCACGCATCGTGGATGTCGTCATGCGCGCCTTCGGCGAGGCAATCGACGTCCCGGCGCAGGGCCAGGGGACGATGAACAACGTGACGCTCGGCAACGACCACTTCACGTACTACGAGACGATCGGCGGTGGGCAAGGCGCGTGTCCGCGGGCCGACGGCCCGAGCGGAGTGCACGTGGCGATGTCGAACACGCTGTCCACGCCGGTGGAGGCGCTCGAGCTCCAATACCCGCTTCGCGTCGAGCGCTACGTCCTTCGGCTCGGGTCGGGCGGCGCCGGCCGGCATCGCGGCGGCGACGGCGTCAGCCGCGAGCTCCGCGTCCTCGAGGACTGCCGCCTCTCGATCATCAGCGAGCGTCGGCGGCGCGGCCCGGCGGGTGAGCGCGGCGGCGAGACCGGCGCGCCTGGTCGAAATCTTCTGAACGGTGAGCCGCTGCCCGCCAAGGTCACGCGAAACCTGGCCGCAGGAGACGTCGTCATGGTCGAGACTCCGGGCGGCGGCGGGTTCGGTCGGTAGTGTCTGCGGTGATGGCAGGAAAGGTCGAAGCGATCTTCGTCAGCCCGCAGAAGGGCGAGCTGCCGACGCCCGTGGAGCGGATTCGCGCCGGAGCGGGGCGGGGGCTCGAGGGCAACCGTTATTACTGGCCCAACGGCGATGCGCCCTCGGGCCGCGCTGTGACCCTGATCGCAGCCGAGGCGGTCGAGGCGGTCGCCGCCGAGGGGGAGGTCACGGTCGAGCCTGCCGCGACGCGGCGGAACGTGCTCACGCGCGGGATCGACGTGAACGAGCTCGTCGGAAAGCGCTTCCGCATCGGCAATGTCGAGTGCCAGGGCACCGAGCTCTGCGAGCCGTGCACGACACTCGAGTCGATGACGCAGCCGGGGGTGATCAAGGCGTTCGTGCACCGCTGCGGGCTGAACGCCGACATCCTCAGCGACGGCGAGATCAGCGTCGGCGACTCCGTCGTGGCGTAGTTCGTCGCGATCGCGCGACGCGCTTTCATCCTCGGCGGCACC
>DASYQJ010000203.1:0-3520 GCA_036005605.1 Acidimicrobiia bacterium
CGCTTAGGGGTTCAGGGGGCGGTTGGTCCAGCCGCCGCGCTCGGTGCGGAACCAGCCGCCGGCGGCGAGGCTCCCGCCGTCGGCGTTGATCGTCGTGCCGGTCACGAACGACGACAGGTCTGAGGCGAGGAAGAGAGCGACCCCCGCAATGTCGTCGGGCGTCCCGAAGCGGCCGATCGGCACCCACGTCGGGATCAGGTGCTGTTGCTCGGCCGGAACCCACCGGTCGTACGGCACCTGGATGGTCTGGGTCAGGTCCGGCGCGATGCCGTTCACCCGGATGCGGTCGCCGCCGAGATCGAGGGCGAGGCTCTTCGTGAACTGGACGACGCCGGCCTTGAACGCCGAATACGCAGCCATCAACGGGATGCCGCGGAAGGCCTCGACCGTCGAGACGTTGATGATGCTGCCGCCGTCGCCCTGCTCCACCATCCGAGGCCCGAAGGCCTTCGTGCAGAGGAACATGTGGCGGAGGTTCGCCGCGTAGAGCGTGTCCCAGTGCTCCTCGTCCGTGTCGAGAAACCGGGCGCCCCGGTAGAGGTAGTGGCCGACGTTGTTGACGAGCGAGTCGACGCGGCCGTACTCGGCGAAGGTCGCGTCAGCCAGCGCCGCGACCTCGTCCCGCTGGCGAACGTCGACCGGCTGCGCCAGCGCCTCGCCGCCGTCGCCTCGAATCGCCGCCACGGTCTCGGCGGCGCGATCGGCGTCGATCTCGGCGACGACGACCTTCGCGCCGTGCGCGGCGAACGTCTCGGAGATCGCCCGTCCGATACCGCCCCCGCCTCCTGTGACGACCGCGACCTTGCCGGCGAGCAGCGCGGCGTCGGGCGTGGGCACGGGTTCGCTTGTTCCGTCAGTTCGCGACGCGGCCGGCTTCGGCCGCAGCTGTCTCCGCCGCCACGAGTTGCTGCTCGACGATGGCGAGGCCGCCGTCCCAGAACCTCGGGTCGCCGAGGTCGACGCCGACGATGCGGCCGAGCTCATCGGGTGTCCGGGAGCCGCCGCTGCGGAGGAGCTCGAGGTATTGCGGCACGAAGGCGGCGCCGCGCTCCTCGTAGGTCCGGTACACGGACAGCGCGAGGAGCTGACCGTACGCGTAGGCGTACACGTAGCCGGGAGTGCCGATGAAGTGCGGAATGTACGACCACCACGTTCGGTAGCCGTCGGTGAGCTCGACCGTGTCGCCGAGCATCTCGGTCTGCGTCTCGTGCCACAGCTCGCCGAACCGGTCGACGCTGAGCTCGCCGACCTCGCGCCGCTCGGTGTGCACACGGTCCTCGAAACGGTTCATGGCCGTCTGACGGAAGACCGTCGCGATCTGCCCCTCGATGCTCTCGGCGACGAGCGCGAGGCGGGCCGACGGATCGCTGGTCTCCTCGAGCAGCCGGCCGAAGGTCACAGTCTCGCCGAACACCGACGCCGTCTCGGCCAGCGTGAGCGGTGTCGACTGATGGAAGACGCCCTGGTCCCGCGCCAGGTACGCGTGCAAGCCGTGGCCGAGCTCGTGGGCCAGCGTCAACACGTCGCGACGGCGGCCGGTCCAGTTCAGCAGAAGGTACGGGTGCTGCGACGGCACGGTGTACGCGCAGAACGCGCCCGGACGCTTGCCGGGCCGGACGGGGGCGTCGATCCACGCTTCGTCGAAGAACCGGTGCGCCGCCCCCTGGAGCTCGGAGGAGAACGAGCCGTACGCGTCCAGCACGAGCTCGCGCGCCTCGCGCCATCCGAACTCGGACTCCTCGTCAGCCACCGACGCCATGCGGTCGTAGTCGGCGAGCCGGTCGAGCCCGAGCACTCGGGCCTTGAGCGCATACCAGCGCTGGGGGATGTCGTACCGGGCTTGCACTGCGGCGACGAGCGCTCGCACCGACTCGTCGCTGGCCTCGTTGTCGAGGTTCATGCTCGCCAGCCAGTTCGGGTACTTGCGCAAGCGGTCGTCGACGGCCTTGTCGGCCAGCAACGTGTTGAACACGAACGCCCGCGTCCGCAGACCAGGTTCGAGCGCGCCGGTGACCGCCTCGGCCGCGGTGCGACGCTCGCTCCGATCGGGCGAGGTCAGCCGGGACAGCGCCTCCTCGAGGCTGACGCGTCCCCCGTCGACATCGACGGCGATCGTCGACGTCAGCTCGCTGAACAGCCGGCTCCACGCGCTGCGACCCGTGACCGCCTTCTCAGTCATCACGAGCTCTTCCGGCTCGGTGAGGAGATGGGGCCGGTAGCGGCGCGCCGCCGCGAGGTAGTGGCGGCAGAACGTCAGCTGCTCGTCGGCGAGAAGCTCGGCCGCCCGCTCATCGGGCAGCGCCGCCCATTCGAGATCGAAGAACAGGACCCTCGTGTTGGTGGCGGTGGCGCGTTCCTCGACGTGCTGGAGCAACGCCCCGCGCCCCGGGTCGGTGGTGTCGGCAGCGAACCGCAGACTCGCGTACGACGCCGCCCGTCCGACAAGCTCCGCGATCGACCCCAGCTCGCGCATGGCAGAGGCGAGCGCGGCGGCGTCGAGCTGGGCGACGGTGCCCCGGCGCTCCGCCACCGAGGCCGCCACGCGGTCGGCTTCGTCGAGCAGCTCGTCGACACCCGCTTCGCCCTTGCCGTCGACGAGCGGGTCGAGGTCCCAGGCGACGTCGGCGGCGGTGAGGTCAGAGTCGGTCGTCGTGGCCATCGGTTCTCCTTGCGCCGTCCCGGCGCTGCGAGCCTATGAGGTGGTTGCGGGCTGGAGGGCCTCCGGCAGCGGCGCCGCGTGCGCGACGGTCAGGGTCTGCGTCGCACGCGTGAGCGCGGTGTAGAGCAACCGCAGGCCGGAGGCGTCGGGGGTTACGAGCCGGGACGGCTCAACCACGATCACGTGATCGAACTCGAGGCCCTTCGCATCGGACGCGTCGACGACCGTGACCGGCGCGTCGATGGCATCGGCGGACCCGCCCACCGCGCCGAGGTCGGCAAGCAGCGCGACCAGGTCGTCGTGCAGATCGCGCGGAGCGATCACAGCCGTCGTGCCTCCGTCGCTCTTGCTGTTCTGAGCCGCATCGGCGACGACCGTCAGGAGCTCGGCCGCGTCGTCGGCGTCGAGGAACTGGGGTGGCCGCCCGGTGCTGCGCACAGACCGGGCCGGGCGAACGCCCGGCGCAGCGGCGGCAACGAACCGGTCGGCGAGGGTCATGATCTCCGCCGGTGTGCGGTAGTTGACCGAGAGCGTGACGACTCGTGCGGGCTCGTCGCCGGGCAGCTGGGCCCGCACGGCATCCCAGTCGTGCAACGCACCGGGCCGGCTCGACTGTCCGAAGTCGCCGACGAGCGTCATCGACCCCGATGGGCAGCGCCGGCCCAGCATGCGCCATTGCATCGCAGTGAGGTCCTGCGCCTCGTCCACGAGCATGTGCCCGAACGTGCGCGGCTCGCCCACGCCGTCCTCACTCGGCGCTGCTCCACCGCCGTAACGCTCGACGACCTCGGCCGCGGTCGTGTAGCTCCCCAAACCGAGATCGTCGACGACGCGCTGAGCGTCCTCGAGAGCGCGGTCGGA
>DASYQJ010000204.1:0-2274 GCA_036005605.1 Acidimicrobiia bacterium
TAGAAGCAGAACAGGCCGGCGACGCCTTCGGCTTGGGGGATCGGCGACTCGTAGCTCCACACGAGGTCGTCGTGGACCTCGCCGTCGAGCTCGACGGACCAGTACGACGCCTGGCCCTTGAACGGGCAGACGGTCTCGCTGTTCGTGGATCGGAGCAGGTCGGCGCGGACGTGCTCACGGGGGAGGTAGTACCGGATCGGGAGACCGGTCTCCTCGAGGAGCACCGGCCGATCGGACTCGGCGACCTTGACGCCGTTGACGGAGACCTCGACGTGCAGGTCGGCGGGCGTGACGGTGATGCTGTGGCCTTGGGTCATATGTGATTCAACTCCGGATGGCGTCCGACATTCCATCCTGACAGGTTGTCGGCGTGAACCGCACCGACCGGCTCTACGCGATCGTCGAGGTGCTGCGGGCCACGGCGCCGCGGGCGCGAGCGGCGCGGGACCTCGCCGAGCGTTTCGAGGTCAGCGTGCGCACGATCGAGCGCGACATCTCGTCGCTCCAGCAGTCGGGCGTCCCGATCTGGGCGACGCCGGGCCCCGGCGGCGGCTACTCGGTCGATCCGTCCATGAGCCTGCCGCCGCTGAACTTCAGCGCCGACGAGGCCACCGCGGTCGCGGTGGCGCTGGCCGCGAGCGGCCCGATCCCGTTCGGCGACGCCGCCCGCTCCGCGCTGCGCAAGCTCGTCGCGGCGATGTCGGGGGCGAACCGGGAGGGCGCGCGCGAGCTCGTGGCGCGCATCCACTTGTTGCAGCAGCGGGGCCACCTCGACGTGACGCCGGTGATGCGGGCGGTCGAGACGGCGGTCGCCGACCGCAAGGTGCTCGAGCTCGACTACGTCGACCGGTCGGGCCAGCGGACCGAGCGCCGCCTCGTCGAGCCGTACGGGCTCGCCGGAGGCCAGGATCACTGGTACCTCATGGCTTGGTGCCGCCTGCGCGGCGGCGGCCGCTCGTTCCGCCTCGACCGCATGCAGGGCGCGCGGGTCACCGACGAGCCGGCTCCCGAGCGCGAGCTGCACGAGGTCGCGGGGGAGATCGCTTCGTTCGCGCGCGAGACGAGCCTCGAGGAATGACGCGCGCGGGTGCGGTTCAGCGCGGCAGCACCGCCCACACGAGCAGCGCCGCGACCACTGCGAGGGCGGCGACGACGATGACGATGTCGGAGGATCGCCGTACCTGCTTGCGGAACGGGTTGAAGCCCACGGCGCTACGGTAGCGGCCGCATGGAGACGCTCATCGTCGATCGGGCGGACGGCGTCGTCACCGTCACGCTCAACCGCCCCGAGAAGAAGAACGCGATCAACGGTCCGATGTGGCGCGAGCTCATCGAGGTGTTCGACGAAGTCGCCGACACCGCGAGCGACCGTGTACTCGTGATCACCGGCGCGGGTGACGGGTTCTGCTCCGGCGCCGACCTCAGCCCGGGCGACAACCCGGATCTCGAGGTCGATGCCGGCGGGATTGGCTCGACCTTCCGGCAGATGCGCGTCGTCGGCCGGGCTGCGTTGCGGCTCCACCACCTCCCGCAGCCCACGATCGCTGCCGTCAACGGCGTCGCCGCCGGCGCGGGGCTGAACCTGGCGCTGGGGTGCGACCTCATCGTCGCCTCCGAGCGCGCTCGCTTCTCGGAGATCTTCTCGAAGCGGGGTCTGAACGTCGACTTCGGCGGCTCGTGGTTGCTGCCGCGTCTCGTCGGCCTCCACAAGGCGAAGGAGCTCGTGTTCTTCGCCGACATCATCGATGCCGCCGAGGCCGAGCGCATCGGCATCGTGAACCGAGTCGTGCCCGCCGACGACCTCGCGAAGATCTCGGGGGAGCTCGCGGTGCGGCTCGCCGCGCTGCCCCCGGTCCAGCTGTCGATCTCGAAGCGGTTGCTCAACCAGTCGTTCTCGGTGTCGATGGCCGAGGCGCTCGAGTTCGAGGACACGGCGCAGGCGATGAACTTCGCGTCGAAGGACACCGCCGAGGCGATGGTGGCGTTCCTCCAGAAGCGCGACCCGAAGTTCACGGGCGAGTAGCGCGACGGTCATCGGGGCCACCACCAGCCCCGCCGGTGCTCGGCCCATCCCTGGCGCTCGAGCGCGCGCAGCGCGACCGTGACCGCCTCCGGTGGTAGCCGGGTGCGGCTCACGAGCTGGTCGACGGTGGCGGCCTCGCCCGCGCATGCCTCGAGGATGCGCACGCCGGCCGGCTCGGGTGTGGCGCGCGGCGGCGGTGCGCCCCAACCCCGCCGGGACCCCGGCGTCAAGCCGAGGGCGACGAGCACATC
>DASYQJ010000205.1:0-2732 GCA_036005605.1 Acidimicrobiia bacterium
GTGGACTCTCCGCCTGCTGTTGCGACCTAGCCGGCGTCGGCGGAGGAACGAAACGCCGGCTAGCGCGTAAGGACGCGCGCGACGACGACGGTAAACGGGGTGATGCCAGTCGTCGCGGCGCGTGCCATCACAACGAGGGTAAACCACAATCCGGACGGCGGCAAGGTCCTTTAGCTTTCGACCGTGGACGAGGACATCCGCAGGTACTACGAGCTCGGGCTCGAGCGCGACCGCCTCACGCAGAGCTACTCCCGCATCGAGTTCGAGCGGACGAAGGAGCTGCTCGCGCGCTTCCTGCCTCCCGCACCTGCCCGCGTGCTGGACGTGGGCGGCGGTCCGGGCGCATATGCGGCGTGGCTCGCCGACGTCGGCTACGAGGTTCGGCTCGTCGATGCGATGCCTCTCCACGTCGAGCAGGCGGCCGAGCTCGCCGCGGGACGGTTCAGCGCGGTCGTCGGCGACGCACGCAGCTTGGACGTAGCTGATGCGTCGTGGGACGCCGTGTTGCTCCTCGGCCCGCTCTACCACCTACTCGAGCGTGAGGAGCGGGTCGCCGCGCTCCGCGAGGCACGGCGCGCGCTTCGACCGGGCGGGCTGCTCGCGGCTGCGGCGATCTCCCGCTTCGCGTCGCTGCTGGACGGGTTTCTTCGCGGCTTGCTCGACGAGGTGGGCTGGGCCGTTGTCGAGTCCGACCTGGAGCACGGTGAGCATCGGCCGGGGGGCCGCCGGGTCGAGCTCTTCACGACGGCCTACTTCCACCGGCCGGACGAGTTGCAGGGCGAAGTCGAGGGCGCCGGGTTCGTCGTCGACGCCCTGTTCGGCGTGGAAGGGCCGGGGTGGAGCCGGCCCG
The DNA here is from genome assembly GCA_036005605.1 of Acidimicrobiia bacterium. Taxonomy (GTDB): domain Bacteria; phylum Actinomycetota; class Acidimicrobiia; order IMCC26256; family JACDBD01; genus JALZAA01. Next base: position 851 of record DASYQJ010000205.1, read on the forward strand.
ACGTGCCCGTCGACGAGCAGGTCTTCGAGACCCTGCTGCGAATGGCGCGCGCAGTCGAGCAGGAGCCCGCGATCCTCGGCGCGAGCGCACACCTCCTCGTGCTGGCGCACCTCGGTCAGGCCGGTTGACCGTCGTCGGACCCAGTCGTACGATCGCGTCCGTGGTCCGAGGCACGCTTGCGCTCGTCGCGCTGCTCTCGACTGTCGCCGTGGGTCGGCGTCCGCTGCCGAGAAGCAGGCGTATCCCATCTCGTTCCATGCGTTCGGATTTGCCGCCGGCACGACTGCCGGCACGAAGGTCGACAAAGGCGCGCTCGTCCTCGGGAGCGGCCTGACGGCCATAACCTACGCAGACCCCTTCGGCTACGCGCCGGGCGACTACCGGGCAGGGACGTGGACGTCACCGTGGCAGCCGGCGGGCTTCCCCTTTATGGAGCTCGTGTCGTCGTGGAACGCCGACACCCCTGCCGGCACCTGGATTCAGGTCGAGATGCGCGCCACGCCGCCTGACGGGCAGATCACGAAGTGGTACGTGATAGGCCGCTGGGCTTACGGTGACGCAGACATCCATCGCACCTCTGTCGGCGGCCAGGGCGACAAGGACGGCTCCGTGGCGATCGACACGTTTCTCCCGAAGAAGCCGATGTCGTCGTACCAGCTGCGGCTCACGCTGTATCGCGCGGCCGGGACGACGGCGACTCCGCGTGTCACTCGCATCGCCGCAGTCGTGTCCGATCCGGTGACTATCAAGCCCTACGAGCCGAGCTCGACGACGATGACCGAGACGGTGGAGCTGCCGGTGCCGCGGTACTCGCAGGAGATCCACAAGGGCGAGTACCCGCAGTTCGACAACGACGGTTTCTTCTTCAAGAGTACGAACGGGCACCTGATGGTGATCGTCGGCTTCACGGCCGACGGCAACCCGATCGTCAACGATCCGGCGTCGCCCGACGATCCGAGCGTCCGCCACGTCTACGGCCGCGCGCAGTTCGAGGACGCGTGGATGACGGCGACCGGCGGGATCGTCTACGTCATCCATCCGGGGAACGTGCCGCTCCCGTCGTCGCCGGGCGGCAACTGGTAGCCACGCGTTACCAGTTCGTCGACTGCAGGTGGGAGCTCGGCGACCCCGAGCGCGGACGTGAGCTCTACCTCGAGGGCCACATCCCGGGCGCGAGCTTTCTCGATGTCGATACGGATCTTGCGGCGCCGCCGGGACCGCGCGGACGACATCCCCTGCCCGCTGCTGGGGACTTCGCCGATGCTGCGGGTCGAGCCGGCATCGGCGACGGCATATTCGTCGTCGCCTACGGCAACATGGGCGGAGCGGAGCGGCTCTGGTGGCTGCTGCGCCACTTCGGCCACGACGACTGCGCCGTGCTCGACCTGGAGGCGTGGCACGGCCCGCTCCGGGCCGGCGAGGAGCAGATCGAGCCCGCAATCTTCGACTCGCTCCCGCGCAGCGGCGACACGATCGAGGCCGACGAGCTCGCGGCACGGCTCGAGGAGCTGCTCGTCGTCGACGCGCGCCCGCCCGAGCGCTTCCGCGGCGAAGAGAACCCGATCGACAAGGTGCCCGGCCGGATCCCCGGCGCGCTCAACGCTCCCTGGAACGATCCGCTGCCCGAGTTGCCCGAGGGTGAGCTGGTCGCCTACTGCGGCTCGGGCGTGACCGCCTGCGTCACCCTCCACCGGCTCGCGCTCGCAGGCCGTGACGCCGGAGCCGCAGTAGGCGACCAGCTCGCCCTCGGGGAGCTGCGGGAGCGGCTCGTCCCACGGCGCGTTGCGCGCGCCCGGGACGCGACCCGGCACCCGGTCGATCGGGTTCTCCTCGCCGCGGAAGCGCTCCGGCCTGCGTGCGTCCACGACCACGAGCTCCTCGA
>DASYQJ010000206.1:0-2410 GCA_036005605.1 Acidimicrobiia bacterium
TGCGTACCGCCGGCGTACGGGTCGTTCAGCACCACCTGGTCGCCCGGCTCGATGCTGTCACCCAACGCATCGATGGCGGCGCGCACCGACGCCGGCATGGATCCGAGGTGCACCGGGATGTGCTCGGCCTGCACGAGGAGCTCGCCGCCGGCGGTGAACAACGCCGCCGAGCAGTCGGCCCGCTCCTTGATGTTGGGGCTGTAGGCGGCGCGGCGCAACACTGCGCCCATCTCCTCGGCGATGCCGGTGAGCCGCGAGATCAGCACCTGTAGCGACGCGGGGTCGAGAGCCGTCATCGCGTCAGCACCCACGTGCCGAGACGGCCGGGCTCGGCCCGCCAGCCGTCGGGCACCCACACCGTGCAGTCGAGCTCGGCGACGACTTCGGGGCCTCGCACCTCGGGCCGTTCGACGGTCGGGAGTTCGGCCGGCGACAGCGGCGCCGGCCGCCGGGCGCGGACGCGCAGCGCCACGACCTCGACCGGCGCGCCCGGCCGGGCGAAGCCGTTGCGGCGCTCGTGCTCGGCGGGGAACGCGTCAGGGTTGGCGACCGTGATTTCGTGGCTCTGTCCCGCGTAGCGGCAATCCACGAGCCGTTCGACCTCGACGTCGCCGCCGCCGACGAGCGCGACGGCTTCGTCGGCGACCCGGTCGAGCGCGGCGTCGAGCCCCGCGTGCTCGAGCGGGTCGGGCCAGGATCGGACCAACTCGCGCTGGCGCGGCGAGCACACGAGTCCGACGGCCGACAGCACGCCGGCGCGCGGCGGAATGATCACCGCTCGCATGCCGAGAGCGCCGGCGACGGCGCACGCGTGCAGAGGGCCCGCACCGCCGAACGCGATCAGTGCGAGGTCGCGTGTATCGACGCCGCGCTCGACCGTGACGACGCGAACAGCGCGCTCCATGGCTGCATCGACCACTGCCACCACGCCCTCCGCGGTGACGTGTTCCCGATCGAGCGCCCGCCGGGCCGCCGCCACATCGAGCCGGCCGAGCCCGGGGAACGCGGCTTCAGCCGGGATGCGCGAGAGCACGAGATCTGCGTCGGTCACCGTGGGCTTCTCGCCGCCGCGTCCGTAGCACGCGGGACCGGGGACGGCGCCCGCGCTCTCCGGGCCGACGACGAGAGCGCCACCGGCGTCGAGTCGCGCGATCGAGCCGCCACCGGCGCCGATCGTGTGGATGTCGAGGGCCGGCAGCCGGATCGGATATCCGGCGACGATCCGCGACGGCGCCGGCTCGGGCACGCCCCCGCGCACCAGGCACACGTCCGTGCTGGTGCCGCCCATGTCGAACGAGACCGCGTCGGGAAAGCCGCACGCCAATCCGACGGCCGCCGCCGCTCGCACGCCGCCGGCCGGCCCGGACAGCAGCAGCGCCGCCGGTCGCTCGGCGGCGTCGACGGCCGGCACGAGGCCGCCTTCGGACGTCATCACGAGCGCTTCGCGCGCCAACACGTCGAGCCCGAGCAGGTAGTCGCGGCACACCGGGCGCAGGGCTGCGTTGGCGACGGTCGTGACGACGCGCTCGTACTCCCGGAACTCGGGCGACACCTCGTGCGAGCACGTCACGTCGAGCCCGCGCCCCGCGAGCTCCTTGGCGACGAGCTGCTCGTGGGCGGCGTCGAGGTCGGCATGCAACAGGCACACTGCGACCGCATCTACGCCGTCCGGCACGGCCGGGATGGTCGAGGGATCGAGGGTCTCGATCTCGCGCCCGTGCCCGTCGAGCCGGCCGCCGACCTCGATGCGCAGGTGGCGGTCGACCAGCGGTCGGGGCCGGTCGGCCATCGGGTCGTACAGCGAGGGCCGGACCTGGCGCGCGATCTCGATGACGTCGGCGAAGCCTTGCGTTGTCACGAGTGCGACCCGTCCACCCCTCCCCTCGAGCAAGGCGTTGGTCGCCACCGTGGTTCCGTGGGCGAGCAGCTCGGCGGACGTTCCCGCGCCCGCCTGATCGAGCGCAGCCCGCAGCGCATGCGTCGGGTCGTCCGGCGTGGACGGCACCTTGACCACGCTGCCGTCGTCCCCGACGAGGTCGGTGAAGGTCCCACCCGTGTCGACGCCGATCCGCACAGAAACCAGCGTCGCGCGCGGATGATCCGGTCAGCGGCGGCGCAGGAGGCGGCCCCGGCGGCCGGTGCGCACGCCGCCCGTGACCGCTTCGATCACGGCACGTTTTGCCGGCTCGCCCAGCTTCCGGGCGTTCCGGTCGGTGACCTCGAAGCGGTCGACCGCCTGGCCTTCGACTGTGCGCACACGCGCCGAGTGCACGTCGACACCGGCGCTGGCAAACGCAGCCGTGATCGCATGGAGCAAGCCGGGACGATCGACGCAGCGGACCTCGCACAGCGTGTACCACGGCGATGCGTCGTCGTCGAAGACGACTTCGGCGCCCGGAGTCGGCGGCGC
>DASYQJ010000207.1:0-10440 GCA_036005605.1 Acidimicrobiia bacterium
TGAGCCGAGCGGCGAGCACGTTCCCGGCCGAGCCGGCGCCGACGATCGCCACGTCGGCCGGCATCACCGCTCCCCCAGAACTCTCCGTCCCGCTTCGATCGCGGCTTCCTCGACGAGCAACACGGCACGCGCGAACGCATCTCCGGTCTGCCAAACGCGGTCGGTGAGCGCGAACAAATGCACGTCGCCGAGCACCGACAGCTCCTCCCGACCTTCGGACGTCGCCTGTCCCACGATGACCACGCGTTCGGCTACTCCTGCCTCGGCGGCCCATTCGACCACACCGCCGACGACCTTGCCCTCGAAGCTCGTGGCGTCGAGGCGGCCCTCGCCCGTCACGACGACGTCGGCGCCGTCGAGGGCGTCGTCGAAGCCGGCGGCGCGGGCCACGACTTCGAACCCGGGCTCGAGCTGCGCGCCGATCGCCGCCAGCCCGCCCGCGAGCCCGCCGGCCGCGCCCGCCCCCTCGAGCTCGGTGACGTCGACGCCGGTGCGATCGCGGTACACCTCGGCGAGGCGAGCGAGCCGGCGGGTCAGCAACGACACCTGTGCGGACGTCGCGCCCTTCTGCGGTCCGTACACGGTGGCGGCATCCAGGAACGGCGTCGAGACGTCGCACGCGACGGTGATGTCCTGGCCGGCCAGCGACCAGCCGAGGGCGTCGACGGCGCCGAGACCTCCGTCGGTCGTCGCGCTGCCACCCACGCCGACGATCACCCGCCGCGCGCCGCCGCGCAGTGCGGCGTTCACGAGCTCACCCGTCCCGCGGCTCGACGCCCGCAACGGGTCGTTGCGCATGTTCACGAGTGCGAGACCGCTGGCGCGCGCCATCTCGACGACGCCGGTGCCGTCGGGCAGCAGCGCCCACTGCGCCTCGACCGGCGCGCCCAGCGGCCCGGTCACGGTGGCCGTGCGCGTCGATCCACTTCGTGCTGCGAGCAGGGCGTCGAGCGTCCCTTCGCCACCGTCCGCGAGTGGGATCCGGCGCGTCGTGAGGCCGGCGGCCTCGAGCCCGGCCGCCATGGCGTCGGCCGCCTCGGCCGCGGTGAGCGATCCGCGGAACTTGTCCGGAGCCACGATGGCGAGGGCCACGGTAGATAGATTGCACCGAGTGCCGGAACGTGTCCCGCTCCTCGAGAAGGGCCTCGGCGATTACGCGCCGATCGTGGGCCCCGAGGTGCTCGAGCGCATCGAGGCGCTGGCGGCGCCGCTCCGCGGGTGTCGCGTCCTGCACATCAACGCGACCGCCTACGGCGGTGGCGTGGCCGAGATCCTCGCGACACACGTCCCGCTGCTCCGCAGCGTCGGCATCGACGCCGATTGGCAGGTGCTCCGGGGCAGCGACGAGTTCTTCGGCATCACGAAGGAGGTGCACAACGGGCTGCAGGGCGCCGACGTCGACTGGTCGAGCCGCAAGCAGCGCGTCTACCTCGAACACGTGCTCGACAACGCGCTCCGGCTCGAAGGTGAGTGGGACTTCGTCGTGGCGCACGATCCGCAGCCGGTCGCGTTCCGGAGCTTCCTCCGTGATTCGGAGTTGGGATCGGCCGGGACGAAGTGGATCTGGCGCTGCCACATCGACCTCACCGACGCGAACCCGTCGGTCTGGGAGTTCTTCCGGCCGTACGTCGAGATGCACGACGCGTCGGTTTGGACGATGAAGGATTTCGTCCCGGATTCGCTGTCGATGGATCGTGTCGTCGAGGGACATCCGTCGATCGACCCGCTGTCGGTGAAGAACCTCGAGATGCCGCTCCCGTTCGCCGAGGAGCTGTGCCGCCAGTATGGGCTCGACGTGCGTCGCCCGATCGTGTGCCAGGTGAGCCGGTACGACCCCTGGAAGGATCCCGTCGGCGTCATCCGCGCGTTTCGCGCCGTGCGGGAGAAGGTCACGGACGCGCAGCTGCTGCTCGCGGGCTCGATGGCCACCGACGACCCTGAAGGCTTCCGTGTCTGGGAGGAGGTGCAGGAGGAGCGGGCCGGCGATCCCGACATCTACACGCTGTCGAACCTCCACCAGGTCGGCAACGTGCAGATCAACGCGTTCCAGCGCGTCGCCGACGTCGCGATCCAGAAGTCGGTCCGGGAGGGCTTCGGCCTCACCGTGAGCGAGGCGCTCTGGAAAGGCCGGCCCGTGGTCGGCGGTCGCGCCGGCGGCATCGTGCTCCAGATCCGCGACGGCTTCGACGGCTACCTCGTCGATTCCGTCGACACGTGCGCGGCTCGCACCATCGATCTGCTCGCCGACCCGGTGGGCGCCGACGCCATGGGCACGCAGGGCAAGGAGCACGTGCGCGCGAACTTCCTGGCGACGCGCGAGCTCGAGGACTGGCTCCGGCTGCTGACGGAACTCCGCGCGTGATCGTCGTCTCCAATCGGGGGCCGGCGACGTTCGTCCGCGCCGAAGACGGCTCGTTCCGCGCCCGGCGCGGCTCGGGAGGTCTGGCCGGAACCCTCGGCCGCCTCCTGAGCGGCGGCACCGACGGGCCGGTCGGCTGGGTGGCCGCCGCCATGACCGACGACGACCGGGCGGCGGCGGCCGCGGGCGCGACCGCGCTTCCCGACATCGCGCTCGAGCTGCTCGCCCTCGACCCCCGCCAGCACCGCCTTCACTACGACGTCGTGTCGAACGCGACGTTGTGGTTCCTCCACCACGGTCTGTTCGACCTGCCGCGCCGTCCCCGGTTCGACGAGCGCTTCCGGGAGGCGTGGGACGCGTACGTCGCCGTCAATCGTGCGTTCGCCGATCGCGTCGTCGACACCGCGCCGAGCGGCGACATCGTGCTCGTGCAGGACTACCACCTCGCGCTCGTGCCCGGTGATCTCAGCGCGCGCCGGCCGGACCTGCGCGTCGTCCATTTCACGCATACACCGTTCTGCGGACCGAACTCGATTCGTGTCCTGCCCGACGACGTCGGCCGCGCGATCTGCGAGTCGATGGCGACCGTTCCGTGCGGATTTCACAGCCGGCGGTGGGCACGCGCCTACGAAGCATGCCTGGAGGTCGTCCTCGGCGACGACCACCCGCGGGCGCCCACGTTCGCGTCGCCCCTCGGCCCCGACCCCGCCGACCTCGGCGACGCAATCGACTCACCCGAGGGTCGCGCCGCGCTCGAGGCGCTCGAGACGGACCTCGGCGATCGCCTGCTCCTGCTGCGAAGCGACCGCGTCGAGCCGTCCAAGAACATCGTGCGCGGCTTCCTCGCGTTCGACCGCCTCCTCGACCGCGCGCCCGAATGGCGGGAACGCGTCGTGTTCGTGGCGATGCTCAACGAGTCACGCCAGGGGCTCCCCGAGTACCAGGCGTACCGGCAGGAGGTCGAGCAGGCGGCGGATCGGGTGAACGAGCGGTGGGGACGACGCGACTGGGATCCGGTCGTGATGGACCTCCGTGACGATTTTCCCCGCAGTGTTGCCGGGTACGCGCGGTATGACGCGTTGCTCGTGAACCCGTTGAAAGACGGCCTCAACCTGGTGGCGAAGGAGGGGCCGATGGTGAACCGCCGCGACGGCGTCGTCTGCCTCTCGCCGGAAGCGGGTGCCTACGACGAGCTCGGCCCCGCGGTCCTCGAGGCGCATCCGTACGACCTGGATCAGACCGCGAGCGCGCTGCACACGGCGTTGTCGATGCCCGCCGACGCCCGAAGCGAACAAGCCACCCGGTTGCGCGACCTCGCGTCGGTGCACACGCCGGCGAGCTGGCTGCAGGCGCAGATCAGCGCGGCGTGCGCGTAGCCGCGTCGGCCAGCTCTTCCAGCACCGACACCAGGCCGGCGGGACCGTCGACGACGAGCTCGGCCTGCGCGGTGAGCTCGGGCGGGGCCTCGGCGGAGCCGACGGCGATGCGGACGGCGTGCTCCAGGCGCCCGGCCGCCTCGAGCCGGGCGAGGGCGGAGAAGGCGTCGAGGTCGCCGCGGTCGTCGCCGGCGAAGCAGGCGTTCGCCGCCCCGTCGACCAGCGCCTCTACGGCGGTGCCCTTGTCGGCGTGCACCGGCGGTCTCACCTCGCGCGCCATCTTCGTGGGGTACACGGCGAGGCCGTGGCGCCGCGCGATCCGGTCGACGACCTCGACTGCTTGGCGCTCGCGTTCGGGGGCCGTTCGCCAGTGGACGGTGACGGCGATGCCTGCCTTGCGCTCGATGTGCAGGTCGGGAAGCTCCCACTCGACCTCGTCGGCGGCGGACGCGACGGCATCGAGATAGGGCTCGGCGCGGGGGTCGACGACCGCCCGCCCGTCGACCATGCGCTCGAGCCCGTACTGGCCGACCAGGATGAGCCCGGGGACGTCGATCGCCCGGGCGAGGAACTCGACCGGCCTCCCGCTGACGACGGCCACGGTCGCGATCACGTCGATGAGTCGCGCCACCGCGTCGCGCGCCGGCGGGAGGACCCGAGCGGCGGCGGGATCGTCGACGATCGCGGCGATCGAGCCGTCGAAGTCGACGAGCACGGCCGCCTCGTTCGGTCGCGCCGCCAGCGGGAGCAGCGGCGCCGGCAGGCTCACGCGGCGCTAGCTACTGCCCGACGAGGACGACGCAGTTCACGCTCTCGGTCTCGGGAAGCGGAGGATTCGCGAACGGTTCGACCGCGGTGCCCGCGCCGACGTCGCCTTGGAGCTGCACGGCTTCCTTGTCGAGGTCCTGTTTGCACTGCACAGCCGTACCCCGGCGCGCGTTCGTGTTCGCGGGCGGCGCAAGCTGATAGCCGAGTGTTCGCAGCTTGTTGGTCATGTTGCCGGCGGCGCCCGACGCGGCTCCGGCGTTGAACACGAGGACGCGCACCTCTCCGCGGGGCTTGGCGTTCGCCGCCTTGGCCGTGGTCGCGGGCTGGGACGATCCCGGTGCAGCCGCCGACGTCGGTGTCGGTGTCGTTGTCGGTGTCGCGCTCGTGCCTGCCGGCGTGGAGCCGCTGCCGGCCGGCCCCTTGTCGATCACCTGGAGGAGCACGATGCCGAGGATGACTGCGAGCCCGACGAGGCCCGCGCCGCGCACCGCCGAGTTGACGCCTGACCCTCCGCGCCCGCCGATCCCGCTTCCTGTCGGCGTCGCCATGGTCACCGCGATTCCGGATCCGCGCGACGACCTTCCATGCGGACGCGTCGACGTTGGTTGCGCACGCGCTGCGCGCGTTTGACGGTGAGGGGGTCGTACGACAGCGCGTCGTCGTCTTCGAGCAACGCGCTCAGCAACGAGTAGTAGCGGGAGGCTGACATGTGGAAGTGCTCGCGGATCGCGACTTCCTTGGGACCCGGCTGATGCCGCCAGGTCCGCTCGAAGTCCAGGATCGCGCGGTCGCGCGCCGAAAGACTCATCAACTGTCGATAGTGGCCGCTGGTGGCACCAAGAGCAAGCATTTCGAAGAATGACGGGAAAGGGTCGAGCCGGAGGTCGGATTCGAACCGACGGCCTGCTGATTACAAATCAGCTGCTCTGCCAGCTGAGCTACTCCGGCGCCGCGTCAAAGGCTAGCCGTGCGAAGGCGCGCGACAGTCGCGCACGCGATCGCTGCTGCCGCGCCCACGTTCAGCGACGCGATGTGCCCGCGCATCGGAATGCGTGCGACGACGTCGCAGCGCTCGCGCGCGAGGCGCGACAAGCCGCGACCTTCGGCGCCGAAGACGAGCATCAGCGGGCGATCGGCCACGGCGAGCTCGTCGATGGTCACGTCGCCATCCGCGTCGAGCCCGATCGTCCAGACGTCGGCGCGTTCCGCCTGGATGATCACCGACGGGATCCCCGCGGCAGTGGCGATCGGGAGGTACTCGATCGCGCCGGCGGCTGCCTTCGTGACGGCGGGAGTGATACGAGCCGCGCGATGACGCGGCAGCACAACTCCGGTTGCGCCCGCGGTCTCGGCGGCGCGCACGATCGCGCCCAGGTTCTGTGGGTCCGTGACGCCGTCGAGCGCGACGAGGAACGCGCCCGGCTCTGCGAGGAGGGTCTCGACTCCGGCCGGCTCGATCGGGTCGGCGTCGGCGACGACGCCCTGCGGCACCTCGGTCGCGGCGAGCTCGTCGAGCTCCTCGCGGGTGACGTGCTGGACCGGGACGCCGCGGCGCGTCGCGTCGTCGGCGAGCTCGGTGAGATCGGCCGACCGCCCCACCGCGACCCACACCGTGCGCACACGACGCCGGCCCGCTGTGAGCAGCTCGGTCACCGCCCGCCGGCCCTCCACGCGCTCCCCGCCCACACCGGGGGCGCCCACGGCGGCGCTGCGTCGTGGCGTCACCGGTGCCAGACGGTGCCCGTCGGCGTGTCCTCGAGCGTGATGCCGCGGTCGGCGAGCTCGGCCCGGATGCGGTCGGCCTCGTCGAAGTCACGCGCGGAGCGGGCTTCGTTGCGGCGCTGCACCAGCGCATCGATCTCGGCGTCATCGGCGCCGCCGCCGTCGTCGAGGTCGAGTCCCAACGCGCCGGTCAGTTCGCGCACCGTCACCAAGCCGGACGCCGCTCGTTCCAGGTCGCCCTCGTCGATCGCGCTGTTGGTCTCACGGGCGAGGCGGAACACCACCGCCATCGCCTCCGGCGTACCGAAGTCGTCGTCCATCGCCGCCCTGAACTCGGCGGTTGCGTCCTCGTCGAGCGGCGCGTCGGCGGGGATTCCTGCGACGCGCGCCCGGCGGGCGAGCGCGTCGAGCCGGGCGACGGCCTCGCGCGCCTGCTCGAGCTCGCCGTCGCCGATCTCGACCGGGCTGCGGTAGTGCGTCTGCAGCACCGCCATGCGCATAGCGCGCGGGCCGTGCGCGTCCAGGGCGTCCTTGAGCGTCGTGAAGTTGCCGAGCGACTTGGCCATCTTCTCGGTGCCGACCATCACCATGCCGTTGTGGACCCAGTACCGGGCGAAGGGATGGCCCGCACCCTGGGCCTGGGCCCGCTCGTTCTCGTGGTGCGGGAAGATCAGGTCGTCACCGCCGCCGTGGATGTCGAAACCCTCGCCCAGCAGGTCGAGGGACATCGCCGAGCACTCGATGTGCCAGCCCGGGCGGCCCTTGCCCCACGGTGAATCCCACGCCGGCTCGCCGGGCTTGGCCGACTTCCAGAGCGCGAAGTCGACCGGGCTGCGCTTGCGCTCGTCGACGTCGACGCGGGCACCGGCCGAGCCGAGGAGATCGTCGAGCCGCCGGTGCGCGAGCTCGCCGTATTCGGGAAACGAGGCGACGTCGAAGTACACGCCTTGACCTTCGACGACGTAGGCGCGGCCCGCATCGACGAGCTCGCCGATGAGCTTCACCATGCGGTCGATGTACGCGGTGGCACGCGGCAACGAATCGGGACGGCGCACACCGACGCGGTCCATCTCCGCCCAGTACGCAGCCTCGTACCGCTGCGAGATCTCGGGCTCCGTGCTGCCCTCCTCCGCGGCGCGGCGGATGATCTTGTCCTCGACGTCGGTGATGTTGGTCACGAATGCCACGTCGAGCCCGCGCCATTCGAGATAGCGGCGGATGACGTCGAAAACGAGAGCTTGCCTTCCGTGACCGATGTGCGGAACCTCGTACACCGTCGGACCGCACACGTAGATCGAGACCCGTCCGGGGTCGCGGGGAACGAGCTCGACCTTCTCGCGCGAGAACGTGTCGTGCAGCCGGATCATCTCGCCTCGACGCTCTCCAGCAGCGCGACGGCCCAGACCGCAACTCCCTCGCCGCGACCGATGGCACCGAGACCTTCGCCCCGCTTCGGCTTCACCGACACGAGGTTCTGCGCACCGGGCTCCGGGAACAGCGGGACGAGCGCGTGGTACAGGTTGTCCGTCATGCTGCGCACGTGCGGCGCGAGCACTGGACGCTCGGCCGCAACGACCACGTCGACGTTCCCGAGCCGCCAGCCCGCCGCCGACACCCGTCCTGCGATCTCGCGTAGCAACCGGATCGACGACGCGTCGCGGTAGCGATCGTCCGTGGCCGGGAACATCGACCCGAGATCGGGCAGCGCCGCCGCGCCCAGCAACGCGTCGGCAACCGCGTGGGCGACGGCGTCGGCGTCGGAATGCCCGACCAGCCCCGGGCCGTCGAGCTCGACGCCACCGAGGACGAGCACTCCGCCGTCGCCGAACGGGTGCACGTCGAAGCCCTGGCCGACCCGGAGCGCGCTCACGGTTGCTCCCCCGACGCCGCGGCGAGGAGCGCGGCTGCGACGACGAGATCGGCGGGCGTGGTGATCTTGAAATTGCGCGGGTCGCCGGGAACGACCACGACCCGTCCGCCCGCCGCCTCGACCAGCGCGGCGTCGTCGGTCGCCTCTCCATCCGAGGTGTGCGCGGCGCGGAGCGCGCCGGTCCGGAACGCTTGCGGCGTCTGCACGGTCACGAGTGCGTCACGGGCGATCGTCTCGACGACGTGATCGCCGTCGACGCGCTTCACGGTGTCGGGGATCGGGAGGCAGGGCACGGCGGCGTCGGCTCCGGCGCGCACCGCGTCGATCACGGCCTCGAACAACGCCGGCGGCGCCAGCGGGCGCGCGGCATCGTGCACGACGACAACCGCTGCCGAGCCCGCGACGGCGTCGAGGCCCGCGCGCACCGACGCCGAGCGCGTCGATCCGCCGGGAACGGTTGCAGCCACCGGACGCCCGTCCCACGCGACGCCGGCGGGGAGGACGAGCACGACGTCGTCGCACGCGTCGGCCACGGCAGCGACAGCACGGTCGACGAGGCGGGCGCCGGCGACCGTCTCGAACTGCTTCGGAACGCCGAAGCGAATCCCGGAGCCGGCGGCGACGACGATGCCGCAGGTATCCATGCCGTCAGGATGGCAGAAGCTTCGATTGGTCGCCGTCGCAAAAGCTCCGGCTCCTGCGGCGCCGGTCGGCAAAGCCGCCGGTCGCCGCGGAACCCGCGGGAGGCTCTACTTTCCGAGCGCCTGGTCGAGACGCCCTTCGGCCGCCTCTTCGTTCACGTTGAGGGCGAACGTCAGCTCGGAGACGAGGATCTGACGGGCCTTGGCCAGCATGCGCTTCTCGCCCGCCGAGAGGCCCTTGTCGTTCTCGCGGATCGAAAGGTTCCGGACCACCTCGGCGACCTGGTAGATGTCGCCGCTCTTCAGCTTCTCGACGTGGTTCTTGAACCGGCGCGACCAGTTCGTCGGCATGCGCGCTTCCTTCTTGCGAAGGACGGCGAACACCTCCTCGACCTCTTCGTCGTTGATGACGTCGCGCAGGCCGATGTCCTCGGCGTTGTCGGCCGGCACCATCAGCGTCAAATCGCCGTACGCGAGCTTGAGGATCAGGTAGTCCTTCTTCTCGCCGAAGACGTCCTTCTTCTCCTTCTTCTCGATGGTCGCGGCCCCGTGATGCGGGTACACGACCTTGTCACCAACGCGGAACGACATGAGGCTCCTCGGACGAGGCTGGGGAAGGACAACAAGGATACCAGACTGACGTTTTGATCCTTACGTGCGGCTAGCCTCGTGCAACCGACAGAGGAGGTGCAGGCGCGTGCCCGAGCGACGGCTGCTCGACACGACGGAGCTGTTCACAGCCCTGCCCGCCGACGTGCTCGACGACTTGCGCAAACGGGCGGCGAACCGCACGTACGACCGCAACGAGCTGCTGTTCACGCAAGGCGACACCGCCGGCGAGCTCTTCGTCATCGAGCAGGGCCGTATCGCGATCGCGACGAAGGCCCCCGACGGTCGCGAGTCGGTGCTCGCGGTGCTCGAGAGCGGAGCGATGTTCGGTGAGCTCCCGCTCTTCGACGGCTCCCCGCGCTCCGCCGACGCGCGGGCGTTGACCGAGTCGCGGGTCATCGTGCTCGAGTACGAGCCCGTGCGCGAAGTGCTCCAGGCCCGTCCCGAGCTGCTGTGGACGGTGACCCGCCTCCTGGCCCGCTGGCTCCGCGCGACCGACGAGGCGCTCGCCGACGCCGTGTTCCTCGACGTGCCCGGCCGCACCGCCAAGCGCCTGCTCGAGCTGGCCGGCGGCGACGACGAGTTCAAGCTCCCCGTCACCCAAGAAGAGCTCGCCGGCATGGTCGGCGCCTCCCGCGAGCGCGTGAACAAGGCTCTCGCTCTGTTCGCGCGCTTGGGTTGGCTAGAGGTCAAAGGCCGCGGCCGTTACAAGTTCCTCGACCGCCCCGCACTCGAGGACCGCGCCACCGTCTGACGGCGAGTGGGCGGGCGCGGGTGGTCCCGTCGGCGGGGTTCGGCGGCGCGCGCAGCGATGCCGGCGGAGGTGGGCGGGTGGGCCCCCGTCGACGGCGTGCCGCCGGTGCCCGCCCTTACGCGCGACGCAAGAAGTCGAGCGCGCGTTCCCACGCGTCGGCGGCGTCGTCGGGGCGGTGGGCGGGGCGCTCGGGGCCGTGGACGAAGCCGTGGTCGGCTTCGGGGTACACGGCGATCTCGCAATCGTCGCGGTCGCGCCAGGCGGCGCGGAGCGCGTCGATGTCGTCGGGCGGCGTCCATGGGTCCTTGCCGCCGAAGATCGCCAGGGTGGGGCACACCTGC
>DASYQJ010000208.1:0-4648 GCA_036005605.1 Acidimicrobiia bacterium
CTGGTGGTGATCTTCCAGGAGAACCACTCGTTCGACGCCTACTTCGCCACCTATCCGCTCGCCGCGAATCCGCCCGGCCAGCCCGCGTTCCGGCCGCGACCGGGCACGCCGTCGGTGAACGGCCTCACGCCGACGCTCATCGAGCGCAACCCGAACGCGTCGAAGCCGTTCCGCATCGATCGCACCCAGGCCTACACCTGCGACCAGGATCACGATTACACGGCCGAGCAGCGGGCGCGCAACGGCGGTCTGATGGACCAGTTCCCGCGCTTCGACGCGCAGGGCCCGACGAACGACCGTCAGTTCTGCCGCAAGACGCCGTCCGGCCACTGGGACACGGTCATGGGCTACTTCGACGGCAACACCGTCACCGCCTACTGGAACTACGCGCAGCACTTCGCCCTCAGCGATAACAGCTTCGCCACCATGTCCGGCCAGTCGACGCGGGGCGCGCTGAACCTCACCGCGGGCGATAGCTTCGGCGTGCTGTGCGGGCCGAAGTCGTCCGTGTATGGACAGGTACCGGAGTGCGGCCCGGCCGCCTCGTCGACGGCGGCCGCCGCGCCGACGAGCGGCCAGCTCGGTACGTTCGTGGACGACACCGATCCGTACTGGGACGTCTGCTCGACGGGTCAAACGGCCGCGCTCACCGGCCGGAACATCGGCGACCTGCTCACCGCGGCCGCCGTGACCTGGGGATGGTTCCAGGGCGGGTTCACCCGCGACCGCGCGGGCGCGTGCTCGGACAGCCACCCGATGGAGGCCTTCGACCGCGTGGTCGGAGTGGATCCCCGCACCGATCCGCTGCGGTTCCAGGACTACGTGCCCCATCACAACCCGTTTCAATACTTCGCCACGACGGCGAATCCGCTCCACCTGCCTCCCACCTCGGTGGCGATGGTGGGCAAGACGGATCAGGCCAAGCACCTCTACGACATCACGTGGTTCTGGAAGGCGGCCCAGGCAGGCCATCTCCCGGCCGTGTCCTTCCTGAAGGCGCCCGCGTACCAGAACGGCCACCCGGGAACCTCGAACCCGCTCGACGAGCAGGTGTTCCTGGTCGAAACGATCAACCGCCTCCAGCAACTGCCGGAATGGCGCAGCATGGCGGTGATCCTCGCGACCGACGACTCCGACGGGTGGTACGACCACGTGATGCCGCCCATCGTGAACCAGTCGAACACGCCGCTCGACTTCCGGTGCGGCGGCCGCACCGACGGCCCGGGTGCCCGCTGCGGCTACGGCCCGCGGCTCCCGCTCCTGGTGCTCTCTCCCTATGCGAAGGCGAACTACGTCAGCCACGAGCTGACCGACCAGACGTCCATTCTCCGCTTCATCGAGGACAACTGGCTCGGAGGTCGGCGGGTGAGCGCGATCTCGTTCGACGGGATCGCGGGCTCGATCGCCGACATGTTCGACTTCAGTCGACCCGTCATGCGTCGGCTCATGCTGGATCCCGCCACCGGCCTGCCCGTCGTTCGGGCGGGCGCCGCTACAGCGCCGCGTAGACGAGATCGATGAGATTGCGCACGTGCTTGTGTTGCCAGCCGCCACGCCCCTGATTCATGGCATAGGCGAAGCTGAGCCGCGCGTCGGGATCGGCGAACCCGAGCGAGCCGCCGGCGCCGAAGTGGCCGAACGCCCGCGGGTTGGGGCCGAGCGGGCGCTCGGCCATGGTGAGCTGAAATCCGAGCCCGAAGCGCGTGGGGCGTTGCAGCACGATGTCGTCCCCGTATACCTGCTCCCCGGTCGCCCGCGCGATGATCTCCGGGGAAAGAACGTGCACCCCGTCCAGCTCGCCGTCTCCGGCGAGCGCCGAGTAGAGGCGTGCCACCGCGCGCGCGTTGCCGTGGCCGTTCGTCGAGGGCACTTCGGCCTCGCGCCACCGCCGCGTGTTGACGACACCCGTGCCGGAAATCTCCGGCGGGTTGCGATAGGCGTTGACCCTCATGAGGGGCAGGCCGCTCAGGCTCGCTGGATTCACGCTGAGCTGCCGCCGGAGCTCTTCGCCCTCGGGGCTCGGCGGCGGGGGTAGCACGTCCGCGCAGCGACTGTCGAGCTCGGGACCGAAGCCGATGAAGAAATCGACGCCGGCGGGCCCCGCGAGGTCATCGCGCAGGTAGGCGCCGAGTGTCTTGCCGGTGATGCGGCGCACCACCTCGCCGATCAGGAATCCCTGCGTGTTCACGTGGTAGCCATGTCCGGCGCCCGGCTCCCACCACGGCGCCTGGGCGGCGAGCGCCTCCGTGATGACGTCCCATCGACTCCACGTCGCCGAGGGCAGCGCGCGGGCGACGGCCGGGAGCGCCGCCTGGTGGGTCAAGAGATAGCGCAGCGGGATCCGCGCTTTTCCCGACTGCGCGAACTCGGGCCAGTAGCGTGCGATCGGTGCGTCGAGATCGAGCAGGCCGGCCTCGACGAGGCGGAGCGCGCAGATGGCGGTGACCGCTTTCCCGACGGAGTAGAGGTTGACGATCGTGTCGCGAGCCCAGGGTCGGGTCCGTGCGGCGTCGGTGTGACCCATCCACAGGTCGACCACCGGGTGCTTGTCGACATAGACGGCGAGGGCTGCGCCCACCTCGGACCCGGCGGCGAGGATCTCGGAGAGCGCCGCTCGCATCCGCTCGAATCCGGGCTCGCAGAGTCCTTGAACGCGAGCGCGGTCATCGTCCCGCTCGACGAGCGTCATGCCGGAAGTTGAGCCTCGTACGTGTGTCTGAGCGTCAGCACAGGGCAACCCGGCCGCCGCACACCGCTGACGCGGTCATGCGAAGAGCTCCGGCCAAGTCGCGACGCGCCGGCCGTGCCACGTCGGCCCTTCGCGCACGAACGCCCACTCGGGGTTCTTCTTGACGTCGCGGAGAGCGGCACAGACTTCGTGGAACGTCGGGACGTCGGCGTCGGCGCACTCGAAGTACGTCACGAAGTCATAGCTGCCCGCGGGCGCGGGCTCGGTCTCGTGCTTGTACGTCCGCCGCATGAGGCACGCGATCCCCCCCGCGGACGCGAGGGCGTGGCCTTCGCTCACCATCCGCCCCCCCTCGTCGTAGCGCGGGAGGAAGTACGTGTGGCGCTCCATCCAGTCCTTTTCCCACCAGGCAGCCGTCTTGCTCATGGGAACGAGGAACGCGTTGGGCGCGACCGTGCCGGGTTGCTGGAGGACCCGATGCGCGTAGGCGAAGTTGTACATCGCGTTGCCCGTATAGATCATCGGCCGCACGACCCCGCCGAGCACGAGCGGCTTGACGGCGGGGCCGACGAGACGAGCCACTTCGGCGCAGAACTCCGCCACCGGCGCCGCCGCCGCCGAGGCGACGTGCACCACCGCGTCCGCGTGGAGCAGCCCGTCGTCCGCGATGTCCGCGGACGTCGCACCGATGCGACGCAGGAACGCGATCGCGTCGGCGGGGGGACCATCGCCGGCCGCGAATTCGTTCCGCAGTCCCAGGCGCTCGGCGAGGGCGGGCACTGCCGCGGCGGCGGCGGCGCGGCGCGCGCCGTCCGGCACGCGCAGGCACACGTAGGCTCCGTGACGAAGGATCTCAGCCGGTCGGACGTCGTTGGCTCTCATGGCGCTCCTCCCTTGCCCGTACCATAGGGGAACGTCGATCATGTGTCCAATGCATAGATATTGTGAGGATCATCAGCTATGCTGATGCCCAATGGAGCTCGACCACGTGGAGGCGTTCGTGGCGATCGTGCGGCGCGGCGGGTTCACCCGCGCCTCCGCGGCCCTGCACCTGTCCCAGCCCGCGATCAGCCGCCGCGTTCACCTCCTCGAGCGGGAGCTGGGGGCGCCGCTGTTCGAGCGCATTCGTAGCGGCGTGATCCTCACCGACGGCGGGCGCGCGTTTCTCCCGCATGCGGAGGCGCTGCTTGCCTCGATGCGCGACGGGATCGACGCGGTGGGGGCGCTGCGTGGCGCGGATCAGGGGGCCGTCACGCTGGCCGTCGTGGGCACGCTCGCGAGCACCTCGCTGACCATGCGCCTCCGGCGCTTTCGCGAGGACTACCCGGGCATCGATTTGCGAATGCGCACCGCGCTCAGCCGCGAAATCAGCGAGCTGGTCCGCCGCGGCGACGCCACCCTCGGGCTCAGGTACGGGGCCGACCCGCATCCCGATCTCGTGTCCACGCCGGTCCACGACGAACCGATGGTTCCGGTGTGCTCGGCGCACCATCGCCTCGCCCGCGCCCGCCGGGTGGACGCCAAGGCCCTGGCGGGCGAACGGTGGATCACGTTCCCGCTCCGTCCGGGCTCGGCGCGGGAACCGTACGCCTCCGCCCTCGAGCGCGGCCTCGCCATCGTCGGCGTGAGCGCGCCCGAGATCATTCCGATCGACAGCCTCACGGCGCAGAAGCGCATGGTCGAGGCCGGCTTCGGGCTGGCGCTGCTCCAGGAGAGCAGCGTCGACGAAGAGCTTCGCGGGGGGACGCTCCACGTGTTGCGGATCCCGGCCATGCGGGTCACGATCCCCGTCGTGCTCATCCACCGCCGGCGCGCCTACCTATCCGGCGCCGTGCGGGCGCTGACGGCGATGCTCGCCGCCTGGCCGGCGCCGGCGCGATCCTCGCGGGCGCGGCCCATTGTCGGTCACGGTCCGCGCCGCGGGTGCTAGTCTACGGACCATGGCGGATCCTTGGATCG
>DASYQJ010000209.1:0-3549 GCA_036005605.1 Acidimicrobiia bacterium
GAGTTCACCGAGGGCGGGTTCCATTTGACGCTCGACGACCGTGCCGAGCTCGACCGCGACGCGGTCCGTCGCGTCCTGTTGTGCTCGGGGAAGATCGGGCACGAGCTCATGGACAAGCGGGACGAGCTCGGAGCGCCGGCCGCGGTCGTGCGCGTCGAGCAGCTGTACCCCTGGCCGGAGGACGAGATCCTCACGACGGTCGCCACCTACCCGAACGCGCGGGAAGTGTGGTGGGTGCAGGAGGAGCCGGCGAACATGGGAGCCTGGAACTTCGCCCACGCGCCCCTCGCCCGGGCGCTGCGCGACCGCGCCGAGTTGCGCCACGTGGCGCGGGAGGCGAGTGCGAGCCCCGCGACCGGCAGCCAGACGATCCACGAACGGGAACAGCAGCAGCTTCTCGCCGCCGCGTTCGAGGGTCTCCTCGAGTAGCTGGTCGCCGTCGCAAGCTCCGGCTCCTGCAGCACGGTCGGCAAAGCCGCCGTTGCCGCGGGCGAGCCGGTCGAAGCGACCGTCGTCGAGGACTAGCTCGTCGCGCCGAACCCGCGGAGCAGGGCGTCGACGAGCGCGTCGACGAAGGCGTCGTTCAATGGCTCCTGTGTGATCAGGAGCCGGTGGAAGATCGGCCCGACGAGCATGCTGCTCATGACGGCGACGTCCGTGTCGCTCGGGAGCTCGCCGCGTTCGACGGCCCGGCGCAGCACCTGACGCGTCCTCGTCTTGCGGTCGCTCAGGAACCTCCGGTACCCCTCGTCGAGCTCCGGGTAGCGGCGCCGCTCGAAGACCATCACCGGCATCACCCGGCCGGCGGGACTGTCCTTGAACGCCTTGACGAGGGACCGAGCCAGGCCCCGCAGGTCGTCGCGGAGGTTGCCGGTGTCGGGGAACGCGATGTCGTCGCTGGCCAGGCAGGCACCCGCCTCGACGATGAGGTCGACCTTCGACGGGTAGCGCCGGTAGATCGTCGCCCGGCTCACGCCGGCGCGTTCCGCGACGTCCTCCACGCTCACGCCCTCGAAGCCGCGCTCGGCAAACAGGTCGACGGCCGCCTCCCGGATCGCCTGGTCCGCGATCGCCGACCGGGGACGCCCCCGCGGACGCTCCGGTGCGTCCGGCGCTCCGACGACGGTGTCGCTCATGTCCGCTCCGGGGGCTCGGCGGGCACGTAGGCCGGCTCGACCGCGCCGGTGGTTGCGTCGACAGGAGTCCGCGTCTCGACCGGCGCGCCGTCGGGCAGGGCGGGGTGCTCGGCTTCGTACTCGGCCTCGAGCTCCTCGACCGGGCGCCGCGCCCGGGCCGGGAGCCAGATCAGCGCCGCGATCGCGCCGACGATGAGGACCGCCGCTCCCACCAGGTAACCCTGGTGCATCCCGTCGACGAAGGCGGTGCGGGCTGTGTTCGCGAGCGCGTTCCCTGCCGGGCCACCGATCTGGCTGGCGGTCTGGAGCGCGAAGCCGAGCGAGTTCTTGGCGTCGTTCGCCACGCCGGCCGGGAGCTGCTGCCCGTTGACGGCGTCGCCCACCTTGGAGCCGTAGGTCGACGCGAGAACACTGCCGATGATCGCCACACCCAATGCTCCGCCGACCTGACGGGTCGTGTCGTTCACGGCCGAGCCGACACCCGCCTTCGCGAGCGGCAGCGAGCCCATGATCGACTCCGTCGCCGGTGCCATCGTGAGACCCATGCCTACGGCCATCAGCATCAGACGCCAGAAGATGTTCTCGTAGCCCGTCGACACCTCGAGCCCGGCGAACGACAGGACGCCGAGCCCGGAGAGCAACAGCCCGGTCGAGACGACGGCCTTGGTGCCGACCCGCTCCACGATCCGCGCGCTCAGCGGCGCCACCACCATCATCGTCAGGGCAAGCGGGAGCAGCCGGACGCCGGCTTCGAGCGGCGAGTAGCCGAGCACGAACTGGAAGTACTGCGTCAACAGGAAGATCACGCCGAACATCGCGAAGAACAGGATCGAGATGCTGGCGCTCGCGCTCGTGAACCTCGGGTTCTTGAAGAAGTTCAGGTCGAGCATGGGATGCGAGCTGTTGCGCTCCCACACGAAGAAGGTCACCAGCAGGACGGCGGCCAGGCCGAGCGCGCCCAGGATCGTCGAGTCGCTCCATCCTTTGGTTGGTGCCTCGATGAACGCGTACACGAGAGAGACGAGACCCGCGATGGAGAGCGCAGCGCCCACGAGGTCGAGCCTCGGCGCGGTCGGGTCCTTGGACGTCGGCATGATGAGCACGCCGGCGCCGAGGGCGAGGGCGACGATCGGTAGGTTCACGAGGAAGATCGAGCCCCAGTAGAAGTGCTCGAGCAGGAAGCCGCCCGTCACGGGACCGATCGCGACGGCGAGCCCGGCGACGCCGGCCCAGATGGCGATCGCGCGGCCGCGTTCCTTGCCCTGGAAGACGTTGGTGATCAGCGAGAGCGTCCCCGGCATGATGAACGCGCCGCCGATGCCCATGAGCGCTCGAGAGGCGATGAGCTGGCTCGGCGAGTTCGCCATCGCCGAGAGCAACGAGCCGAGCCCGAACACGGCCAGGCCCACCTGCAGCGCGCCGCGCCGGCCAAAGCGGTCGCCGAGGCTGCCCGCTGTCAGCAGCAGGCCCGCGAACACGAGCGTGTACGCGTCGACCATCCACTGGAGCTGGCTGGTGGTCGCGTCGAGCCCGCCCTGACTTTCGGGCCGAGCCAGCGTCGGCAGGGCGACGTTCAGGATCGAGTTGTCGACGACGATGATGAGGAGGCTGAGGCAAAGGACCGCGAGGATCCACCACCGCCGCTGGTGCACCTTGTCGCCCATGGGGCCGGCCTTTCGACGAGGGCTGGCGTACTCGTGTTTGCAACACGGCCGGATACGAAACGCATCCGTCTCGTATCGAATGTGACGAACGTCTCAGCCCGATCGGGCCCTCAGTGCCCTCCAGCCGACGACGCCGACGGCGACGCCGAAGGCGATCGAGATCACCGCCAGCGCCCCGTGCACGACGTAGAAGCCGGCCGAGCGGTCCTCGCCCGCCATGTTGACGAGGCGGGTGACCCAGACGAACAGCGTCCACCCGCCCGCGGCGAGCAGGAGAATCGAGACGCGCCTCGTCACGAGGCGGCCGTGACCGCGTCCAGCGCGTGTTGGACGGCGTCGGGCGACGCGTTGAGGAGCGGCAACCGGACGTCGGCGGTCGGGATGCGGCCCTGGGCCTGCAGGACACCCTTGAAGACGGCCGGGTTCGGCTCCGCGAACAGCGCCTGGGTGACGGGCAACAGCGCCTCGGCGTGAGCGCGCCCCTCGTCGACCTTGCCCGCCAGGCCGCACTCGATCATCTCGACGAACCGCTCGGTGCACACGTGCGCACTTGCGCAGATGGTGCCGGTGCCCCCCATGACCACGAGCGGGAACAGGAACGTGTCCGTGCCGCCGAGCACGGCGAACCCTTCGACCTGATTGGTGAGCCGCACGAGCTCCAACGTGTCGTCGTCGAGGGCGGCCGGGGCCTGCTTGACCCCCGCGAAGTTCGGGCTGCGCGCGAGCTCGTACAAGTTCCGCGCGCTCAG
>DASYQJ010000210.1:0-4846 GCA_036005605.1 Acidimicrobiia bacterium
TCGTCCGGGCCAAGCAGGCGCTCGCCGAAGCGGCCGGGGGACGCGAGGTCGCGCTCGTGTGCTCGGGCGATCCGGGCGTATACGCCATGGCGTCGATCACGCTCGAGCTCGCCGCCGACGCCCCCGGCGTCGAGATCGAAATCGTGCCCGGCGTGACCGCCGCCCTCGCCGCTGCCGCCGCGGTGGGCGCGCCGCTCGGCCACGACTTCGCCACCATCAGCCTGTCCGACCTCCTCACGCCGTGGGAGGCGATCGAGGCGCGCCTTCGCGCGGCTGCGGCCGCCGACTTCGCGCTGGCGCTCTACAACCCGCGTTCGGGGCGCCGGACGTGGCAGCTCGACGCCGCCCGCCGGATCCTGCTCGCACATCGCGCACCGTCGACGCCGGTCGCCATCGTCACCGATGCCACGCGCGCCGACGAAAGAAACCACGTCACGACGCTCGCCGAGCTCGACCCGACCGAGGCCGGCATGACGACGTGCGTCCTCGTCGGCGTGTCGACCACGCTTGTCGTCGACGGACGCGTCGTCACGCCGCGGGGGTACCAACCGTGACCGCAACTGCGACCCTCACCGTTTCCGTGACCGCGAGCTGCACCGCTTGCGGCGCCTGCCTCGTCACCTGCCCCGAGCGCGCGCTCGTCGCCGCACCCGGTCGGCCCGATGTCGTCACGGAGCGTTGCACCGGCTGCCTTGCGTGCGTCGAGGTCTGCCCCCGTGACGCGATCGAGGAGGTGGAGGCGTGATCCACCCGATCGAGACGGAGAGCTACCGCATCCTCGAAACCCGGGTCGACCTCTCGCATCTCGTTGCTGGGCCACGCGCCGTTGTCGAGCGTGTGATCCACGCCAGCGCCGATCCCGAGTACGCCATGTCGACGGTCGTAGACGCCACCGCCGTCGCCGCCGGCGTGCGCGCGCTCTGTGCGGGCGCACCCGTCGTCTGCGACGTCGAGATGGTCCGCTCCGGGATCCGCGGTGTCGCAACGGAGTGCTTCCTCGCCGATGCGCCAACAACGGAGCAACGAAGCGAAACGCGCGCCGCGCTCGGGATGCGCGCCGCGGCTACGGCGCATCCGACCGGCGCCGTCGTGGTCGTCGGGTGCGCACCGACCGCGCTCGAGGAAGCGCTGGACCTCGCCGCCCGCGACGTGTTCGAACCCGCCCTCGTCATCGGCATGCCCGTCGGCTTCGTCGGGGCTGCAGAGTCGAAGGCGCGCCTGCGCGCGAGCGGATTGCCCGCTATCTCCAACGTCGGCGAGAAGGGCGGCAGCGCGGTGGCGGCAGCGGCCGTCAACGCGCTCGTTCGCCTCGCCGCCCGGTCATCGGAAGGAACAGCACCATGAGCTCAGGTCCCGCGCTGCTCCTCATCGGCCACGGCAGCCGCTCGGCCGCCGGCGTCGACGAGTACTGGCAGTTCGCCGACGTGCTGCGGAGCGAGGCGAACGGCCTCGAGATCGGCTGCGGGTTCATCGAGCTGGCCGAGCCCGACCTCGACACCGCGATCGACGCACTCGTGAGCCGCGGCGCCACCTCGATCGGCGCCGTCCCGCTCGTCCTCCTCGGTGCCGGCCACATGAAGAACGACGGGCCCGCCGCGCTCGAACGGGGGCGTCGCCGCCATCAGGGAGTGCGCTTCGAATACGGGCGCTCGCTCGGCATCCACCCGCTCGTGCTCGCGCTCGCCGAGGACCGCATCCGAGCCGCCGTCGGTGCCGACGATCCTGGCGAGCTCGCGGTGGTGCTGGTCGGGCGGGGGTCCAGCGATCCCGACGCCAACGCCGACCTGTACAAGGTCGGGAGGCTCCTCCAGGACTCGCGCGGGCTGGGCCTCGTCGAGCCGGCATTCATCTCGCTGGCGCCGCCGTCGGTGCCCGCCGCGCTCGAACGCTGCCGCCGCCTCGGCGCGACGACCATCGCGGTGGTGCCGTACTTCTTGTTCACCGGCATCCTCGTGGACCGCATCCACGACCAAGCCGACGCGTGGGCCGCCGACCATCCGAACGTGGCGGTTCGTCACGGCGCTCACCTCGGCCCGGATGCCCGTCTCGCCCGACTCGTGCTCGAGCGCCATCGGGAGGCGATCGAGGGCGAGGCACGTATGAATTGCGACTGCTGCGTCTACCGGATCGCGATCCCCGGGTACGAGGAGCAGGTCGGGCGACCGACGCCGCTGCACGCGCATCCGCACAGCCACGGTCACGACCATCCCCACAACGGTGGGGTACCGGTCCACGAGCACACGGGAGGAGGTGAGCACATTGGATGAGGCACTGGAGCTCGAGAGGGTCAAGGTCCCGGCCTGGACTTGGCTGCTCGTCGCGTTGCTGATCTTTGCCGTGTACCTGATCACGTCGGAGAACGGCGCCGCGCTCGGAAGCTTGGCGCACCGGCTGCACGAGTTCTTCCACGACTCGCGGCACTTCCTCGGCGTGCCCTGTCACTGAGTCATAGGAGAGGAGAGCCCATGTTGGGCAGCTTCATCCGCCGGGGCGCGGTCGCCGGCCTCGCCGGGGGAGCAGCGAGCGCGCTGTTCCTCCTGCTGGTCGGCGAGCGCACCATCGGCGACGCCATCCGGTTGGAAGAGAAGCACGGAGGCGGTGGGCAAGAGCTGTACACGCGCGGCACGCAGGTGTTCGGCGGCGCGCTCGGTGTCATCCTTGTCAGCATCGCCTTGGGCGTGCTGTTCGCGGTGACGTTCGCCGCCGTGCGTCATCGCCTTCCGGGACGCAACGACTGGCAACGCTCGATCATCTGGGCGGCGACCGGGTTCGTCGTCGTGTACCTCGTGCCGTTCGCCAAGTACCCGCCCAACCCGCCGGCCGTCGGCAACCCTGACACGATCGACGAGCGCACGATCCTGTACTTCGCGGTGCTCGCGTGGTCGATCGGCGCCGCGTACCTCGCCGTTCGGCTGGGCCGGTGGATGCGGACGCGTCAGTACTCCGATCCAGCACGGCAGAGCGCGGTTGCCGGCGCGTGGGTCGTGCTCGTCGCGGTCGGGTTCATGGTCCTTCCCGGGACTCCGGACGCCGTCACCGCGCCCGCTACGTTGATCTGGCGGTTCCGGCTCGCGAGCGCAGGCGGCGCACTCGCACTCTGGGCGGTCACCGGCGCCTTCTTCGGGTTGCTGTCGCTGGCGGCCGCGAAGCGCCGTGCGGGTGTCCGGCGTGAGGTGACAGAGGTGACGGGGGTGACGTCCGAGTCGTGAGCGATGCAGTGGTCGCGGCCGCGGCGGGGCTGGAGATTGGCCTCGTCGCGACCGCGCTCGCGCTCGGGTTCCGTCACGGGTTCGACTGGGACCACCTCGCGGCGTTGAGCGACATCGCGGCGTCGCAGCAGAGCCGGCGCCGCTCGATGATGCTCGCCACGATGTACGCGCTCGGGCATGCGGCGGTTGCGTTTGCAATCGGGGCCGCCGTCATCCTCGCGTCGGCGCATCTGCCCAAGTCCGTCGGGGACGTGATGGAACGGCTGGTGGGCGTGACCTTGGTCGCGCTCGGCGTGTGGGTCATCGTGTCGACCCTGCGCGGGCAGAGCACGCGCATGCCGAGCCGCGGCGCGCTGCTGGTCGCCGGGTTCCGGCGCTTGCGGCGGCGTCCCGCGCCGGTCGTGATCGAGCACGAGCACGAGCATCCTGTGGGGGAACACCACGAGCACGAGCTCGAGCCCGCCGGCGCGGTTCGGCGAACCGCGGTCATCCCGAGGCACAGCCACCGTCACCGGCACGTCGCCTTGTTGCCCGACGACCCGCTCCCGACGTACGGCGGCGGCGTTGCCGTCAGTGTCGGGATGATCCATGGCATCGGGTTCGAGACACCGACCCAGGCGCTTGTGTTCGTCACCGCCGCCGGTGCCGGCAGCCGCGTGGCGGGCTTGCTCGTGCTGGCATGCTTCCTCGCCGGGTTGCTCGTCGCCAACACGGTCGTCGCGATGGCGAGCACGTTCGGCCTGACCGGTGCGCGCTCCCGCGCCCGGCTCTACACGGTCGCGTCGCTCGTGGCCGCCGCCGCCAGCCTGGCGCTGGGCCTGCTGTACGTGTTCGGCAGAGGCGACATCATGCCGGGCTAGAACGCCGTTTCGTAGCCTGCCTCCGGTACGGTGCGGGGATGCCCACGCGCACGCGATCGTTCGGCGCCGGCAATCGCGAGTCGCACGACGCCGCCCCGTTCTACGAGCGCTTCACCGAACCCGAGCTCTCGGACGATGACACCGTCAACCCCTGCCGCGCAGCCGATTCGATCATCTGCGGCGATGCCCGCGACATGCAGGCCGTCGACGACTGCTCGATCGCGTTGGTGGTCACGTCCCCGCCGTACTTCGCCGGCAAGGAGTACGAAGCCGCCCTCGGCGAAGGGCACGTACCCGGGTCGTATCTCGAATACCTGGCGATGCTGCGCGACGTGTTCGCCGAGTGCCGGCGGGTGCTCGAACCCGGCGGACGCATCGCGGTCAACGTGGCGAACCTCGGCCGCAAGCCGTACCGCTCGCTGGCCGGCGACGTCGTCCGGGTCCTCCAGGACGACCTCGCCCTCCTCCTCCGAGGCGAGGTCATCTGGCAGAAGGCTCGCGGCGCGACCGGCTCCATTGCGGTCGGCTCATACCTGTCGGCCGCCAATCCGGTGCTGCGCGACGTGACCGAACGCGTCGTCATCGCGAGCAAGGGTCGCTTCGACCGCGCCGTGAGCCGGGCCGACCGCGAGCAAAGCGGACTCCCGTTCGAGAACACCATCTCGAAGGAGGAGTTCTTCGCGTCGACCCTCGACGTGTGGGAGATCCGGCCCGAGCACGCCCGCCGGGTCGGCCACCCGGCGCCGTTCCCCGTCGAGCTCCCCGAACGGCTGATCC
>DASYQJ010000211.1:0-5833 GCA_036005605.1 Acidimicrobiia bacterium
CCGTGTAGAAGTGTTTCGCCTCTTGGCCACGTAGCCCCGCATCGATCTGCGCCTTCTTCCGGCGGCGCCATGCCGTGCAGCTGAACACATCGGTAGAACGCGGCCGTTCCTGCAGCCCAGAAGCGATGCTGTGGGGGTCGCCAAACCGAGGAGCACGAGCACAGATCGCCGGATCTGGCGCCCGCCCGGCCTGCATCGCTCGACTTGTAACGTGCGGCGCCGCGCGGAGCGTGTAGCAAGAGCTCTTACCCCGTGAGCGGATTGAAGTTGGCGTGCGCAACCAGCCGCCACGTCTTGCCGCTCCGGGAAAACACCGAGAGTCGAGGCGCGGGGCCCGGCGTAGCGGGTTTTCCGTTCACCACGCCTTCGATCGTGGCTTTGTATCGGACGATGAGCACCGAACCGGTCTGGGTTGCCTTCAGGTCCGAGATCGAGAAGTTTGTGATCGCCGGCAAGTCCGCCAGATACTCGGCCTTGGTGCCACCGCTCCCGTCGGCTCGCTCGAGCTGGAAGGCAGGCGAGAGGAGCCGCTGCAGCCCTTTGACGTCGTTGTGCTCAATGAGATTGAAGAAGCGGTTGACGAGAGGGCTTGCCGTCGCTGTTGGGTCGGTGAGGCGAGGCGCAGGCTTCCTCGGTGCGTGGGCAGTGAAACCGAACGAAAGCAACGCCACTACGACGACGCATCCGAGTAAGCCGAAGCGACTGAGACGCATGGCATCTCCCTCCTGGTCCGATCGGTTGACGACCATCCGCTTGTTGCGGTGACAGTAGATCGTCGGCGAGATCGTCCAATCGATGGCCCGCTCCCGCGGCAGATGTGGTGGTCGCCGCTGTAAGCGTGCGCCAGGTCACGCGCCGAAGCCAGTGTGCGGCACACAAGACGTCGCACGCCTCGACGACCCCCACAGAACGACCGCCAGAACCGCCAAGTCAACACGCACCGAACGGCACTTCCGCGTGCGCGGTGACGACCGGAACTGGCAATACGTTCGATGAGTGGTGGTCGCTCCGGCGCGGGTGCCAGGACTGACCGTCATCCGGTTCGGTCGGGTCAGCAGGCAGACGGGAGAAACCGGAACGAAAACCCCGTCGCCGGGCGAGGCCCCGCGCCGGGCGCGCCGCACATAACTTGCCACAACCGTGGAGCCCCCAAACGTGGCGACTCAGCACGATCGATGCAGCACTACTACCGGACGACCAGCCCGCAGGATCGCAGGACGTCCTGCACGTCGGATCCGGTGAGCCCACCAGGGCCAGTCGCATGAAGCGCCTCGGCAAGGCTTCCCACGGCAGTGTGTCAACCGCCCTGATCAGTCGTACGCGAAGAACCCGCCGATGTCAGACGCCGGCTCGGCAGGTGATCGAACATCCAACACTTGGTCGAGCGCCATGAGCGCTAGTACGCGACGGACGGGACCGCTTGGCGACACGATGACGAGCCGGCGACCCAGCGACTCGACGCGATTATGCGCGGACAGCAATGCCTTCGCCCCGCTCGAGTCCATGAACGTCAGCCCGCCGAGGTCAAGATGGAACTCGCCGCCTTGGCCGTCGAGGGCCCGAGCAACGGCATGCTCAAGGACAGGACCGCTGGCTATGTCGAGTTCGCCCGATGCGTACAGCGTCTGTACGGGCCCGTAGCGGCTCAGTCGGGTGCACAAGAGGGCCTCTGCCATGACGACCTCCTCTGTCCTGAACTCTCCCTCCTGTTGAGTCCGCCGCTGCTTGACGGTCTGAATGAAATGAAGCGGATTGCGCCTCGATAGTCAACGGGGGATGAACGCGACGATTCGGGCAAAGCGGCCGCGATCCCGGTCGCGGGCACTTCGCCGCCTGGGAAGAGCCGCAACTCTTCTCAGAAGAGCTGCGCGCCGCGTTCGCCTCCCTGCGATAGTGGGGCGGGTCGCTGACGCGTGCTGCCGCTACGCACGAAACAACGGCAGCGCACAGATTGCCCTTTCAGGGCTGGCCATACTCGCCTCCAGAGCTGCATAGAACGACGCCCGAGCCAGCAGTCAACCGGAGTGCTGAACCGGCGATAGGTGCTTCGGCACGGGCCCTCGGCATGAGTGCGGTGTCCCGAGGCGCGCTGCGCTCACGGCGTTGACGCCGCTGAGAACGATGAGCGCTGACGGTGCCACAGCTACCCAGTACGCGCTGGCTGCCGTCAGGCGTCAGAGTTCGCCTGGCGATTGTCGCCACCGTCGTCGCCACCGCCGTCCACGAATCACCCCCTCGTCCCCCTCCCGGAGGTTCTCGTGCCCCAATACACAACAAGGCGGAAGTGCGGCGAAGCAACTGCCGCTCGGCCGGATCGGCGAGCACGGTAGCGGGCACGCGGCGGCCGGGTGCCGGTCCTAGGCCTTTCGACCGAGGCAAGTCCCTCCCGTTGCCCGATGTGGCGATCACCGCCCGTCCGTACCTTCGACGTCGAAAGCACGAGAAGGAAGGGAGCACGCCCGATGCCCAAACGAGCACTGATCACCGGAGCGTCACGGGGTCTCGGCTTCGCGCTCGGCCGCGCCCTCGCCGCCGACGGCTGGGACCTGATCGTCGACGCCCGCGGAGAGCGCGAGCTGCGCAATGCCGCCGCCGACCTCGGCAGAACCGCGGCGGTTCACCCGGTCACCGGCGACGTCGCCGACGAGGCGCACCGTCTCGATCTCGCGGCGGCCGTCGACGCCCTCGGCGGTGGCCTCGACCTGCTCGTTCACAACGCGAGCCTGCTCGGACCCAGCCCGCAACCTCCGGTCTCCGAGTACCCGCTCGGCGAGCTCGAGCGCGTCTACGCCGCCAACGTCTTCGGACCGCTCCGGCTGACGCAGCTGCTGCTGCCGTGCATGCGCCCGGGCGCCCGGATCGTCTCGATCACCTCCGACGCCGCCGTCGAGGCGTACGAGGGCTGGGGCGGCTACGGATCCTCGAAGGCCGCGCTCGAACAGTGGACGAGGGTGCTGGCCGCCGAACGGCCCGACCTGCGCGTGTACGTCGTCGACCCCGGCGACATGCGCACGCAGATGCACCAGGACGCGTTCCCGGGCGAGGACATCTCCGACCGTCCGCTCCCCGAGACGAGCGTCCCGGGCCTGCTGACGGTGATCGAGGGCGATCTCCCGAGCGGACGCTACGAGGCGCGCACGCTCGCGCCGGCGGAGCTCACCACCGGGGTGACGTCGTGAGCACGCTGACGGCGCCCAAGCGCGGACACGGCTGCTTTGCCGACCGTCGCAGCAGGAGCCCGAGCTTGCGAGGGCGACAATCAAAGTTCGAGCTTCCCGACGAGCTGATCGCCGAGTCTCCGCCTGAGGCGAGAGGGATCGCGCGCGACCAGGTACGGATGCTGGTGGCGTCGCGCTCGACGGGCGAGCTCGTCGACACCACGTTCCGGAACGTGCCGGAGTTCGTGGCACCGGGTGACCTGCTGGTCGTCAACACGTCCGCGACGGTTCCGGCCGCGGTCGAGACCGAGGACGGGCGCGTCGCGCATTTCTCGACGGAGTTGCCCGCCGGCGATGGCACCCGGTGGGTCGTCGAGCTGCGCCTCCCCTGCGGCGCGGGCAGCCTCCCGGACGTGACCGCGCAGCCGGGCGATCGTGTCGCGCTCCGCGGTGGCGGCGCGCTCGACCTCGTGAGCCGCTTCCCGGAGGACGGGCCGCCGCGACTCTGGGTTGCCGTCCCGCATCTCCCCGTCCCGGTGCTCGACTACCTGGCGCGCCACGGTCATCCGATTCGCTACGGCTGCACCGAGCTGTCCTGGCCCATCGGCGCCTACCAGACCGCGTTCGGGATCGACCCGGGCAGCGCCGAGATGCCCAGCGCGGCGCGCGGGTTCACGCCCGACGTCGTGACGCGCCTCGTCACCAAGGGCGTCGGGATCGCCCCGATCACGCTGCACACGGGGGTGAGCTCGCAGGAGGCGGGCGAACCCCCGTACGCCGAGTGGTACCGCGTCCCGGCTGCGACCGCCGAGCGCGTCAATGCCGCCCACGACGCCGGCCACTCCGTGATCGCGATCGGAACCACGCCGACGCGCGCCCTCGAGACCGTCGCCGGCGCGGACGGGCGCGCCCACGCCGGCGAAGGGTGGACCGACGTCGTCGTCACCCCTGAACGTGGCGTGCGGCTGGTCGATGGGCTGCTCACGGGCTGGCACGAGCCGGAGGCGTCCCACCTGCAGCTGCTCGAAGCGGTTGCGGGACGGGATCTGCTCGACCGGAGCTACGACGCCGCCCTCGAGCTCGGCTACCGGTGGCACGAGTTCGGCGACCTGCACCTGGTCGCACCATGATCCTCGTCACCGGCGCGACCGGCACGGTCGGCCGGCAAACCGTTTCCCAGTTGCTCGCCGCCGGTGCGCCGGTCCGTGCGCTGGCGCGCCATCCCGATTCGGCACGACTGCCCGGGGGCGTCGACGTCGTCGCCGGCGACCTCTCCGCCCCGGACACGCTCGCCCCGGCGCTCGAGGACGTCGAGGCCGTCTTCCTCGTCTGGCCGTTCACGACGACCGAGGACGCGCCGGCGGTCCTCGATGCGGTCGAACGCGAGACGCGCCGGCTTGTCTACCTGTCATCGGCGGGTGGGCAGCAGCCCGATCCGGTCGGCTTGTTCCACGCCGACATGGAGCGTTTGATCGAGCAGTCCGGGGTGGAGTGGACGTTCCTGCGACCGAGTGGGTTCGCGTCCAACACGCTCATGTGGGCCGGCCAGATCCGCGGGGAAGGCGTCGTGCGCTGGCCATACGGGGCGGCGGCGCGGTCGCTGATCCACGAGTCGGACATCGCGGCGGTCGCGGTGCGCGCACTCACCGGCGAGGGACACCACGGCGCGAAGCATGTCCTGACCGGGCCCGGGCTGGTGACCCAGGCCGAGCAGGTGCGCACGATCGGTGAGGTGATCGGACGTCCGGCGCGCTGGGAGGACGTCCCGCCCGAAGCCGTGCGCGACGGCCTCGCCGCCGCGTTCGGTGACGCGTCATTCGCCGACCACGCTCTCGACACGTGGGCGCGTTTCGTCGAGGAGCCGGAACTGGTCACGTCGACCGTGGAGCGGATCACAGGAACACCGGCGCGGACGTTCCGCGAGTGGGCATCCGGCCACGCCGACGACTTTCGCTGATCGACCGAGGAGGTCAACAGATGCGCCAGGTAGTCGCAACGCAGTTCGGCGGCCCCGAAGTGCTGGCGACGAGCACGACGCCCGACC
This sequence comes from Acidimicrobiia bacterium, assembly GCA_036005605.1. GTDB lineage: Bacteria > Actinomycetota > Acidimicrobiia > IMCC26256 > JACDBD01 > JALZAA01. The sequence goes on from DASYQJ010000211.1 coordinate 5,203, forward strand.
CGGTCGCGGGACCGGGACAGGTCGTCGTCGACGCCGCGGTGGCCGACACCCTCTTCGTCGACACGCAGATCCGCCGCGGTTGGGGTCGCGAGCACTTCACGGTGCAACCGCCGTATGTGCCGGGCGGCGGCGTCGCCGGACTCGTGAGCTCCGTCGGCGACGGCGTGGATGCCGATTGGATCGGGCGGCGCGTGGTTGCCCACACCGGCGAAGACGGCGGTCACGGCGGGTACGTCGAGCGGGCGGTCGTCGCCGCCGATGCCATCGTCGCTGTCCCCGACGGCCTCGATCTGCAACCCGCGACCGCTGTGCTGCACGACGGCGCCACCGCGCTCGGCCTCGTCGACAACGCCCGGATCCGCCCGCGCGAATGGGTTCTCGTCCTGGCCGCGGGCGGGGGCCTCGGCATCCTGCTCGTACAGCTCGTGCACGCAGCCGGCGCGCGCGTCATCGCCGCAGCCGGCGGCCGGCGCAAGCTCGGCGTCGTCCGCACGCTGGGCGCCGACGTGGTCATCGATTACTCCGAGCCCGACTGGTCCCAGCGGGTGCGCGAGGCGACCGGCGGGACGGGGCCGGACGTCGTGTTCGACGGCGCCGGCGGCGAGCTCGGCCGCGCCGCGTTCGAGATCAC
>DASYQJ010000212.1:0-28215 GCA_036005605.1 Acidimicrobiia bacterium
GCGACGGCGCGAAGGAAAGAGCCGACGGAGGAGAGAAGTGTCTGAGCCGTGGCAGACGATCCTGACGCTGGCAGCAGGCGTCGCGACCGGGGTGCTGTCCGGGATGTTCGGAGTCGGCGGTGCGGTGGTGTCGACGCCCGCGATCCGCGCCCTGGGCGCGACCCCGCTCGAGGCCGTCGGGTCGACCATCCCGTCGGTGATCCCGTCGGCGGTCAGCGGCTCCCTCCGGTACCGGCGCGAGGGGCTCATCATCGGACGAGTTGCTCTCTGGACGCTGGCCGCCGGTCTCGCCGCGACCGTCGGCGGGGCGCTCCTCACCGGAGCCGTCCCGGGGAACGGGCATCTCCTCATGCTCGCCACTGCGGCCCTTCTCGCGTTCACGGCCTTTCGCATGGCACGAGTTCCGAGCGGGGCGCCCGCACACGCCCAGAACCCGGTCGACGTCGAGGACCCCGTCGGCGACCTCGCCGCGCCGGCCAGCGACCTCGTGCTCGCGCACGAACAGGATCCGGACCGGTCGTCACCGCTCCATCGCCGGGCCGAGGTCTGGCGACTCGGGTTGATCGGCCTCGCCGCCGGCGGCCTCAGCGGCCTTCTCGGCATCGGCGGCGGTGTCCTCATGGTGCCCGCGTTCGCGACCTGGGTGCGGTTGAGCGTCAAGGAGGCGGTGGCCACGTCGCTCGTGTGCGTGGGCGCGCTCGCGGTCCCGGGAATGGTCACACACGCCGTGCTCGGCAACATCGATTGGGCGTTCGCGATTCCACTGTCGATCGCCGTGATCCCGGGCGCCCGCGTCGGCGCCCACTTGGCGATCCGGTCCTCGGATCGCGGCTTGCGCCTCGCAGTAGCGATCGTGCTCGGATCGATCGCGGTGGCCTATGGGGCCGGCGAGATCATCGCGCTGGCCTTCTGACCACAACCAAAGAGACCGCTGGTCGACCGTCAGCGACGGACGCGGTAGCGGATGTGTGTGGCCTCCGGCGTGTCGATCACCCGAACGACGTCCAGCTCGACGCGGGACCGCAACACCTCGAACTGCCGAAGGCCACCACCGAACAGCACCGGGATCTGGTGGATCTGCAGCTCGTCCAGCACACCGGCCTCGAGCGCCCGTTGCGCCGTGTACGCGCCATGCACCAGCACGTTCCGGTCCTCGGCGGCGGCCTTCGCCTGCGCCATCGCGCTCTCGATCCCGTCGGTCACGTACGTCACCAACGGATAGTTCGCGACGGACGCACCGGGCGGCCGGTGACTGAGCACGAAGATCGGGACACCCCGCCGGTGATGATCACCGCCCCAGTGATCGACCTGCTCCGCAGTCCGCCGACCTACGACGACCGCGCCGGTCGCGAATATCTCGTCGAACAACTCCCCGGCCGGCCCGGACGGCCGGTCGAACTCCCCGTCCGGAGCGGTGAACCACTCGTGCAGCCGGTCGAAGCCGTCGCCGCCGGGGTTGCCCGGTTCGTCGTTCGGGCCCGCGATGTACCCGTCGAGGGACATCGACATGTAGAGCACCGATGCAGACACCTCGATCCCCTGTCGTCTCGATCCAACTTGGTTTCAACTTGCGGTAGACCCGGCATGGCGGCATTTCTCATCGGCCAGCCGGACCCAAATTTTCGAGCCGATCATTTACGGCACGCCCTAGGCGGCCGACAGGGCGCGCGCCCGGGCGAACACGTCGTCGAGCATCGACTCGGTGAGCTTGCCCGTGAATGTGTTCTGCTGGCTGGGGTGGTAGCAACCGACCACGATCGCCCGGTCGGAGGCGACCTCGACGCCGTGCCCGAACGGTGGACGCGGCGACGGGAGCGGTGACCCGCTCGTGGCGAGCACGCGCGCGGTGGCGTCGTACGCGAACTTCCCGAGCACGACGATCACCCGCACCCGTTCGAGCAGCGCAAGCTCGCGCACGAGGTACGGCAGGCACCGGTCGCGCTCCTCGGGCGTCGGCTTGTTCGCGGGTGGAGCGCAGCGCACCGCGGCCGCGACGTACGCGTCGCGCAGCTCCAGCCCGTCGTCGGCGCTGACGGAGGTTGCCTGGTTGGCGTACCCGGTGCGGTGGAGCGCGCCGAACAGCCAGTCACCCGACCTGTCGCCGGTGAAGATCCGGCCCGTGCGATTCCCACCGTGGGCGGCCGGGGCCAGGCCGACGATCAGCACGCGCGCCGCCGGATCACCGAACCCCGGGACGGGACGACCCCAGTACGTCTCGTCGCGGAACGCGGCGCGCTTCTCGAGCGCGACGCGCTCGCGCCACTCGACGAGCCGCGGGCAAGCACGACAGTCGACGATCTCGGCGGTCAACGCGGTGAGCGCGCCTGCCCGACCCGATGCAACTCTGCCCACGCCGGGATCGTATGCGCACCAGTACGGTGTGCGGACCCATGCGACTGCTGCTGATCGTCAACGAGACGGCGACCGCGGTGACCGCTCGGCGACGGGTGCTCGTCCAGCGCGTGCTGGGCGCCGAGCACAAGCTCGAGGTGGAGGAGACGTCGCGGCGCGGTCATGCCGCCCGCATCGCCCGCGGCGCCGCGCTCGACGGAGTCGAGGCCGTCGCCGTGCTGGCCGGCGACGGCACGCTCAGCGAGACGGCCGACGGCCTCGCCGGCACCGCCACCGCGCTGGCGCCCTTGCCGGGAGGATCGACCAACGTGTTCGCACGCAGCATCGGCGTCGCCTACGACCCCGTCCAAGCGGCCGAACGGCTCGTCGTGTCGCTCGCCCAAGGCCGCTTCCGACGCATCGGCCTCGGCGTCGCCGACGGGCGCCGCTTCCTCTTCCACGCCGGGCTCGGGCTCGACGCCGCCGTCATCGGCCAGGTCGAGCGGCGATCGTTCCTGAAGCGGTACGGCACCCACGCGTTGTTCGTCGTGACCACCATCGACACGTGGTTGCGGCAGTACGACCACCGCCGACCGCGGTTCCGGGTCGAGCTCGGCGACGGCGAGGTCGTCGGCGACTCGGCGTTCGCGATCGTGTCCAACCAGCGTCCGTGGTCATATCTCGGACGGCGCCCGCTGGTGGTCGCACCCGAAGCGGGGCTCGACGTCCCGCTCACGCTCACGCTGTTCCGGTCGCTGTCGCTCTCCGTGCTCCTGCCCGGAGCGGCATCGGCGCTGCAGGACGGGCAACGGTTGATGCACCATCCGAAGATCGCGCAGCGAACCGACGTGCACTCGCTCACCGTCACGGGCTACGGACCGTTCCCCTGGCAGGTCGACGGCGACTACCTCGGCGACACCGAGCACCTGACGATCTCGTGGGCGCCCGACGCGCTGACGATCGTCACACCCCCGTGATGGTTCGTGCTCTACGAGTCGAACACCCGCCGGGCCACGTCGGGCACATCGGTGATGATGGCGTCGACGCCGGCGGCCGCGAGCCGCCGCATCTCGTCCTCGCCGTTCACGGTCCACACGTTGACGACCATGCCGAGCTCGTGCGCCCGCGCGATCGTCGCGCCGGCGGCGTCGCCGGCGAGGGCGCGCACGTCGGGATGGACGGCGCAGTGGCCGTGTGCGTGCCCGATGTCGGCCCCGTCGACCGGGTCCATGCCGACGAGCGTCAAGAAGCCGGTCGGGATGGAACCGTCGAGGTCGCGCACCCGATCGGCGGACTCGAGGTTGAACGACGACACCAGCACTTCGTCCCGTCGGTCCCGTCGCGTGAGCAGCTCGACGACGGCCGCGGCCACACCGTCCGCCGGGTCGTAGTCGGCGTCGCCGGGCAGGTTCTTCACCTCGATGTTGACGAGCATCCCGGTGCAGGCGTCGAGTGCCTCCTCGAGCGTCGGGATCTCGGGCCGGGCGGCGCGGATGTCGGCCTCGGGTCGCTCGGCGAGCACGCCGAGCCCGCGTGCGTCGGCGTCGTGGTGCACGACCAGGGCACCGTCTGCGGTCCGGTGGACGTCGAGCTCGACCCCGTCGGCGCCGAGCGCGCTGGCGGCCACGAACGCCTCCAGCGTGTTCTCGGGTGCCACCCGGTTGGCACCACGATGGGCGAGCACGCGCGGTGCCGTCACCGTCACACTCCGCGAAAGTGCAGGTCAGACCCCTTGCGCCTTCGTGCAGCGGTCAATACCCTTCGGTATTGCCTCGAGGTGGGCAGCCCGAGGATGCTTGTGAACGGGCGCACGAGCACGTGTGCGCGACTCGTACGACGACCACGAGTACCGGAGGCTTCGTGGCGCTCACTTGGATCAGAACTCATGACTGGGACATGGACGCGTGGCGCGGTCGCTCTGCGTGCCGTGATTCCGACCCCGACATCTTCTTCCCCATCGGGAGCACCGGCCCTGCTCTCGAGCAGATCGAAACGGCCAGGCGCATCTGCACCGCCTGCGACGTGAACGAGGAATGCCTCGAGTTCGCGCTCGCCACCAACCAGGAGGCGGGCGTTTGGGGCGGCACGACCGAAGAGGAACGCCGCAAGCTGCGAAAGGCCTGGCTGGCGAAGCAACGCCGCGCCGCCAGCTAGCTCCGTCCCCGCGGAGTCGACCCCTCTCACAACTCGACCGGCGCGCTCGGCGCCAACGGCACCCGCAAGCGCACGTGCGTCCCACCTGTGTCGCGCGCGGACGGGCCCAGCTCCATCGACCCGCCGAGCTCGCCGTTCACGAGCGCCTGCACGATCGACAGGCCAAGTCCCTTCGACGACTCGACCGTGAACCCCGGCGGCAGCCCCACCCCGTCGTCGATGACCTCGACGACCAGCTCGCTGCCGAGACGCGCCAGCCGCACGAGCACGCTCCCTTCCGTCGGACCGGCGCCGTCGCGCGGGAAGGCGTGATCGACCGCGTTCTGCATCAACTCGTTGAGCACCACCGCGAGTGCGGTGGCGACGTCGCCTCTCAGGCTGCCGGCGTCACCGGAGACCTCGAAGCGCAGGGTCGCATCGGGCGTCGAGACGGTTTCCTCGACCGTCCGCACGAGCGGCTTCACGACGTCACCGAACCGCACGACGTCCCCGGCGTCGCGCGAGAGCGTCTCGTGCACGATGGCGATCGACCGGATGCGCCGCTCCGACTCCTCGATCGCCTCCTGCGCCTCCTCCGATGCGAGTCGCCGTCCCTGGAGTCGTAGCAGCGCCGCGATCGTCTGCAGGTTGTTCTTCACACGGTGGTGGATCTCGCGGATGGTGGCGTCCTTCGAGAGCAGCATGCGGTCGCGCCGTCGCAAGTCGGTGACGTCCCGCATGAGCACCAACGCCCCGACCGCATCGCCGGCGTCGAGCAGTGGGATGGCGCGAATCAGGATCGAGGTGTCGCCCCGCTCGACCTCCTCGGTGACCGGAAGCCGGGCGGCGAGGGCGGCGTCGACCGCATCCTGGTCGAACCCGATCTCGGCCAGCCGCTGCCCCGACGCGTACGCGTGAATGCCCATCCGGTGCAGCGAGCTGATCGCGTTCGGGCTGGCGAAGCGGATCTGGGCGTCACCGTCCAGGATGATCACACCGTCCGCCACTCTTGGCGCGTCCTCGAACTCGACCTCGTCGCGGGGGAACGGGAAGCTGCCCTCGGCGATCATTCGGGCCAGTCGGTCGAACACCTCGAAGTACTGGCGTTCGAGCGAGCCGGCCCGGCGCCCGAACGTGAGCGGCGTCTCGCGGGTGACGAGCCCGATCAAGGTGCCCTCGCACCGCACCGGGATGCACTTGATGCGGGCGCGCTCGGTCGAGCCGAGGGCCTTGGTCTCACCCTCGACGATCTCACCCTCCCGCCACGCCCGGCTGACCAGCGGCCGTTCGACCTCGCCGACCACGGTGCCGACCATGTCGTCGGTGTACAGGGTCTGGTCGGTGGTCGGGCGCACTTGGCCGAGCACGACGAACCGATGGCCCTCTTCGCCTTCGATGGCGGCGAGGAACAAGAGGTCGGCGAAGCAGAGGTCGGCGAGCACCTGCCAGGACGCCACGAGCCGTCGGGTGTGCGCGAGCGCGGCGCCGCCGAGGGCGGTGTTCGTGCGCGCCAACTCGAACCCGAGCGTCAACTGCCTCTCCTGTCGCCGTCGCAAGCTCCGGCGCTCTCATTTTGGTCGCAGTCGCCGGCTCCCGCGCCGCAACGGCAGTCGGCAAAGCTGCCGTCTCCGCGTCGATGGTACCGGCGAGGTTCTTGCGGCCGGGTGCTCAAACTCCGAAGAGGGCGTCCCCGACTCGAGCGAGTCCCGCCACGTCGTAGATGTCGATCTCGAAGTTCGGCACGTTCGCCACGACCTCGGGGACGCGTCCGAGCTCGGTCTTGAGCTCCGCCTCCCGCGTCGCGACCACGGCGAAGTTCTTGTATGACTCGCCGATGGTCCGCAGCACGCGAGCAGTGCGCGGTGTGTCGGCCAGCTCGGTCACACTCGTGGCGGCGAGCTCTTCGGCGATCGGTCCCGCTTCGGCTGCGAGGACCTCGGCTGCGCGGGCGCCTTCGGCGGAGAGCAGGTACTCGGGCAGCGTCTTGTTGAGGACGAGCGCGCCGAGATGGAAGTCGCGCTTGGTGAGCTGCTCGCAGAAGAACTGCGCCTCTCGCAGGGGCGCGCCCTCGAGGGTCGTCACGACCGCGAACGTCGTGCGCCGGTCGTGCAGCAACCGCTCGACCGCCTCGGCGCGTTGCGCGAACCCGTCGTACATCGACTGGAAGCTCAGGAAGAACTCGGCGATGTCCTGGAGGAACTGGCTGCCGAGAACGCGATCGGCCAGTTGGTAGAAGGGTCGGCTGGCGACGTTGAGGACGCGCGCCCCGCGGCGCCCGCCCATCCGGTACGGCATGGTGAGCCAGCGGAGAAGACGCCCGCCGAAGAAGTCGGCCATTCGCTTGGGCGCTTCGAGGAAGTCGATCGCGTTCCGAGTCGGCGGCGTGTCGATGATGATGAGGTCGTACCGCCCGGCCGCGTGCACGTCGAAGAGCCGCTCCATCGCGATGTAGTCGTGGCTCTGCACGAACCGGCCCGTGATGTTCGTGTACAAGCGGTTCTCGAGGATGCGGTAGGCGGTCTCCTCGTCGGGCGCGTGCCGGAGCACGAGCTCGTCCCACGAGCGCTTGGTGTCGAGCATCGCCGCGTGCAGCTGCCCGCGCGGCTCCAGCCCGGCCGCCTTGAACGCCTCGACCGGCACCGGCTTCTCGACGTTGCCGAAGTCTTCGAGCCCCAGCGCGTTCGCCAGCCGGCGCGCGGGGTCGATCGTGAGCACCAGCACCTTGCCGCCGAGACGGGTGGCGGCGGCAACGCCGGCGGCGGCGGCGACCGAGGTCTTTCCGACGCCGCCCGACCCACAGAAGATGACGATCTCCTTCGTGGCGAGCAGCGACTCGATGGTCGTGGCCCGGGACTCGGCGCGGGTCACAGCCCGAGCTCCTGAGCGAGCGAGTCGGCGACCATCTTCGTCACGCGCAAGCCCTGGTCACGAACGAAGAGATACGGCAGGTAGAGCATCGGGAGCTCGACGGCGTCGCGCAGCTCGGCGAGGTGGACGGCGCGGGTCCTGCGCAGGGACACCGCGAGGCGCGCGGCGTCGAGCACCGCGGTCGCGCCCGATCCGACGCGAGAGGTGAGGACGGCGCTGGCGTCGTCGCCGCGCAGCGCCTCGAAGGCCTCTTCGTCGGTGTGCGTGAAGAGCTCGGGGAGGACCCGGTTCACGACGACGGCGCCGAGCGGCACCGTCAACTCGGCCCGCGCCCGCCCGACGAGCCCGATCGTCTCGTTGACGGGCATCTCCTCCGGCGTGGCGACGACGTTGAGGCTCGTCACCGAGGGATCGGAGAGCAGCTCGACCATCCAGTCGGTCTGCTCGCGCACCATGCCCACCGAGACCAGCTCCTGGATGGCGCGGGGCGCGTCGAGCTGGCCGATGATGTGGCCGGTGGCGGCGGCGTCGACGACGACGAGGTCCCATTCGGCCCGGCCCTCGATCGACGCGCGCACCTCCCAGCACACCTTGCCGACGGTCAGGATCTCCTTCACGCCCGGCGCCGCTGTCGCCACGAAATCGAGCACGCGTGCCAGCGGGCCCAGCCGTCCGAGCACCGGCACGCGCAGGTTGAGCTTGAGGTACTCCTTCAGCGAGTCCTCGGTGCGCATCGCCATCGCGCAGACACCCGGGTACACCTCGCGCGGCTCGAAGCCGACCGACGGCTGCTCGAAATTGCCGGGGATGGCTCCCTTGTCGTCGGCTTCGACGACGAGCACGCGCTGACCCTGTTCGGCCGCGAGCAGCGCGGTGGCCGCGGTCACCGTGCTCTTGCCGACCCCGCCCTTCCCGGTGAAGAACAGCAGGCGCCGCGCCAGGAGGTCGGGCGCGGGTCGCACGGGTCAGATGCCGCCGAAGCCGACCCGCTTCGATCCCTCTTCCGAGTCGACCTCGATGTAGGCCAGCTTGTCGAGGGCGACGCCGACCCGTCGGCCTTTCGTGTCGATGAGCCAGACCATCGTGTCCCCGCCCTTGATCGCCTTGTCGATCGTCTTGAACGCCTCCTCGACGCCACCGTCGAGGTCGAGGGTCAGCTCCTTCGGCGTGTGCACGACACCGATGCGGACTTCCATGCAGGCGATCCCTTCGCGCTCGCGGGCCCGGCTCCGGCGATGCTAGCGATCCCCCTGCGAGGCGGCCGCCTCGAGATCGAGGCGCCGGTCGTGGCGTGCGGCCGCCCGCTCCTCTGCGCTCATCCACTGGTACACGACGATCCCGATGCAGAGCAGTCCGAACAGCTCCCCCGCGATCCACAGGATCCCTGCCCCCGTCCGCTGGTCGGCGAGAGGACGAGGGCCCCACGGGCGCTCGACCTGGTCGTACCAACCGGCGGCGATGACCGTGTTCATCGTGAGCAGCGCGACACCGACAAAGGTATGGAACGGCAGCAGCACCAGCACGTAGAGGAGGCGGGCGCCGTACCCGAGCGCGTGCGGGATCGGATCGAGCCCGACGACGTGGGCGAGGAACAGGCACCCGGCGAGCAGGAAGTACGCGTGGGTCGCGACGTGGAACCATCCGTTGCGCAGCGACAGCTCGTACAGCGGCGTGAAGTACAGCGTCACGATGCTCGTGCCGAACAGCAACCATGCCGTCAACGGGTGCGTGAGGACCTGCGCCGGCGTGCTCCGCAGGACGCGCAGGATGCGGCGCTGCGAGGTGCGGGAGCCGGCCTGGAGCGCCAGCGTGATCGGCGCGCCCAGGACGAGGAGGAGCGGCGCCACCATCCCCAGCAGGACGTGTTGGACGACGTGGAGGCTGTAGAGCACCCGGTCGTAGGCGGCGATCCCGGATTCGGTGGCGACGAGGACGACGAGCAGGCCGGAGAGGAAGGCGGCGGTCCTGGTCGCCGGCCATGACCGGCCGCGCGCATGGAGCCGCCGCACGCCGATGACGTACGCCGCCCCGAGGACGACGACGAAGGGGAAGGCCACGTCCAGCGACCAGTCGGTGACGAGAAGGTCCCACGACGGCGGCGAGGGCGCGGCGACGGCGGCTTTGCCGACCGTCGTCGCAAAGCCGGAGCTTGCGACGGCGACCACAAGCCCGACCAGCGCGCTCACGGGGTCACGGTAACCGGGAAGCCCAAATCGTCACGCGCCCGGAAGCCTTCACCCGCGGCGCGCCGTGTGCCAACCTGTCGGCCGTGGCGGCGGAGGGTATGGCTGCGGAGACGCGAGCCCGACAGCAACCGTCCATGCTCGCCGTCGGCACCGTCGTGTGGCTGGCCTCGGAGCTCATGTTCTTCGGCGGTTTGTTCGCGGCCTACTTCACGCTGAAGGCCGAGGCGCGGGTGTGGCCGCCGGCCGGCGTGGAGCTCGAGACGGCCCTGTCGGCGATCTTCACCCTGTTCCTGATCGCGTCGAGCGGGACGATGGTGCTCGCGGTGCGCTCGCTGGAGCGCGGCGATCGCGCCGGCATGATCCGCTGGCTCCTGCTCACGCTCGGGCTCGGCGCACTGTTCCTCGCCAACCAGATCCGTGAGTTCTACACGCTCGACTTCCAAGTGTCGTCGAACTCGTACGGCTCGATCTACTACCTCATGACGGGCTTCCACGCGCTGCACGTCGCGGCCGGCCTTCTGCTCATGCTCGTCGCACTCGCGATCGCGACCGGTCCCGGGCCCGTCGCGCGGCGGGCGCCGGTCGTCGACTCGATCGGGTACTACTGGCACTTCGTCGACGTCGTCTGGATCGGCCTGTTCACCACCATCTTCGTCATCCGGTGACGAGGGAGCCATGGGGATGTCAGGCCGGCTCGCAGTTGCGTCGCTCGGCGGCCTGCTCGCGGCGGGACTGCTCGCGATCGGCTTGCACACCGCGGGCGCCACGGAGCGGCAGCGCAGCCAGGCCGGCAACGCCGAACGCGGTCAGCGGCTCTTCCTCGTCGGCTGCGCGTACTGTCACGGCCAGAACGGCGAGGGCACCGCGCAGGGCCCCGACCTGCGCCGGGTGGGCGCCGCCGCCGCCGACTTCCAGCTGTCGACGGGACGCATGCCCAACACCGCGCCCGACCGGCAGTCCGTCACCAAGCGCTCTCCGTACACGCGGGCGGAGATCGACGACCTCGTCGCGTACGTCGCATCGCTCGGGCCCGGTCCGCCCATCCCCGACGTGCACAACCCGCCCGGTGATCTCCAGGAAGGCGGCGAGCTGTACCTCGACAACTGCGCCGCGTGCCACAGCGCGGCCGGCAACGGCGGCGCGCTGAGCGTCGGGCGGGACGCGCCGACGCTCCACGGCGCCACCCCGGTCGAGGTCGCCGAGGCCGTGCGCACCGGCCCCGGGAACATGCCCGTCTTCGGACGAGGGACGTTCACGCCCCAGCAGGTGAACTCGATCGTCCGCTACGTCGAGTACCTCAAGAAGCCCCAGGACCCCGGCGGCTTGTCGCTGGGCTTGGTGGGCCCGATCACCGAGGGCCTGGTCGCGATCCTCGTCGGCCTGGGCGCCCTCATGCTCATCACCCGTTGGATCGAGCCGCCCGCGATGCGCCAGGAGCCACCCGCGGCGACGGCGCCAGAGGATCAACAGTGAACGACGACGACGTCCAAGAGAAGAAGGCGACGAGCCGCACCGCGCTGGCGTTCGGCATCACGGCGCTGGCGTCGATCGGCCTGGCGGTGACGTACGCGCGCGGCGGGCAGGAGCAGATCGAGGGCTTGCTGCTGGCGGTTGCGCTCGGTGGGCTCGGCTTCGGGTTCGTGCAGGTCGCCAAGCACCTGCTCCCCCAAGGCCCGTACGTCGAGGACCGCGAGGCGCTGCCATCGAGCGACGAGGACCAGGCCGCCTTCGCCGCCGATTTCGAGCGCGGCGAGGGCTGGCTCTCCCGCCGCGGGTTCCTCCTGAAGATGCTCGGCCTCGCCGGCGGCGCCATCGGCATCGCGGCGCTGTTCCCGATCCGGTCGCTCGGCCCGAACCCGGGGAAGTCGCTCTTCCGCACGAAGTGGCGCCGGGGCTCGCTCGTCGTCGACGAGCAGGGCGAGGGGGTCGGCGTCGACACGCTCGACGTCGGCGGCGCCCTCACGGTGTTCCCGCAAGGGCACCTCGAGGTCGAGGACTCGCAGACGATCCTCATCCGCCTGTCGCGGGAGGACGTCGTGACCCGGCCTGGTCGCGAGTCCTGGGGCCCCGAGGGGTACGTCGGGTTCTCGAAGGTGTGCACGCACGCGGGCTGTCCCGTCGGCCTCTACCAGCAGCAGTTCAAGAAGCTGCTGTGCCCGTGCCACCAGTCGACGTTCTCGGTGCCCGACGGGGCGCAGCCGGTGTTCGGCCCCGCGACGCGTTCCCTCCCCCAGCTCCCGCTCATGGTCGACGAAGACGGCATGCTGCGCGCCCAAAGCGACTACACCGAGCCCGTCGGCCCCGGCTTCTGGGATCGCGGCACATGATCGTCCGGCGCATCGTGCGCTGGTTCGACGAGCGGCTCGGGGCCGCCCGCTTCGCCCGGACCGCGCTGAACAAGGTGTTCCCCGACCACTGGTCGTTCATGATCGGTGAGCTCGCGCTCTATTGCTTCGTGATCCTCATCCTCACGGGCGTGTATCTCACGTTCTTCTTCACGCCCGGCACGAAGGAGGTCGTCTACACCGGCAGCTACGCGCCGCTGAAGGGCGTGTCGATGTCGCAGGCGTACGAGTCCGTGCTCCGCATCAGCTTCGACGTGCGCGCCGGTCTGGTGATGCGACAGATCCACCACTGGGCGGCGCTGATCTTCGTGGGGGCGATCATCGCCCACCTGATGCGCATCTTCTTCACGGGCGCGTTCCGCCGGCCGCGCGAGCTCAACTGGATGATCGGCGTCACGCTGCTGCTGCTCGCCATCGCCAACGGCTTCACCGGGTACTCACTGCCCGACGACCAGCTGTCGGGCACGGGCCTCCGCATCGCGTACTCGGTGGTGATCTCGGTGCCGGTCGTCGGTGTGTGGAGCGCGTTCCTCATCTTCGGCGGCGAGTTCCCCGGCAACGAGGTGCTCACCCGGTTCTTCGTCATCCACATCCTGATCGTCCCGGCCGCCATCGCGGTGCTGCTCGGCGCGCACCTGGCGATCCTCGTGCGCCAGAAGCACACGCAGTTCCGCGGCCCGGCCCGCAAGGAGAGGAACGTCGTCGGTGCGCGGCTGTGGCCGACGTTCACGGCCAAGACCTTGGGACTCTTTTTCTTCGTGTTCGCCGTCTGCGCGTTGCTGGGCGGACTCGCCCAGATCAACCCGGTGTGGATCTGGGGCCCGTTCCAACCGGCGGCCGTCAGCGCGGGATCCCAGCCCGACTGGTACGTCGGCTGGCTCGAAGGGTCGCTGCGTCTGCTCCCGGGGTGGGAGCTCCGGGCATTCGGCCACGAGGTCCCCAACCCGTTCTTCTCGGGGGTACTGCTCCCGGGGATCACGTTCATGCTGCTGTACGCGTGGCCGTTCCTCGAGGGCCGCTTCACGAAGGAGAATCGGGAGGAGCACCATCTCCTCGATCGCCCGCGCGACCGACCCGTGCGGACGGCCATCGGCGTCGGCGCGCTCGCGTTCTACGCCGTGCTGTTCGTCGCGGGCGGCAACGATGTGCTCGCCTCCCGGTTCAACGTGTCGGTGAACCTCATCACCAACATCCTGCGGGTTTCGCTGTTCGTAGTGCCGGTGGCGTCGGGGTTCTTCACGTACCGGTTGTGCAAGGAGCTCGCCGACCGGAGCCCGACCGCGGGAGAACCGGAGGCTCCGCCGGGGGCCGAGATCGTCGTGCGCACCCCGGAGGGCGGCTACGTGGACGTCGAGGAACCGGCCGGGACGAGGTAGCGGCGGCGCTCGACGATTGCAGTCACTCCGACGGAGACGCGTCGCGACTCTGGCGGATCAGCCCGATGACCCCGAGGGCGAGCACGATGGCGCCACCGAGGATGACCCACACTCCGAACACGAACCCGGTGGCGAACACCGCCGCGCCGAAGGCGAACACGAACGGCCAGATCGTCGAAGCCGGGAACTGGTCGACCGCTCCCGCGCCCTCGGCGAGGGTCGCGTCGGGGCGGTCCTCGGGGCGGGGCGGGAACTTCCGCGACTGCAGCAGCAGGTACCCGCCGGCGAGGAGGCCGAGGAGCGAGCTGGCCGCCAGCATCGTCGTGCCGGCGTCCTCGTAGCTCGTGAACCAGTAGATGACACCGATCACGACGAAGAAGGCGGTGACGCCGAGATAGAAGAACGATTCGACTTTCATGTCTTCCTCGACGCGTCGACGAGGTCGCCGTACTTCTGGTCGAAGAACGGCCGCTCCGAGCGGATCGGGGGCAGCGAGTCGAAGTTCCGCTCGGGGGGCGGCGAGGTAGTCGCCCACTCGAGGGTCTGGCCGTCCCACGGGTCGTTCCCGGCGGGTGGTCCGTGGCGCAGCGAGCGCCACAAGTTCCATGCGAAGAACAGCACGCTGACGGCGATGATGAACGAGCCGATCGTCGAGATCAGGTTCAGGCTGCCGAAGCCCTCGCTCTCGCGGTATGTGACGACGCGCCGCGGCATCCCTTCCAGGCCGAGCTGGTGCTGGACGAGGAACGTCATGTTGAACCCGATGAACAACAGCCAGAAATGCGCCTTGCCGAGTCGCTCGTCCATCATCCGGCCGGTGAACTTGGGAAACCAGTAGTAGATCGCGCCGAACCCGGCGAAGCCCGCCGCCGCGAACACCACGTAATGCATGTGCGCGACCACGAAGTAGGTATCGGTGACGTTGAAGTCGACCGGTGCCATGGCCTGGAGCACGCCGGTCAGCCCACCGAGCAGGAAGATCACCAGGAACCCGACGGTGAAGAGCATGGGCGTGGTGAACCGCAGCTGCCCGCCCCACATCGTGCCGATCCAGTTGAAGAACTTGACGCCGGTGGGCACGGCGATGAGCAGCGAGAGGGCGCTGAAGAACGGCAACAGCACCACGCCGGTGGCGAACATGTGGTGGGCCCACACGCCGGTCGAAAGGCCGCCGATCGCGAGCGTGGCGAAGATGAGTCCCTTGTACCCGAACACGGGCCGCCGCGAGAAGACGGGGAGGATCTCCGTGACGACACCGAAGAACGGCAGCGCCACGATGTACACCTCGGGGTGGCCGAAGAACCAGAACAGGTGCTGCCACAGCACCGGCGTCCCGCCCTTCTGCACCTCGAAGATGTGGGCGTCGAGGTGCCGGTCGGCGAAGAGCATGGCGAGCGCCGAGGTGAGCACCGGGAACGCCAGCAGCACCATGACGCTCGTCACGAGCATGTTCCAGGTGAAGATCGGCATCCGGAACATCGTCATGCCCGGCGCGCGCAGCATGAAGATCGTCGTGACGAGGTTGACGGCGCCGAGCACGGTCGCGGTGCTGGTGACGGTCACGCCGACGATCCACAGGTCGGGCCCCGCGCCGGGGGCGTATGTCGCCCCGGAGAGCGGTGCGTACGAGAACCACCCGAAGTTCGCCGCGCCGCTGGCGGTGAGGAAGCCCGAGATCATCACGAGCCCGCCGAACAGGTACATCCAGTACGCGAGCGCGTTGAGGCGCGGGAACGCGACGTCGGGCGCGCCGATCTGCAGCGGGACGATGTAGTTCGCGAGCCCGAACGCGAACGGCACGGCGAACAGGTACATCATGATGCTGCCGTGCATCGTGAAGAACTCGTTGTACGTCTCGGGGCTCAGGACGCTCTGGTCGGGCTGCGCGAGCTGCGTCCGCATGCCGAGCGCGAGGAGACCGCCGATGCAGAAGAACCCGAACGACGTCACCAGATAGCTCAGGCCGATCACCTTGTGGTCGGTGCTCGTCAGCCAGCGCAGGATCCCGGTGTTCTGACGCGGGGCGGGTGCGGGGGCGGCGGCGGTGCCCGGGCGCTCGGTCGTGACGGTCACGGGGTTCCGCCCCCGGCACGTTGCTGCTCCGCGATCCAATCGCGGTAGTCGCTCATGCTCACGGCCTTGACCTCGAAGGTCATCTTGGCGTGATCGAGGCCGCAGAACTCCGCGCACCGGCCCGAGTACGTCCCCTTGTCACGCACGTCAAAATCGAATCGGTTCGTCACGCCCGGGATCGCGTCGCGCTTGAACAGGAAGCCCGGCACGTAGAACGAGTGGATGACGTCGGGCGACGTGAGAACCAGCCGCACGGTGCGATCGACGGGCAGGACCATCGTGGGCACTTTGTCGGGCAGGCCCGTCACGGTGACGTCGTCGTCGCGGTAGTGGAACTGCCACTGCCACTGGAAGCCCTTCACGTCGATGGTGACGGCCGGGTTGCTCGACAGCGCGTCCACGTCGTTCTGCGTGCGGTACGAGAACGCGAACAGGATGGCGACGATGATCACCGGTACGACCGTGTACAGGATCTCGAGCTTGACGAAATACTGCGTTTGGCTCGGGAGGTCGTCGTTGCGTCGCCGGTACCGAAGCACGGCGAACACGATCAGGCCCCACACCAGGCCGCCGACGAGCAAGGCAACGATCACCGACCCCTGCCACAGGCCGAAGATGGCGCGCCCTTGACGCGTCGCTCCACGCCCGCCGCCGAATTCGAGGCTGCACCCCGAGAGCACGATCACGACGAGGGCGAGCGGGACGCGCCTCATGCCGGCGGACACTATCCCCGGACCCGCGGACACGCGATGATGCGCCGTGCTCATTGCCGACGTGCTCGCAGCCACGTCCAGCTCCGACGACACGACCTTCTCGATCCCGATCCTCGTGGCCGCGGCGGCCGTCGGCGTCGGCTGGGTCGTGCTCCTCGTCGCCGTGGCGGCATGGCGCCGACCCCACGGGATCCGCTCGGGCCCTTCCACCCAAGATCTGCCACCGGTGCCGCCTGCGGTCGCGGGCCTGTTGTGCAACGACTTCGAGCTTCCCGCCGAGCTCCCGCCGGCGACGCTCCTGGACCTGGCGGCCCGGCACGTGGTCCGGCTCGAGGAAGTCGAGCCGGGCAAGACGATCTGCCGCCTGCGGGGAGCGGCGGGGAACGAGCCGCTGACCGCGTACGAGCAACGCGTGCTCGACGAGGTCCGGCGCAAGGCGGTCGACGGGGTCGTGCCGACCGACGCGCTGACGACCGGAGCGGAAGACGCGTCGCGCGGGTGGCATCGCGCGTTCAGCAAGGAGGTGATCGGCGACGCGCAGGGCCGCGGACTGACACGGAACCGCTGGCCCGGCTGGTTGGTGTCGCTCTTGGGCTTGGGCCCGTTCGCGGTCGGCGGCCTGCTGTACCTCGCGAGCTTGGTGGGCGGTGAGAGCAACGATCACCCGGCGGCGGCGGGAATCGCCGGCGGCATCGCTATCACCGCCATCGGGCTCATCGCCATCGCCGCCGGGCGGCTGAGCCGGTCGACGGCGCAGCTACCGACGGACGCGGGGACGGAGATGACCGCGAGGTGCCTCGCCCTGCGCGCTCACCTGCGCGAGAACGAGCAGCTCGCCGATCTCCCGCCGGCAGCTGTGCAGCTGTGGGGCCGGCACTTCGCGTACGCGGGCGTCATGGGCGTTGCTCCTACCGCGGTCACGCTGCTCCCGTTCGGAACCGAGGACGACAACGGCGCGTGGAGCCGCTTCGGCGGACGTTGGCGCCGTGTGCGGGTCCGGTATCCGCGTGGCTGGCCCCCGGGGTGGGGCAAGCACCCCGCGTTCGCCACATTCCTCGCCGTGCTCTGGGGCGCGGCAGGTGTCGCCGCGCTCTATGGGCTGAGGAGCCTCGCGGAGTCGGCCGCGGATCCGATCACGGCGACCGATCCCCTCTTCGACCGCGACCAGCTCGACTGGATCGGTCGCGGTGCGCTCCTGCTGATGATCCCCGCCGCGCTCGTCCTGCTGTGGGCGATCTTCCTCCTGGTGCGCGCCGTGCCCGACTTCTGGCGCACCCGGACGACCACGGGCGAGCTGGTGCGGGCACGGCGTCGGAGTCAGATCTTCCAGTCGAGCAACCGCAACAACCCGCGGTACTGGTACTACCTGGCGCTCGACGACGGGACGCGCTCCAGGATCAGGTCCTGGCGGGTGCGGCGGGACCTCTACGACGCGCACTCGCAGGGCGAGACGGTCGGAGCGATGTACACGGTGAACCTCGGCTACGTGCGCGAGCTCCGGCCCCCGTCGGGGACGCCGTCTACGTGATCTTGAGCTCGGGGCGGTAGACCCTCTTCGGCGCGAGCTCCTCGACCCGTTCCGCGATCGTCGCGAACACCCGCGACGCCTCGTCGTCGGGGTCGGTGATCACGATCGGCCGGCCTTCGTCGGCGCCCACGCGCAGCTCCGGCACCAACGGCACCTGTCCGAGCAGCGGCACGCCCAGCTGGTCGGCGAGCTCCTGCCCGCCGCCCGCGCCGAACAGCTCGTACGCCTTGCCGTCGTCGCCGCGGAACCACGACATGTTCTCGATCACGCCCATCACGTCGAGGTTCACCTTTTGGCTCATGTACGCGGCCCGCTGGGCGACGCGCTGCGCGGCGGGCTGCGGTGTCGTCACGATGAGCACCTCGGCCCGGGGCAGGAACTGCGCCATCGACAACGCGATGTCGCCGGTGCCCGGCGGCATGTCGACGACGAGGAAGTCGGGCTCGTCCCAGTGCACGTCGGTGAGGAACTGCTCGAGCGCCTTGTGCAGCATCGGGCCCCGCCACACGACGGGCTGGTCCTCACGGGCGAAGAAGCCCATCGAGATGAGGTTCACGCCGTTCGCCTCGGGCGGGATGATGACGTCGTCGAGGACGACGGGTGCGTGGTCGATGCCGAGCATGCGCGGCATCGAGAAGCCCCACACGTCGGCGTCGACGGCGGCAACCTTGTGGCCACGCTGGGCGAGCGAGACGGCGAGGTTCGTCGTCACCGACGACTTCCCGACGCCGCCCTTCCCCGACGCGACTGCGAGCACGCGGGTGCGGGCGTCGGTGAACGGGTTCACCCGGGCCGGCCGGCCGTCGTCGGCGGCGCCCGCGTGCTGCTGCCGGAGGCGGTTGGCGATCGCCTGGCGCTGCTCGTCCTCCATTACGGTCAGGTCCACGTCGACCGACTCGACGCCGTCGAGGGGCTGGACGGCCTCGCTGACACGCCGGGTGATCTCGGGCTTCAGCGGGCAGCCCGCCACGGTGAGGGCGACGGTCACGGCCACCCGGCCTCCGTCGATGGCGACCTCCTTGACCATGTCGAGGTCGACGATCGACTGGTGCAGCTCGGGATCCTCGACCGGGCGCAGGGCCTCGAGGACGGCGGCCTCGGTGGGCATTGGGGTCTCCTCGCCTCTCCTCGCCGGGGGGCATTTCCACTACGTGCATAGGTAGAATACCGGCATGACGGAGCCGGCCGCGAAGCCCAGGGGCGCCGGGCTCAGCGCCGACGAGTTCAGCGCCGCGGTGAGCGCGGTCACGAGCGCCTTCGGGGACCCGACCCGCCGAGACATCTACCTGTTCGTCCGCGCCGGCGCCGACGGGGTCACCGCCGCCGAGGTGGCGGAGCGCTTCGACCTCCATCCCAACGTTGCTCGCCACCACCTCGAGAAGCTGACGGGCGGCGGGTACCTCACCGTCGAGTTGGTTCGGCACGAGACGGCGGGCCGCCCGTCGAAGCGCTACCGGGCCGGCGAGCTCGACACGTCCCTGAACTTCCCGCCCCGCCGCGACGACCTCCTTGCGACCCTCCTGGCGCGCTCGCTCGAGCTGCTCGACCCCGACCAGGCCGCCGCCATGGCCGAAGAGGTCGGGTACGACTACGGGCTCGCCATCGCCGCCCGCATGACGCCCGAGACGGGTGACCCCGCCGCCGGCCACCGATCGGTCCGCGCCGCGCTGGCGACCGTCGCCGACGCGCTTACTGCCCACGGCTTCGCCGCCCACGCCGAGGCGAGCGGTGGCTCCCTCACGATCGTGTCCGAGCAGTGCCCGTTCGGCGACGCGGCCAAGAAGTACCCGCACGTCGTGTGCTCGGTCGACCGGGGCATGATCCGCGGGATGCTCGCCGGCCTCTACGGCGACACGCACCCGCTGTTCACCGAGAGCCGCCCCGCGGGCGACGACCACTGCGTCGCGCGCGTCTGACGCTGCGCTCGTGCGGCGCGCGTATCTCGACCACGCGTCCACGTCGCCGCTGCGACCCGTGGCGTTCGAGGCGATGGTGCCGTTCCTGCGCGATCACCACGCCGACCCCGGACGGCTCCACGCCGAGGGACGGGTGACGCGCGTCGCGCTCGAGGACGCCCGCGAGCAGGTCGCCGCGCTCCTCGGCGCCCGCCCGCGGGAGGTCGTGTTCACCGCCAGCGGGACGGAGGCCGTGAACTCCGCAGTGTGGGGCGCCGTGGCGCGCGCCGATGCGCCCGCGCACATCGTGACGACGGCGGTCGAGCACTCCGCCGTGCTCGACGCGTGCCGCCGCACCAGCGCCGAGGTGACCGTGGTCGGTGTCGACGGACTCGGCCGCTACGACCCGACCGAAGTGCTCGACGCGGTCCGGTCCGAGACCGCCCTCGTGACGGTCCAGTTGGCCAACCACGAGGTCGGCACGGTCCAACCCGCGGACGCGGTGGTGGATGAGTGCAGGAAGCGCGACGTACTCGTCCACGTCGACGCGTGCATGGCGACCGGTCACGTCCCGGTCGACTTCGGCGCCCTCGGTGCCGACCTGTGCTCGGTGAGCGCGCACAAGTTCGGCGGGCCGAAGGGGGCAGGCGCGTTGCTCGTGCGACGCGGTCTGCGATTGCCGCCGTTCGTCGTCGGTGGCGCGCAGGAACGTGCCCGGCGAGGCGGGCTCGAGGACGTCCCGGCCATGGTCGGCTTCGGCGCCGCGGCGGCCGAGGTATCCGCCGACGGTCAGCTCGCCGCCGAGGCGGGCGCGCAGCGCGATCTCACCGACCGCGTCGCGCACGACGCGCCGGCGCGGGTCGGGGGGGTGACGCTCTACGGCGATCCCGCCGATCGGGTGCCGCATCTCGTCTGTCTCGGTGTCGAGGGCGTCGAGGCGGAGCCCATTCTCCTCGGGCTCGACCAGCGCGGCGTCGCCGTGCACTCGGGCTCGGCGTGCTCGAGCGAGGCGCTCGAACCTTCGCCGATCCTGGCGGCCATGGGAGTCGACTCCGACCACTCGCTGCGGGTCAGCGTCGGCTGGAGCTCGACGCCCGAGGACATCGACGTGTTCCTCGACGCCTTCCCCGCCGTGGTGGATCGCCTGCGCGCATTGCGCGCCGGCTAGGGCGCTAGCTCTGCGGCGCGACGAGGCCGTGGTCGAAGGCGAAGACGATCGCGGCCGCGCGATCGCGCAGGTCGAGCTTCATGAAGATGTGGCCGACGTGGCTCTTCACCGTAGCCTCGCTCACGAAGAGCGATTCGGCGATCTCGGTGTTGCTGGCGCCCCGGCCGATGAGGCGCAACACGTCGCGCTCGCGTGGTGTCAGCTCCTCGATCCGTGCTGCCGCGCCGTCGTCGCTCGTCGGCGCGGCCGACCGGTAGGTCGCGAGGACCCGCTCGGTCACTGCGGGGTCGAGCCATGCGTCGCCGGCGGCCACGGTCCGGGCGGATCGGATGAGCTCCTCCCCCGGCGCGTCCTTGAGCACGAAGCCGGCTGCACCCGCTCTGAGCGCGCCGGACAGCACCTCGTCGTCGTCGAACGTCGTGAGCACCAGAACGGGCGGTGCACCCGACTCCTCGCGTAGGCGGCGCGTCGCCTCGACGCCGTCGACGTCCTTCATACGCACGTCCATCACGACAAGGTCGGGATGCACGTGCGCCACGGCGTCTGCGACTTCCCCGCCGTCGCCGCACTCCCCCGCGATCTCGAAGCCTTCGTCGGGGTGCAGGATCCGACGTAGCCCCTCGCGCACGAGCTGCTGGTCGTCAACGAGCAGAACTCTGATCATGCCGGCTCGACCGTGCGAGGGAGCTCGACGTCGACGCACCACGCATCGCCGTCGGACCCGGCCCGAAGCTCGCCGCCCAGCAACGTGACCCGCTCCTGCATCCCGCGCACACCAAGTCCGCCATCGGTGGCCGGGGCAGCGGATGTGTGCGCGAGTCGGTTGCGCACGTGCATCGACACCACCTCGTCGCCGACGCGGAGGGACATTGTCGTGTGGGTGCCGGGGGCGTGACGAACGACGTTCGACAGCGACTCCTGGGCGACGCGGTACAACCCGAGGCCGGTCGCGGGAGGAAGTGCGCCGGGATCTCCGGTCAGCTCGAAGTCGACATCGAGGCCAGCGGCTTCGAACTCGTGCACGAGCTGCGCGATGTCGGTCGCCGCAGGCATCGGCGCCGCCGTGCCCGTCCCCTCGGGTGCCAGCAACCCGACCGTGCGGCGGATCTCGGCCAGGCTCTCGCGACCGAGCCGTTCGGCCTCGAGCAGCGCCTCCTCCGCCTCCTCGGGATCGCGTCGTAGTGCCAGGCGCGCGCCGGTGAGGTGCAGCATCGTCACCGCGAGGGAGTGGGCGATGACGTCGTGAATCTCGCGCGCGATGCGTTGCCGTTCGTCCGCCGCGGCCCGCTCTGCGAGGCCGGCCTGCGCGGCCCTCAGCTGCGCGACCAGCAGCGTGTGCGCCCTGATCGCGAACCCCCACGCCCAGCTGATCACGATCCCGATGACGTAGGGCAACGAGCCGCTGTAACGCCCGGCCACCTCGAGGCCTACGAGGAGCCCGATCGAGCCTCCCATCGCCACCGTGCCTTCCCACTTGCGAGCGGCCATCGCGCGGTACGCGCAGAGGAAGACGAGAAAGAACGGCGCGGTGTCCTCCTTGACCGGATCGCCTATGACCAGGATCAGGACTGCGCTCAGCACGACCGTTATCGAGAGAAGTGGTGGAAGGCGGATTCCGAAGGGCTCGAGCAGCCACGGCACGGCCGCCGCGAAGGCGACCGCTGTGACCCAGCTCGGCGGGATCACCGCGTCGCGCTGAACGCAGATCGCCATCGCCAAGAAAAGAGGGATGACGATCGCGGCGATCCGTGCCCAATGGGGAAACAGGTCGTCGTCGAGCTCGACCGTCGTCGGGGCCACGGATCCAGCCTACGAGCGACCCCGAAATCGGGCATCCG
Source organism: Acidimicrobiia bacterium (assembly GCA_036005605.1). Lineage (GTDB taxonomy): Bacteria > Actinomycetota > Acidimicrobiia > IMCC26256 > JACDBD01 > JALZAA01. The sequence goes on from DASYQJ010000212.1 coordinate 22,455, forward strand.
ACCGGGGTCGGGTTCGGCCGTCACACCTGGGTCGGAGCGCGAAATCGCCACCCGGCCCGATGATGCCGACGTGTCATGTCCGTACCGTCGTCCGCATGGCACGCAACCGATACCTTGACCGGCTCCACGAGATCCCCGGCTTCCGTCATTGCACTCGCCGTCAACTCCAAGAGGTCGCACGTCTCATCGACGTGGTGGAGCTGCCCGCCGGGACGGTCGAGCTCGACGGTCGCGAGCTCGTCGTCACGCTCGATCCCGTGCGAGCTCTCGTCGTCGGCCGGCGGGCAGTCCCCGCCCTGCTCGAGCTGGCGCCCGATCTCGTGACCGGACCACGGGAGGAGGTGGCGCGGCGAGCGGGAAGCCCGGGTCCCGCTCTACGGTTGCATCCAGCATGATCCCTGTGCGGCGGCTCAACCATGCGGTCCTGTACGTGAGCGACGCCGACCGCGCCGCCGCCTTCTACCAGGAGGCGTTCGGGTTCGAGGTCGTGCAGCGCATTCCGGGCGTCGCCGCCTTCCTGAAGGCCGCGGGCACCGCGAACCACCACGACCTCGGTCTCTTCTCGGTCGGGGCGAACGCGCCCGGCCCCGAACGCGGCCGGGTCGGCCTGTATCACCTGGCGTGGGAGGTGCCGTCGATCCACGATCTCGCGGCCGGGCGAGACACGCTGGCGCGCCTCGGGGCTCTCGTAGGCCAGAGCGACCACGGCGCCACGAAGTCGCTCTACGGCAAGGACCCCGACGGCAACGAGTTCGAGATCATGTGGCTCGTGCCGCGCGAGCAGTGGGGCGACCTCGAGCACGAGGCGACGACCGACCCGCTCGACCTCGACGCCGAGCTCGCCCGCTGGGGTTGAGTCGTCCGGCTCAGCGTGCCGCCGGCTTCAGCACCAGGTGGACGTTGAGGTGTTGTTTCAGCGTCCCGCTCTTGGAGCCCGACTCGATATGAAACGTCTGGTTGCCACTCGATCGGATCTCGCCGGCGACGGGCAGCAGACTCGTCAGGTCGACGGTGTTCTGGCCGCGAAACGTCGTCTTGTAGCTCTGGACGGTCAGCTGGACGCCCGGCGCCACGTTCGGGAGCTCGACCGATTGTTTCCCAGCGGTCTGTGTCCCGCGCACGCCGAGCTCGATCTTCGATCCGTTGCGCTTCTTCAGCGTGTACTCGTAGACCTGGTTCGCTTCGATTCCGTTCAACGACAGGTCGGTTGAGGCGCGCCAGCGCGCGCCGACGCCGACCGCCGCTTCGGGGAACGGGACGGCGAGCGTTCGCAGCTGATCTCCGAGCTGCGTGACCAGGCTCGCTACCGAGGGGTCGAGGTCCGGCGGGACGTTGAGCGCACTGTCGACGAGCACGCCCTGCGGCGTGATGGTCAGCTGACCCGACAGGCCGGCGAGCCCGGCGAACGCCTGCTCGATCCGCCGGCGCGCGGACTTGCTGGCCTCGCCGCCCTTCAGCACTTCGAACGACGGATACGAGAAGCTGACCTGCAGGTTGCCCTCGGGGGTCACGCCCTGCAGCGCCGTCTCCACCGTGGCCTTGGTCGGGGGCGGCTTGACGCTGCCGGACGACACGCCCGACTGCTGGATCGCGAACGCCACCGTCATCGCCGAGCGCTGCGACGCGCCCGCGGCCGGCGAGAGCCGGAGCGGCTCGAGCGGAGCTTTCCCGGCGTCGAGGACCTCGACGCTCGGGGTCGGGGCCGGGGTCTGGGCATGGACCTCGCCGGCGACGGCGGCGTGATCGACCAGCGCGGGCGCGGCCGCCAGCACGACGGCGACGGCCAGCACACGGAAGGATGCGCGCTTCACGTCCCTGCCTCGATCAGGACTGCTGCCGCAGGACGTTGAGCGCAGACCCGGCCCGGAACCACTCGATGTGCTCTTCCGACATGGTGTGCGTCGTCCGGATCTCGTCGCTCGACCCGTCGGCGTGGTGGACGACGACCGTCACGGGCTTGCCCGGCGCGAGGTCGGCGAGCCCGACCACATCGGCCGTGTCGTCGGCGCGGAACTTCTCGTAGTCGGCGGGGTCGGCGAACGTCAACGCGAGCACCCCCTGCTTCTTGAGGTTCGCTTCGTGGATCCGCGCGAACGAACGCACGATGATCGCTCGTCCGCCCATGTAGCGCGGCTCCATCGCCGCGTGCTCACGCGACGAGCCCTCGCCGTAGTTCTCGTCGCCGACGGCGACCCAGTCGATGCCGGCCTCCTTGTACTCCCGCGCGAGGTCGGGCAGGGGCTTCACCGAGCCGTCGCGGACGTCGAGGCCGTTCCCGTGCCCGTCCGCGAACGCGTTCGACACGCCGGTGAACAGGTTCTGCGAGATGTTCGTGAGGTGGCCGCGGTAGCGGAGCCACGGGCCGGCAGGCGAGATGTGGTCGGTGGTGCACTTCCCCACCGCCTTGAGCAGCACTCGCAGGCCGGTGACGTCCGCGCCGTCCCACGCCGGGAACGGCTCGAGCAACTCGAGCCGTTCGCTGCCCGGCTGCACGACGACGTCCACCGTCCCCGGGTCGCGCGCCGATGGCTGGAAGCCGGCGTCGCCCGGGTCGAAGCCCTTGGCGGGCAGCTCGTCCGCCACCGGCGGCTCGAGGTGAACGGCCTCGCCGCCGGGCCCCGGCACGCCGTCGCGCACGAAGTCGACGTCGATCCGGCCGGTGAGCGCCATGCCGACGACAGTCTCGGGTGAGCCGATGAACGCGAGCGTCTCGGCGTTGCCGTCGTTCCGGCGCGGGAAGTTGCGGTTGTACGACGAGACGATCGTGTTGCGGTCGCCCATCTCGATGTCGTCGCGTTTCCATTGCCCGATGCACGGACCGCACGCGTTGGCGAGCACGCTGGCGCCGATCGCCTCGAGGTCGTCGAGCAGCCCGTCGCGCTCGATCGTGGCCCGGACCTGCTCCGAGCCGGGAGTGATCAGCAGTGGCGAGCGAACGTGCAGGCCTGCCGCTTTCGCCTGGCGGGCGACGTGCGCGGCGCGCCCGATGTCCTCGTACGACGAGTTGGTGCACGAGCCCACGAGCGCGTACGAGATCTCAGGCGGGTAGCCCTCCTTCTCGACTGCGTCGCGCACCTCCGAGACGGGCCGGTCGAGATCGGGCGTGTGCGGGCCGACGAGATGGGGCTCGAGCTCGTCGAGGTCGATCTCGACGACGCGGTCGTAGAAGCGCTCCGGGTCGCTCTCGACCTCGGGATCGATCCGCAGGTGGTGGGCGTACTCGTTGGCGAGGTCGGCGATCTCCTCACGCGAGGTGGCCTTCAGGTACATCGCGGACCGGTCGTCGTACGGGAACATCGAGCACGTGGCGCCGATCTCGGCGCCCATGTTGCAGATCGTCGCCTTGCCGGTCGCCGAGATCGACTCGCAGCCGGGCCCGAAGTACTCGACGATCGCGCCGGTCCCGCCCTTGACGGTGAGGATGCCGGCGACCTTGAGGATCACGTCCTTGGGCGCCGTCCATCCCGACAGCCGGCCGGTGAGGTGCACGCCGACGACCTTCGGGACCTTGGTGTTGAACGGCCAGCCGGCCATCACGTCGACGGCGTCGGCGCCGCCCACGCCGATCGCGACCATGCCGAGACCGCCGGCGTTCGGCGTATGGCTGTCGGTGCCGAGCATCATCCCGCCGGGGAACGCGTACTGCTCGAGGACGACCTGGTGGATGATCCCCGACCCCGGCTTCCAGAACCCGATGCCGTACTTCGCCGAGACCGTGCGCAGGAACTCGTACACCTCGGAGTTGGCGTCGAGGGCGTTCTTCAGGTCGATCTCGGCGCCGACCCGGGCCTGAATGAGGTGGTCACAGTGCACCGTCGTCGGCACCGCGACGCGCGGCAGCCCCGCGGTCATGAACTGGAGCAGCGCCATCTGTGCGGTCGCGTCCTGCATCGCGACGCGATCGGGCCGGTAGTCGGCGTAGTCGACGCCGCGCTCCAGCCCGACGGTGTGCGGGTCCTCGGCGTGCGCGAACAGCACCTTCTCGGCGTACGTGAGCGGCCGCCCGAGACGGCGACGGCCCACCGCGACCCGTTCCGGGTAGCGGCCGTAGACCTCTTCGACGAGTGCCACGGGCGTGCTGAGCCCGGTCGTGTCGGCCATACAGCTGAGGCTACGTCACGAGTCCGTGCCGGGCTTCACCCGACGGGCAGTCCGGCCGCCTTCCACGCTTGGAACCCACCGGCGACGTCGGTGGCGTTGCGGAACCCCATGTCCTGGAGCGTGGCCGCCGCCAGGCTCGACGTGTAACCCGCCGAGCAGAGCACGACGAGGACCTGATCGTGATCGATGATCTCCGCGATCCGGTCGGGGCTGGCGGGATCGAGCCGCCACTCGAGAACGTTGCGCTCGATCACGCGCGCGCCCGGCACCTCGCCCTCGCGTGCGCGTTGCTCCGCCGGGCGGATGTCGACGAGGAGTGCGCCGGCGGCCTGCGCGTCGGCGGCTTCGGCGGGCGAGATGCGGCGGAGGCGGGCGCGCGCCTCGTCGAGCAGCTGCTCGACGGTCTTGGTCACGGCGTCAGGCTAGGCCGTCCTGTCAGTGCGGTTCCCAGGCGTCGGGGGTGGTCGTGAGGGCGGCGACGCTCTCGGGCAACGTGCCCGCGGCCAGGTCGGCGAGCGTCACCCACTCGAGCACCGCGCGCAGGTTGGCTCGTAGGGCGACCCACACCTCGGGGAGACGAGCGGCGGCGCCCTGGTAGTGCAGGCCTTCCGGGCGGGCACCCTGCACTGCAGCCAGCGGTCCCTCGACCGCCCGCAGCACCTCCGCGACCGAGATCTCGCCCGGCGCCCGGGTCAACGCATAGCCGCCGTCGGCGCCGCGGCGGGCCGAGAGGAGGCCGGCGTGGCGGAGGTCGGCGAGGATGTTCTCGAGGAACCGGGGCGGGATCCCCTGCGCAGCCGCCAGCTGCTCTCCCTTGACCGGCTTGCCCGCGGGGTCGGCCGCGGCCAGCTCCGCTGCCGCCCTGACCGCATAGTCCGCCTTGGCCGAGATGCGCATTTGACCGTCCTCCCGTTAAACCCTAGTTTGTCGATCAGATTTGTGGGCTTCAACGGAGGCGGAGTGCACATCGAACTGGGCGTGATGCTCGCCGGACTCCTCGTGGGCTTCATCGTCGGCCTCACCGGGATGGGCGGCGGCGCGCTGATGACGCCGATCCTTGTCCTCCTGTTCCGGATCAACCCGCTGGCCGCCGTGTCGAGCGACATCGTGGCCGCGGTCGTGATGAAGCCGGTGGGCGGCGGCGTGCACCTCCGCCGCGGCACCGTGAACCTCAACCTGGTGCGCTGGCTCGCGATCGGGTCGGTGCCGGCCGCCTTCTGCGGGGTCCTCGTTCTGCGGGCGATCGGCGCACCGGAGTTCGCCGACCGCCTGCGCGTGCTCCTGGGTGTCGTCCTGCTCGTGGCGGCAGCGGCGATCATCGCCAAGGGCGTTCTGCAGACCCGGCGACCAACCGGCGGCGGCGTGCACTCGATCGCCGTGCGCCCGGCCCGGACCGTCCTCATCGGCGTGATCGGCGGGCTCGTGGTCGGCATGACCTCGGTCGGGTCCGGATCGGTGATGATCGTCCTGCTGATGCTCCTCTACCCGGCGCTGTCGAGCAACGAGCTCGTCGGCACCGATCTCGTCCAGGCGATCCCCCTCGTGCTCGCAGCCGCGATCGGCCACCTGTTCTTCGGAGACCTACAGCTTGGACTCACCGCGTCGCTCCTCGTCGGCAGTGTCCCCGGCGTGTACCTCGGCGCACGAATCTCGTCGCGCG
>DASYQJ010000213.1:0-36129 GCA_036005605.1 Acidimicrobiia bacterium
CTCGCTCGACGAGATCGACGGCTGGCTCCCGGCGGCGCCGTTCGCGCACCTGCGTAGCGCAGCAGAACAGCAACGCCGGTTCGCGCGCTGGCCCGGCGCGGTCGAGCGCACACTCGACGTCGCCGCGGCGTGCGCGTTCGATCTCAGCCTCGCCGCGCCCGAGCTGCCCGACCACGACGTACCCACCGGGCACACCGAGATGACCTGGCTGCGGGAGCTCACCGCCCACGGCGCGGCCGTCCGGTACCCGCAGTCGCATCCGCAGCACGAGCAGGCCATGCGCCAGATCGCCTACGAGCTCGACGTCATCGAGGAGCTCGGCTTCCCCGGCTACTTCCTCGTGCTCGTCGACATCGTCGAGTTCTGCCACCGCCACGACATCTACTGTCAAGGGCGCGGCAGCGCCGCCAACAGCGCGGTCTGCTACGCGCTCGGCGTTACCAAGGCCGATGCGGTCCAGCTCGGCCTGCTGTTCGAGCGCTTCCTCTCGCCCGAACGCGACGGCCCGCCTGACATCGACCTCGACATCGAGCACCAGCGCCGCGAGGAGGCGATCCAGTACGTCTACGACAAGTACGGGCGCGACCGCGCCGCCCAGGTCGCCAACGTGATCACGTACCGGCCGAAGAGCGCGCTGCGCGAGATGGCCAAGGCGGCCGGCTTGTCACCCGGCCACGCCGACGGGCTCACGAAGTGGATCGACCGGTGGGGGAGGGACGTCGGCGCGTTCGAGAACGTGAAGACGGAAGGCCCGCCGGTGCCGGCGCTCGTCCTCGACCTCGCCAGCCAGGTGCTCGACTTCCCCCGCCACCTCGGCATCCACTCGGGCGGGATGGTCATGGCCGACCGGCCGCTGGTGGAGTTCTGCCCGATCGAATGGGCCCGGATGGAGGACCGCTCGGTGCTCCAGTGGGACAAGGACGACTGCGCCGCCGCCGGGCTCGTGAAGTTCGACCTGCTCGGCCTGGGGATGCTCACGATGCTGCACCTGGCCGTCGATCTCGTGCGCGAGCACGATGGCACTGAGATCGACCTCGCCACGATCCCCCAGGAGCCCGAGGTCTACGACCTGCTGTGCGCGGCCGACACGGTGGGCGTGTTCCAGGTCGAGAGCCGGGCCCAGATGGCCACGCTGCCCCGGCTGCGCCCGCGCACGTTCTACGACCTCGTCATCGAGGTCGCGCTCATCCGTCCCGGCCCGATCCAGGGCGGCTCGGTGCACCCGTACCTGCGACGCCGCAACGGGCAGGAGCCCGTCACCTATCCGCACCCGATGCTCGAGGAGTGCCTGAAGAAGACGCTGGGCGTGCCGCTGTTCCAGGAGCAGCTCATGCAGATGGCGATCGACATCGCCGGGTTCACGCCGGGCGAGTCCGACCAGCTGCGCCAGGCGATGGGCTCGAAGCGCTCGCACGCCCGCATGGCCGTCATGCGCGAGCGGTTGCTCGCCGGCATGGCCGAGCGCGGCATCACGGGCGCGATCGCCGAGGAGATCGCGTCGAAGTTCGAGGCGTTCGCGGACTTCGGCTTCCCCGAGAGCCACTCGGTGAGCTTCGCCTACCTCGTGTACTCGAGCTCGTGGATCAAGCTGCACCACCCGGCCGAGTTCGCGTGCGCGCTGCTGAACGCGCAGCCCATGGGCTTCTACTCGCCGCACTCGATCGTGCGCGACGCCATGCACCACGGCGTCGAGGTGCTCGGTCCCGACGTGAACGCGTCGCGCAAGGACTGCACGCTCGAGCCCCGCACGGCCGGCGCCGGGCCCGTCGGCCATCCGCGCCCCGGCTGGCACGCCGACCCGTCGACGCGCGCCGTGCGCATGGGCTTGCGCTACGTGCGCGGCCTCGCCGACGCGCTGCTCGACCGCACCGACGCCGAACGTGAGCGGGCACAGTTCACGTCGCTCTCCGACTTCACCCGCCGTACCGGCGCGCCCACCGACGCCATCGAGGCGCTGGCCACCGCGGGTGCGTTCGCCACCTTGGGCGAGACCCGCCGCAGCGCGCTGTGGGCCGCCGGCGCCCTGCGCGACGCCCGGGCCGACAAGCTGCCCGGGCTCGTCACCGGAGTCGACGCGCCGCCGCTGCCGGGCATGACCGAGGTCGAGAAGACGGCCGCCGACCTGTGGGCGACGGGCCTGACGCCCGGCCGGCACCCGACCGAATTCGTGCGGGAGCGCCTGACGGACCGGGGCGTCGTCACCATCGAAGCGCTGCGCGAGCTGCCGCACCACACCGTGGTGGAGGTGGCGGGCATCGTCACGCACCGCCAGCAGCCCGACACGGCGAAGGGCGTGGTGTTCGTCAACCTCGAGGACGAGACCGGCCTGCTCAACGTGATCTGCACCGCCGACGTGTGGCGCCGGTTCCGCAAGGTCGCCCGGATGTCACCGGCGCTCGTCGTGCGGGGAATGCTCGAGCGCTACCAGGGCGTGATCAACGTCGTCGCGGCTCGCATCGAGGAGCTCCCGCTCACCGCCGCCGACATGGTCCGCTCCCGCGACTTCCACTAGCCCACTGTTTTGGCGCCGCGTGCATACCTGTGACGTATGTGCACGGCGCCAAAAGCATCCCGTGCTCAGGCGGTCCCGGTGGCGTACAGGGCCACCAGCGACGCGAGCACCAGCGTGATGATCGTGAGGTTGTACGCGAGGTGGGCGCGGGTCGACTCGAGCAGGGCGCCGGTCTGTGAGCGGGTCTCCTTCCAGCCGTCGAGGTAGCACCGCGTGAGGTAGAGCCCGCCGATCGACAGCGCCAGCGCGGCGCCGATGGGGATGCCGACGACGGCGTGGGCCAGGCCGAACACCACCGAGCGTCCGAGGTTCATGGCGGTTCCTCGCTCCTCGGCGCCGCGCCGGAACACCCATTCCTCCCGGGCGACGAGCAACGGCAAGCCCACGATCAGCAAGCCGATGAAGAACAGCGGGATGACCACCGACGCGATCCCGAGGTCCCGGTCGCTGACGCCGACCACCGGGTTGCCCTCGCCGCCGATCGCCGACCACCAGCCGAACGAGAGGACGGGCAGCTGGATCAACAGCCAGGCCACCGACACGATCAGGGCGACGATCGGGATCGCCCGCACGAAGTGCCGCCGGCGCAGGCCTTGCACCACACCCAGGGTCTTGCGATGCGCACCGACGGATGTCCGAGCGGCCTCGAACAACCGGACGCCGACCACCGCCAGCACCGCCACCGTCAGCAGATCGAGGACCGTCACCGGGTCAGTCTTCCCCAAGCGCGGCGGCAGCCGTCAGCCGTTAGGGTGAGCCGGCCCATGCCGACGAGACGAATGCCGATGAGCGAGCCCCCGAGTAGCAGATGGTCCGACGCCCGCGCCTCCTCCGGCGCTTCGTCGCCGTTGTTCGCTCCGACCCGAGTGGGGTCGGGGCGGGGTTCGTCGCGCTCGTGCTCTCGTCGGGTGGGGACCTTCTCGCCGGGCTGACGCTCGGCGCCATCACCGGCACGCTCGAGGCGCTGCCCGGCCTGCTCGTTCTCGTCCCGGCCGCGATCGGCATGCGCGGCAACATCTTCGGCGGGCTCGGCAGCCGGTTCAGCACCGCTATTCACACCGGCACGTTCCGGGTGTCACGCCGTCTCGACACGCTCGTCGGGCAGAACGTCGTCGCCTCGCTCGCGCTCTCGCTGTCCATCTCGCTCGTGCTGGCCGTGCTCGCCAAAGCGGTCTCGGTCGCGTTCGGCGTCGCCAACTCGATCTCGATCGTCGACTTCGTCGTCATCTCGGTGGTCGGCGGCATGCTGTCGTCGGTCGTCGTCCTGGTCGTCGTGGTCGTCGTCACGACGACCTGCGTGCGGTTCGACCTCGACCTCGACAACGTCTCCACGCCGATCGTCACCGCCGCAGGCGACGTGGTCACGCTGCCGGGCCTTTTCCTCGCCACGTATCTCATCGGCATCGCGTGGTTCACGCCGGTGGTCGCGGTGATCTGTGTGGTCGCGGGTCTGGTCGGGCTCGTCGTCGGGTTGCGCGCCCGTTTGCCGATCCTGCGCCACATCGTGCGCGAATCCCTTCCGGTGCTCGCGATCGCAGGCATGGTCGACGTGATCGCGGGAATCACGATCGAGAAGCGCATCGAATCCTTCCTGGTGTATCCGGCGCTGCTCGTGCTGGTGCCCCCGTTCCTCGAAGACGCGGGCGCCCTCGGCGGCATCCTCAGCTCTCGAATCGCGACCAAGCTGCACCTGGGCACGATCGACCTGTCGCGCTCTCCCTGGCGTGCTGCCGGCGAGGACATCCTGCTCGTGTTCGTGTATGCCCTGCCGACGTTCCTGCTCCTCGGCGTGTCGGCCGACATCGTCGCGGCCGTTTTCGACCTGACGAGCCCGGGGGCGCTGGAGATGCTCGGCGTGTCCCTGCTGGCCGGGGTGTTCGCCACGACGGCGGCGGTCCTTGTCGGGTACTACGGTGCCGTCGCCACCTACCGGCTCGGGCTCGACCCCGACAACCACGGCGTTCCCATCGTGACCTCGAGCCTCGACTTCCTGGGAGCGGTGTCCCTGATCCTGGCTATCGTGATCCTCGGCCTGAGTTGAGGCCCCGACCTTGATGGACGAGAAACCCCCGAGAAATCTCAAGGCCATGCTCTCGGAGGCGAAGGATGCCTCCGAGTTGATGGTCGACCTCGGCTACGCCGCCCTCTTCTTCGACCACCTCGGCATGGCCGAAGAGGTCGTCGACCTCGACGAGCGGCTCGACGAGCTCGTGCACGAGATGCGCGAGGTCTGCATCCTCGCCGCCCGGTCACCGCACGACGCCGAGCAGATGTCGAGCGTCCTGCACGTGATCGCGACGATCGAGCAGATCGGCAACGCGGCCGTCGACATCTCCCACATCGTGACGCACCGCCTCGGCATTCCCGCCGCGCTGGTCGCCGACCTCGCCGCCGCCGAAGAGGTCTCGCACCGCGTCCGTGTGCGTGAGAGCTCCGAGCTCGCGGGCCGATCGCTTGCCGACGTCGATCTCCCGGTCAAGGTCGCGATGCGAGTGGTCGCCATCCGGCGTGGCAAGGAGTGGATCATCGACCCGGACGGCGACGAGATCGTTCTGCCCGAGGACATCCTCATCCTGAGGGGCCCGCCCGACGGCATCGCCGAAGTGCGCGCGCTCGCAGGCGCGCCGGAATGGCGAGCACCGAGCGCCGGTGACGATCCCACCATCACCGACCTCGACCGCGCCGTCGACGTGCTCGTCGAGATGAAGAACATCTCCGAGGTCGCGGTCGGGCTCGCGTACTCGGCGCTGCTGTTCTACGACCAGAGCCTCGCCGCCGAGGTCAGTCACCTCGAGGACCGTCTCGACGAGATGCGCGAGCGCCTCGAGGTCTGGGTACTGCGCGCCGCGGCCGAGCACATCGATCCGTCGCCGTTGCGTGGTCTCCTGCACCTCGGCAGCGCGGCCGAGGAGCTCGGTGACGCCGCCCGGCAGATGGTGTGGCTCGTGGAGCAGGGCGAGGAGATGCACCCGGTACTCGGTCTGGCACTGGGCGACAGCGACGAGGTCATCGCGCGCGTTCCCGTCGCCGCCGGATCGCAGCTCGAGGGTCGCAGTCTGCGCGAGGCGAATCTCGAGCTCGAGACCGGCTCGTACCTGTTGGCGATCCGGCGCGCGGGCCGCTACATCTACCGGCCCCGCGGCCCCGTTCGTCTCGAAGCGGGGGACGAGCTCATCGCCATCGGCCCCGACGACGGCCGCGATCGCCTGGCCGAGCTCGCCGGCTTCCACGTCGTCGAGGACGATGACACCGGCGAGATCGAGCTGGTTCGAACGCCCGACGCCACCTAGCCCCCGCGTCGCAACCCATCCGCGAATGACCCCTCGGCTACTTTCGCCCCCGTGACCGCCCCGCCGCGTTCGGGCCAACCCGTTGCGCCCGAGCGGGCATACGAGACGCCACCGACGGGTCTCACCGAGGCCGAGGTCCGAGAGCGCGTCGCACGGGGAGAGACGAACGCCAGCGCCGAGCGCTCGAGTCGCACCTTCGGGGAGATCCTGCGGGCGAACATCTTCACGCGCTTCAACGCCATCTTGGGCGTGCTGCTCGTGGTGATCCTCGCGGTCGGGCATCCGCAGGACGCGCTGTTCGGCATCGTGTTGGTGAGCAACGCGCTCATCGGCATCGTCCAGGAGGTGCGAGCCAAGCGCACCCTCGACCAGCTCGCCGTGCTCAGCGAACCACGGGTGCGCATCGTGCGCGACGGCGAGGTGCGCGAGGTCGCGGTGGACGACGTCGTGCTCGACGACCTCGTCGAGCTCCGCTCCGGTGACCAGATCGCCGCCGATGGGATCGTGCGGGCGACGACCGCGCTCCAGGTCGACGAGTCTCTGCTCACCGGCGAGTCGGATCCCGTCGACAAGGAGACCGGCGACCACGTGCTCTCCGGCAGCTTCGTGGTCGCCGGCTCGGGCCGCTTCCAGGCGACGGCCGTCGGCGACGACGCCTACGCCCGCAAGCTCGCCACCGAGGCCCGCCGCTTCGCGCTCGCACGCTCCGAGCTCATCGACGGCATCAACCGGATCCTGCGCTACGTCACGTGGGCGATCTTCCCGGTCGCGGTGCTCCTGCTCATCAGCCAGTTCTACGCCCACGACGACTGGCGCGAGGCGGTCAGCGGCACCGTCGCCGGCGTCGTGGGCATGGTGCCCCAGGGTCTCGTGCTGCTCACGAGCGTCGCCTTCGGGGTCGCCGCGGTCACCCTGGCTCGTCGCAAGGTGCTCGTCCAGGAGCTGCCCGCGGTCGAGGGGCTGGCCCGGGTCGACGTGGTCTGCTTCGACAAGACGGGCACGCTCACCGACGGGAACATCGTGTTCGATCGCGTCGAGCGGCTCGACGACCAGGCGCCGGTCGAGGCCGCGCTCGCGGCGCTGGCGTCCGACGAGGACCGCAACGCGACGCTGAACGCGATCGCAGCCGCGTTCCCGACAACGGACTCCTGGCGACGCACCGGGTTCGTTCCGTTCTCGTCGGCACGCAAGTGGAGCGCGGCGACCTTCGGCGACCGTGGCACGTGGGTGCTCGGCGCGCCCGAGCTGGTGTGGGCCGGGCGCGACGGCGAAGTCGCGCAGAAGGCGGAGACATTCGCCAGCACGGGTCAACGGGTGTTGCTGCTCGCCCAGAGCGACGCGCCGCTCGAAGGCGAAAGCCTGCCCGCTGGGATGCGCGCTGTCGCGCTGGTGCTGCTCGAGGAACAGGTGCGACCCGACGCCGCCGAGACGCTGGGGTACTTCGTGCAGCAGGGCGTGGCGTTGAACGTCATCTCCGGCGACAATCCCCACACCGTCGGGGCCGTCGCGGCGCGCGTCGGCATGCCGAACGCCGACCAGCCCTTCGACGCCCGGGAGCTTCCCGAGGATCTCGAGGATCTTGGGGAAACGCTCGAGCAGCACTCGGTGTTCGGTCGCGTGACGCCGCACCAGAAGCAGGACATGGTGAAGGCGCTACAGGCGCGCGGGCACACGGTCGCGATGACCGGCGACGGTGTCAACGACGCGCTGGCGTTGAAGCTCGCGGACATCGGCGTCGCGATGGGATCGGGTGCGCCGGCGACGCGCGCCGTCGCGCAGCTGGTGCTGCTCGACGGCAAGTTCTCCACGATGCCCGGCGTCGTCGCCGAGGGTCGGCGGGTGACGGCGAACATCGAGCGCGTTGCCAACCTGTTCATCACGAAGACGGTCTGGGCGACACTGCTGGCCGTCGCGGTCGGCCTCGCGTTCTGGCCGTACCCGTTCCTCCCCCGCCACCTCACGATCATCGACACGCTCACGATCGGCATCCCGTCGTTCTTCCTCGCGCTGGCGCCGAACCTGCGGCGCTACGTCCCGGGGTTCGTCAACCGGGTCTTCCGTTTCACGATCCCAGCCGGGACCGTCGCCGCGGTCGTCACGTTCTCGGCGTTCGCGCTGGCGCGCTTCGACGACCTCCCGCTCACCGAGCAGCGGACGGCCGCGACGCTGGTCATGCTCATGATGAGCCTGACCGTGCTCGTGATCCTCGCCCAGCCGTTGACGTGGCGCAGAGTCGTCCTCGTCGGCCTGATGATCGTCGGGTTCGTGTTGCTGTTCCCGATCGAATCGGTACGCGAGTTCTACGACCTCAAGCTGCCGAGTGACGTCCTCACGGGGACGCTGGTGATCGGCTTCGCGGGCGTGGCGGTGCTCGCCGGCGGCTGGGAGGTGTCCCGTCGTCTGGGTCGCGGCCCGGCAGCCGCGGTGCAGGCGGGAACGGTCACAACCAATTCCGCTTCTTGAACCAGAAATACAGGAACAACGTCAGCGCGAGCATTGTGCCCAGGGCCATCGGGTAGCCGAACGTCCAGTTGAGCTCGGGGATGTCCTTGAAGTTCATGCCGTAGATCCCGGCGATGAGCGTCGACCCGAGCAGGATCGCGCCCCAGGAGGTCATGCGCTTCATGACCTGGTTCATGCGGTTCGACACCACCGCCAGATCGGCTTCCAGCAGCCCGGTGAGCAGGTCGCGCTGGGTCTCGATCCAGTCGGTGACCCGGAGGACGTGGTCGTAGACATCCTGCAGATGCACGACAGCCTCGCCGCCGATGCACTCGGCCTCTTTCCTGAGCAAGGCCGCCAGCACCTCGCGCAGCGGCGCCACCGCCCGGCGGAAATGCACCATGCCGCGGCGCAGATCGAAGACCTCCCTCGGGATGTCGTCTCCTGTTTCAGCCGAGAACACGATCTCCTCGACCTCGTCCAGCCGGTCGTCGAAGCGGTCGGCGACGTTGAAATAGCGGTCGACGACGACGTCGAGGAGTGCCCAGATCAGGAAGCCCTCGTCGTTCGCGGCCTCGTTGGTGCGCTCCACCTCGAAGCGGCGAATCACGGCCTCGAGCCCGAAGGGCTCCGGGTGGTCGGGATTGTCGGCGGCTTGACGGACCGACAGCACCCATCCGTCGCCGAACACGACGTCGATCTCCCTCGTGACCAACCTCTCATCGACGAGGTAGCAGTCGTGCACGGCGACGTGAAAATGATCGCCGTAGTGCTCGAGCTTGGTGCGCTGTCCACCCTTGTGCAGGTCTTCGGCGGCGATGTGGTTGATCTGGAGCTGCGTCGTGAGCGAATCCAACTCCGACCCTGTGGGGTCGACGCAGTCGACCCACAGCAGCGCCTTCTCGGGGTCGATTGCCTCGGCGACCTGGTTGGTCGGGGCGTCGTCGTGCCCGGCGATCCCGTCGCGGTACCGCCATGCCCTGATCATTCGGGCCAGCGTAGAGGCCGGTCTGTGCCGCGACCGGGAACCTGACCGTTCGGTCAAGAGGTCGGTACCATGCCGCCATGGCCGTCGACGCGCCCGAGATCGCCGCCGAGCAACTGCGCGAGCAAACGCTCGACTGGCTGCGCGACAACCTGCCGCCGGGCTGGATGGAGGCGGTGGACGCCGGCGACGACGAGAAGGTCTCGGCGCTGCGGCGCGACCTCGACTACTCGGAGTGGTGCGTCCGCTTCGGCGAGGCCGGCTACGCGACGCCGACGTGGCCGAAGGAGGATGGCGCCGGGCTCTCGCTCACGCCCGCGCAGGCCAAGGTCGTCAACGAGGTGCTCAACCGGTACCGGGTGCCCCGGCCCTTCAACATCATCGGCATCGGGATGGGTGGCCCCACCGTCATCACGTGGGGCAACGACGAGCAGCGGCGGCGTCTGCTGCGGCCGCTGGCCACCAACCAGGAGATCTGGTGCCAGATGTTCAGCGAGCCCGGCGCCGGCTCCGACGTCGCCGGCTTGTCGACGCGTGCGGTTCGCGACGGTGACGAGTGGGTCGTCAACGGCCAGAAGGTCTGGACGAGCCTCGCCCACCTGGCGAAATGGGGAATGCTGCTCGCCCGCACGGACCCCTCGGTGCCGAAGCACAAGGGAATGACGTATTTCATCGTCGACATGCAGGCGCCCGGGGTCACCGTGCGCCCGCTGGTTCAGATCACCGGCGACGCCGAGTTCAACGAGGTGTTCTTCGACAACGTCCGCGTCCCCGACTCGATGCGCATCGGTCCGGAGGGCGACGGCTGGCGGGTCGCGATCACGACGCTCATGAACGAGCGCGTATCCCTGTCGGGCGCCGGCTCGGTGAGCGGCGACACGGTCGGCGGGAGCCCGTTGTCGCGGCTCCTCGAACGCCATCGTGGCGTCACCGACCCCATCGCCCGCCAGCGCCTCTCGCAGGCGTACATCGAGAGCCGGCTCATCCGGCTCAACAACGAGCGGGCGGCGGCGAAGCGCAAGAGCGGCGCCGAGGTCGGGCCCGAAGGATCGATCACCAAGCTCATGTCGGCCGAGTTCAACCAGCGGCTCCAGAAGCTCGCCGTCGACCTCGAGGGCATCGGCGGCGTGGCCTGGGAGGGCGAGCACGCGCAGCGCGGCCAGCGCGGCCGTCCCACCTGGCTCGCCGACGGCAACGACCGTGGAACGCTGGCGCGCGGCTTCCTGCGTGCCCAGGCCAACACGATCGAAGGCGGCACGTCCGACATCATGCGCAACATCCTCGGCGAGCGGGTGCTCGGCCTGCCCAAGGATCCCGACGTGTCGCGGGACGTGGCGTGGAAGGACGTTCTCCGCTCCTAGCCGGGAGCCAGGGGGGAGCATTGCGGGGCCGATGAACCGCAAGCTGCGCTCATTCCTCCGCCGCCGGGGCGCGACGCCCGACGAGATCGCCCGCGCCGAGCGCGAGGGTCGGTTGCCGCTCCTGGCGGTCGACCACCAACTCATGTCCGGGGAGCCGCGATACACGTTCGCGGAGGCATGCCGTCGGGCCAGCTTCGACGTCGAGACGGCGAAACGATTCTGGCGTGCCCTCGGTTTCCCCGACGCGCCGCCGGACGAGCGACTGTTCCGCGACGAGGACGTCGAGACGATCATCATCATGCGCCGGCAGATCGAGTCCACGATCGTTCCCGTCGGCGAGAACTACGTGCAGCTCGTGCAGATCGTGCGGGTCGTCGCCGGGTCGTTGGCCAAGATCGCCGAGGTCGAGAGCGACGCGTTGGCGAGCGCGGTGAGGGAACGCCGGCAACAGGGCGTGCCCGACGAGGTGATCGCGACCCAGCTCACCGCCTCGTTGGACTGGTCGAGGTTGTCGCGGCTCATCGATTACGCGTTGCGGCTCCAGCTGCGCGCGTCGGCGCGTCGCAAGCTCATCGCCAGCGATCCGGAGGCAATCGGCGCCGAGGATCTGGCGGTCGGGTTCGTCGACCTGGTGGGGTACACGGCGTTGAGCCAGGAGCTCGAGCCCGAGGAGCTCGGTGCGCTCGTCAGCCGGTTCGAGGAGCTCGCGTACGACACGGTCGCCGAGCACGGGGGCCGAGTCGTCAAGACGATCGGCGACGAGGTCATGTTCGTCGCCGCCGACGCCGCCAGCGCGGCTCGGATCGCGCTCCGCCTCACCGAGCGGTCGGCGGTCGACGAGCTGCTGCCCGAGGCGCGTGCCGGGCTCGCCGGCGGCACCGTCCTCGCCCAGGAAGGCGACTACTACGGTCCCGTCGTCAACCTGGCGAGCCGCCTGGTGGAGCTGGCCCGCCCCGGGAGCGTGCTGGCATCCACCGAGCTGCACGCCGATCTCGCCGACGACCCGGCGTTCGCGTGGCAGCGGCTCCGCAGCCGCCGGATTCGCGACATCGGTCGGATCGAGGTGTGGGCGCTCGAGCGCGCCGAGCAACCCGTCCCCGAGCCATAGGCGGTCAGCAGCCGGGGCGGGGTGCGATACTTTCGTTTCCGCATGGCTGCCTCCCCCCGCGACCACGCCGGCAATCCGCTGTGCCTGCTCGCCGTGCACGCGCATCCCGACGACGAAGCGTCGAAGGGCGCGGGCACGGTCGCCAAGTACACCGCCGAGGGAATCCGCTGTGTGCTGGTGTGCTGCACGGGTGGCGAGGCCGGCGACATCCTCAACCCGGCTGCCGACACGCCGGACGTGCGGGACAACCTGGCCGAGGTGCGAATGGCCGAGCTGCGCGCCAGCGTCGAGGCGATCGGGTACTCCTCGCTGCACCTCCTCGGGTACCACGACTCCGGCATGCCCGACACCGAGACGAACGCGCGGCCCGACAATTTCGCCAACGCGCCGCTCGACGAGGCGGTGGGACGGCTCGTCGCGATCATCCGTGACGAGCGACCCCAGGTCATCGTGACGTACGCCGACGACCGCGAGTTCTACCCGCACCCCGACCACATCCGGGTGCACGAGATCTCGGGGCCGGCCTTCGACGCCACCGGCGACCCCGATCGCTTCCCCGAGACGGGCGAGCCCTGGCAGCCGTCGAAGATGTACTACATGGGGTGGTCGAAGCGCCGCGTGCTGGCGTTGCACGAGGCCTACCTCGCGCACGGTCACGAGAGCCCGTTCGAGCGCTGGTTCCAGGCCGGGTTCCCGGACGACGGCGACCGGTTCACGACGCACGTCGACGTCGGCGAGTACCTCGACCGGCGCCGGGCCGCGCTCCTCGCCCACCGAACACAGGTCGACCCGGAGGGCTTCTGGATGAAGCTGCCCGACGAGGTCGTCAGGGGCACGTTTCCGTGGGAGGAGTACGTGCTGGCTCGCTCCCTCGTCGACGGCGGGATCCCCGCCGGCGAGCCCGCCGAGCCCGAGACCGATCTGTTCGCAGGCATCCGGACTGGTTTGGAGACGGAACGCCTGGCCTGGTAGGGCGGCATAGCCGGGAGCGCCTCGGGGTAGGGACGCGGTTCTGCCCGCGCGGTCCAGATCCCGTTCGAAGACGAGGAGGCCCCATGCTCCAGGTCACCGAGAGTGCAGCAACGACGCTGGCCGACACCCGATCCCAGATCGGGATCCCCGATCACTTCGGATTGCGCATCTTCCGCGGCGTCTCGGACGGCAAGGCGGCGTTTGCGTTCGATTTCGTCGAGGAGCCCGAGGAAGGCGACGAGGTCGGCGAGGTCGAGCAGACCCGGTATTTCGTGGCCCCGGAGGTCGCGGCGCCGCTCGCCGACGCGGTCCTGGACAGCCAGCCGACGACCGAGGGCGCGCAGCTGACCCTCAGGCGGCAGGAGTAGCCGCGCGCGCGACGGGGAACGCCGGCTCCCGATCCGACGATCGGCCGCTCGCCGCGTACGCATCTCATCGCGCGACCTCTCGCGTCGATGTCGTGTGTTCCCGCATGACCATGTTTGTTCGCCTGGAGCCCCGTCCGTTGCGCGACCTGCTCACGCACTCCCTCCTCCGGAAGGCGAAGGGCTCTGACCTCGCCGCCAAGTATGAGGTCGATCACCAGCTCCAGCTGCTGCGGACCGGAACGCCGCGCGGCGCTTGACGCGGCGCTCGTGACGGCGGGAGTGCGCACCGCATAGCCTTACGCCGCGCGGCAGCAACACGGATAGCGATAGGTCTCGAAGCAGCGTGAAACGCCGAACACAACTGATCGTCAAACTCACGGCCTCTGCGGTCATCGTCGCGTCCGCCGTGCTCGCCCGTCTTCTCTCCGAAGACGGCGTGGCAAGTTTCGCGGCCGGTCAAGCAGCCTTGTTCTTCGCGTTCGCGATGGCTTCGCTCACGCTGTTCGTGGTCGTGGTGTTCGACTTCGACAAGTGGGTCGAAACGGTTCCACCGGTACCGAAGCGAGTGCTGCGGCGCGTCATCGGGCGCGGCACGCGGCGAGTTGGTCGCGCGGTCGGTTGGGTGCTTGCGTACTACGGCGTCGGCATGACCTGGGTGTGGTCGAGAGTTGGTGCCGCGCTGGGCTGGGTCGTGGCGCGTTCGGCGGCAAGCTTGGCGTGGTTCTCGTCGTGGACGGTGCGGGTCGCGGGCGCGGCGCTCGTCCGGTACCGCGCGGTGTTGCAGCGCGTGTGGTCGACGACCGGCGGCGCCTTCGCTTGGACGCTCGCTCACGTGGGCGCGGGCCTGACCTCGCTGTGGGTGGTGCTGGTGCGCGGCGGCCAGCGGACCCTGGTCTTGTACCGCGCTGCGATGCATTGGCTGTGGTCTGCAGTCGGGCACGCGCTCGTGTGGACGCTCGCTCACGCAGGCTCGGGCCTGGCGTCGCTGTGGGCAGTGTTGGTGCGTGACGGTGGCCGGGCCCTCGTGCTGTACCGCGCCGGGATGCACTGGCTGTGGTCCGGGCTGGGGCACGCGGTCGTGTGGACGCTCGCCCGCACGGGCGAGGGTCTGACCGTGCTGTGGGCGGCAGTTGCGCACAGGGGTGTGCGAGCGCTGGTCCTGTACCGCACCGGGATGCATCGGCTCTGGTCGGCGACAGGCCGGGTGGTCGTATGGGTGGCTGCTCGCTTGGGCGCCGCGCTGAGCGCGCTGGGCGCGGCGATCGCGCGAGTGGGGGCATGGTCGCTCGTTCGCTGCGGCCGGGGCATCAAGCTCGTATGGTTGGCCGCCGTCGGCCGTGGTGACGAGCCGACACCAAAGCCCATCCGACGCTGGTACACGGCGACGGTCGACGCCGCGTTCGGCATCCCTCCCGATGACGCCTCCGTCGACGTGTTCGGCGGTCGCGCCGCGAGTCACATGCCGACCGCGACCAATCGCACGCGCGCTGCGCGTGGCTCTGGCGGCGACGGCGAGACGGTCGGCGCGGGCAGCCAGTCAGACGCCAGTCAGCACGGGCGATGACTCGGTTCTATGATCCGCGCACCAGGACCAAGGGAGGACCGCGCGATGCCCAAGTACCTCTCCCAGGAGTGGCTCGACGAAGGCACGAAGCTCGCCGAGGGCCAGCCTGACCGCCCGGGCGCCAGCGCCCGGATGCAATACGTGGTGACCGGCGGCCCCGACGGCGACGTCAAGTACTACTGGGTGCTCGAGAACGGGAAGCTGCTCGAGTCGAAGATCGGGGAGATCTCCGACGCCGACTTCACCCTCACGCTCACCTACGACGACTCCGTGAAGGTCCAGAAGGGCGAGCTGGACGCCAACGCCGCGTTCATGCAGGGGCGCATGAAGGTGACCGGCAACATGGGCAAGCTCATGCAGCTCATGCCGCTCACGAACTCGCCCGAGTACAAGGAGCTCCAGGAGCAGGTCCGGGAGATCACCGAGTACTGAGCAAGGCTCACAGGGTCAGCTTCGCGTTGCGGAATACGCGGCTGACGACCGCGCCCGCCTTGGCGTAGAAGCCGATGGGGCCGACCCAGGCGATGTCAGCCTTGGCGTGGCCCGCGGCCGAGAGCGAGGCGCATACTGCGCCGAGCAACGACCGGCCGACGCCGGCGCGCTGGCGCTCGGGATCTGTCGCCATCGGGCCGATCCAGCCGGCCCGGTTCACCGAGTGGCAGGCGAAGCCGATGGTGTCGCCTCGGGCGCGCGCCGCGTAGCAGGTACCGGCGGCAGCGGCGCGTTCGACCTCGTCGAGCCAGTGCGGGAAGCACCGGGATGCGAGCGCGGCCGCGCCGTCACCGTGTTCGCGCTGGACGACGACGCCGGCGGGGGAGTCGGCCCGGAAGCCCGTCGGGATCGCCATGTTGCACGCGGCGCCGTACGGCTCGAAGCCCGTGGCTTCGAACAGGGCGAGGGCCGCCGTGAAGCGGAAGTCGACGCCGGGCCAGACGTAGCGCGGGATCGCGGTGCCGAGGTGCATGTCGACGGCACCGGCGGCGCGGGCCCGCGCCGCGCTCTCGGTGACGAGGGCCCGGCCCCGGCCCCGGCGGTGGTGGTCGGGATGCACGGCGAGGAGCACGAGCCACGCCGTCGCGAGGCCGCCGGATCCCTTCACGGTGAGCACGGCGGCGGCATCGGTGTCCCCGATGATCTCCGTGTCGGCGCCGTAGCAGCACGTCTCGAGATCGGCGGCGGTCAACCCTTCGTCCGGCAACGCCGCCGTGACGAGCCGGGCGAGCCCGTCCGGCGCGAGGGTCACGCGGCGCGCTGGAGCTCGCGCAGTCGCCGGTAGCCGATGAGCTGCACGCCCGCCCGATCGATGAGGTCACGCAGTGACGGGTCATCGCACAGGTAGGCATGGTCCTCGACTCGTCCCGCCCAGTCGCCGTACGCGGCGCGCAGCTCGTCCGTGTCGATGCCCGGATGCAGGCAGACCTCGGTCACGCCCGGCCGCAGGTCGAAGAGGACCCGCTCGATGCGGCGCCGCGCGCCGACCGGGCACAGCACGAAGTGATCGGGGAATACGACCCCTTCCTCGTCTGCGAGCCGCCGAAACGGGAACCCGACGACGCGCTCGGCGCTGGCGCCGGCCATGCGGAGCGGGAGCCCGAAGTCGACCGCCAACTCGAGGTACACGTCGAAGAAGTCGGCGCGCTGTTGGAGTGTGCCCATGTGGCTGTCGAGGTGGCTCACGTCGAAGCCCCACATGATCGCCCGTTCGATCTGCGCCCGGCACTCCCGGCGGACCTCGTCCAGATCGGCGTGGTCCCACGTGTCCTCGACCGTGCGAGGGAAGCCACCGTCGCCGTCGAGCAGGCTCGACGACTGGGTGATCGGCCCCCAGCGGTAGGTCTCCCACTCGGAGTTCAGGGTGAGGTGTACGCCGACGTCCTCGCCCCGGTACTGGGCAGCGGCGTCACGCGCCCACGGGCACGGCACCATCAGCGAAGCGCTGGTCGCCACGCCGTTGCGCAGAGCGTCGTACACGGCGACGTTCGCCGAATGCGTCGAGCCGAGGTCGTCACAGTTGACGACGAGCAGCTTCGCGTCGGGTGCATAGCCGAGGCGCTCGGCGAGTGTGGCCACCTGCAGAAACTACTGCCCGACCCGTCCCTGGTCGGCCGCCAACACCCATGCCAGCTGCTCCGGATGTCGCTCGCGCGGCGCCTCGATGAAGAGGCAGGCCTGCTCTTCGAACCCGAACCGCACACGGGTTCGGGCGCCGGCCCGCTCGATCTCGGCGCGGAGCAGCCGTGACCGCCCGACGACGCCGAGGAGCTTGCCGGTCTGGGTGGGCACGCGGGCGACGTCCCAGACGAGGATGCGCTCGTCACTGACGCCGACGACGACGGCTGTGCCGGCGTCGGGCAGGCTCGTACCGGTCGAGTCGACGATGCGGCACGGCACTTCGACCAGCAGCTCCTCGCCCCGCCGCAGGCCACGTGGCTCGGACCTCCGCCAGGGGGGCACGGCGTCGCCGTCTACCCGAATCGGGAGACGAGCAGCTCGCCGGCGCGTCGCACCGTCTCCGGGTCCGCGAACGGCATGTTGAAGATCAGCTCGTCGAGCCCGGCGTCGACGAGAGCACCGACCTGGTCGACGATCGCCGCCGGCTCGCCGACGTTGAAGCGCTCTTCGAACTCCGCTCCGGCTGCGTCGCGCAGGAACCCCGAGGTCCGCTCCGTCTCCTCGGGCGAGGACGTCAGGAACAACGATGCGAGACGTGTCCTCGTGATCTCGCCGGGGTCGCGGCCGACGTCGGCGCAGTGCCCGTCGAGCACGCCGAGCAGATGGCGCACCGTGTCAGGCCCGCCGTTCACGTTGCACATGTCGGCGTACCGGGCGACGAGGCGCAAGGTGCGTTTCTCGCCGCTCCCGCCGACCATGATCCTCGGACCGTTCTCCTGGATCGGGCGGGGCACGTTCAGCGCCTTCTCGATCCGGTAGTGCTTGCCGGTGAAGCTCGGAGCTTCCTCCGTGAACATCGCCCGGCAGATCTGTAGCGCCTCTTCGAGACGGTCGAGGCGTTCGCCCGCGGTCGGGAACTCGAATCCGAGGCCGTCGTGCTCCTCCTCGTACCACGCCGCGCCGATGCCGAGGATCGCGCGCCCACCCGAGACGATGTCCAGCGTCGTGACCATCTTCGCCAGGAGTGCCGGGTTGCGGTACGTCACGCCCGTCACGAGCGTGCCGAGCTTCGCCCGACTTGTACGCGCGGCCAGGCCGCCGAGCAGGGTGTAGCCCTCGAGCATCGGCTGGGTCGGACCGCCGAGGGGCGGCAGCTGCCAGAAGTGGTCCATGACCCAGAGCGACTCGAAGCCGGCCTCCTCGCCCGCTTCGGCGAGCCGGGCGACGTGCTCGAACATCTCGTTGTCGGGCACGCCCGCGAACGTGAAGTTCGGGAGCTGGAGGCCGAACCTGGTCATCGCTCCGTCCTTTCGGCGGCTCTGATCGCGGCGTCGGCCGCGGTCTTGGTGGCGAGCTTGGCGCCCTTGGCCAATTTGGCCATCTTCGGGATACGGCCCGGATGCTTGGCGAAGTACGCGGCGACCGCGCGGCCGTTGGGTGTCCCGTCCTGGTTGCTGAGCCGGAACACCTCCTCGTCGATGCTGCCGTCGGTCGCCCGGTCGCTGATCACCCGGAACACGGACCAGGGGATGCCGCGACGCTCACAACTCTCCGCGATGGCGGCGGTCTCCATGTCGAGCGACACCACGCCCTTGGCACGGAGGTCGGCGATCAGGTCGGGGTCGGTGAGCAGTACGTCACCTGTCCACATCTTCCCTTGCGGCGTGCCCTCGGCCAGGGGCTCCGGGCGGTACTCGGCCCCGGTTTCGCTGTTCACGACGACCTCGGGGAGGATGAGCGTGCCGATCGGCGTCTCGTTCTCCACCGCGCCCGTGATACCGACCACCACGACCCGGTCGACGGGCGTCGCGTCGAGGAGACGCTCGGTGGCCTCCGTCGCCAGCTTGGTTCCCATCCCGGTGACGATGGCGACCACCTCGCGACCGTCGAGCGTGCCCCGGTGCACGGTGACCCCGTTGACCTCGGTCTTGCTCAGCGACAGCTTCTTGACGAGGGGCGACAGCTCCATCGGCATGGCGCAGATGAACGCGATGGGGCCGGACTTCTCAGGTGTGTCCATCGGGCAAGCTTGCCGGATCCGCCCGGCCGCGGCCAGGCGTGTCGTGCGAAGCTCGCGGCGGTGGACGCGTGATGCCCGGACTCATTCTCTTCCGGCACGGCAAGTCCGATTGGGACGCCGACTACCCGGGTGGTGACGCCGCCCGGCCGTTGGCTCGGCGCGGGCAGAAGGCCGCGAAGCGGATGGGAAAGTTCCTCGCGCGCGCCGGTCAGGCCCCCGACGCCGCGATCACTTCGCCTGCTGTGCGCACGGAAGACACGCTCCGCCTGGCGATGGAAGGCGGGGGCTGGACGTGTCCCGTGCGCGTCGCCGCCACTCTGTACCACGGGGGCCTGCCCGGTTTGCTGGCCGAGGTCCGGAAAGAGCCCGCCACCACCGACGTGCTACTCGCAGTCGGCCACGAGCCCACCTGGTCAGAGGCCGTGTCTGCGCTCATCGGCGGGGGGCAGGTCGGCCTCCCCACGGCGGCGATGGCGCGCATCGACTTCGACGTCGACGGTTGGGATGAAGTGGCACCCAGGAGGGGCGTGCTGGGGTGGATCGTCGTGCCGCGCCTCCTCGCCGGGAGCGGGGAACGGCGTCAGTCGTCCCGGAGCGGGTAGTCGACGACGATCGCCCGGCACGCTTCGAGCGCACGGGCGGAGTGCGGCGTGTCGGGCGGAACGACCGCCGCGCAGCCGGGGCCTGCAACCTGTTCGACGCCGTCGATCGTGACCGCCAATTTCCCTTCGATGACGTTCCACACCTCCTCCTGAGGGTGACGATGCTCGTGGAGCGGGACGGCGTCGGCCGCGATCTCGTAGTACGCGAACGTCATGTTGTCGGAGTGAAAGACGCGACTCGCCCAACCGGGCAACCGCTGCCTCGTGGACAGCTCGGTGGAGTCGACGAAGGGCATGCGCCGACGGTACTAGTCCCGCGTCAGCACGATCTTGCCGAGCTTGCCGCCGGCCACGAACCGGTCGTAGGCGGCTTCGGCTTCGCTCATCGGGTACGTAGCCGCCACCGGGACCTCGAGCGACGGCCCGTCGTCGCGCAGGAAGGGAAGGACGTGGGCTTCTACCAGCTGCACGGCGCGGGCCTTCTCCTCGAGCGGTCGACCACGGAGAGTCGAGGCATGGATGCGCCCACGCTTTGCCATCAGCGTCAACAGGTTGAGGTCGGCGTTGGCGCCGCCGCCGATCCCGATCACCACGATGCGACCACCGACGGCGAGCGCATCGAGGTCCGCGAGGATGTTCGGTGCCCCGATGAGCTCGAGCACGACGTCGAAGGGACCGCGCTCCACGAAGGCATCCGGGGCGACCACTTCGGTGCGCCCGGCGCGCTTTCCGATCGCGGCGACATCGTCGCGTAAGTCTGGATTGCGCACGGTCGCGGTCACCCGTGCGCCGGCGAGCGCGGCGAGCTGGATACCGGCGATGCCGACTCCGCCCGCGGCGGCGTGGACGAGGGCGTGCTCGCCCAGGCGCAGCGCACACTGGCTGAAGAGCGCGTCGTGCGCAGTGGTGAACACCTCGGGGAATCCGCCCGCCTCGGGCCACGTCAGCGTGTCGGGAGCGGGCGTCGCCACACGCTCGTGTGCGAGCGCGAGCTCGGCTTGCCCACCACCGCCGACGAGCGCCATGACGCGATCGCCGACCGAGAAGCGTTCGACGTCGCGGCCGAGTGCGACCACCTCACCGGCGAACTCCATGCCCGGGATGTCCTGTGGGCTCCCCGGCGGCGCCGGGTACAGCCCGCGTCGCTGCAGCATGTCGGCGCTGTTGAGACCGGCCGCGCGCACCTCGACCAGCAGCTCGCCCGCTCCCGGCTCGGGGTCGGGGTGCTCCCGCCACTCAAGCCGGCCCTCGGTCACGGTCACCGCCCACACGGTGGCCAACCCTACGCCAGCGCCCCTCCTCTGGCCCTCTGACCTGGGCAAACGGGAGCCAAGAGGGGCTGGGCGCCGAGGGCGCTACCTTCCCGGTGATGGCCTTCGCCGACCACCCCCACGAGGGCTCCCTGGCCTTCGTCGACGACGACGGCAATCGGGTGCTGCTCGACGCCGCCGAGTCGGTGCTGTTGTTCGGTCTCACCGACGCGCTCGAGGCGGCGACCGTGTCGGCGTGCCCGTCGTGCCGCAGCCGGGTCCTGGCGGTCGTCGCGGTCCTCGATGTTCTCGAGAGCGGTCCGTTCCACCCCCGCGCCGCCGACCTCGTCGAGCTCACTGAGGAAGCGCCGACGCTCCACGTCTACGTCGAGGATCTCGTCACCGAGTGTGAGCACGACGAGTGGCTCGACCCCGGCTTCGCCGAATGGTGCGAGGCGATCGAGGAAGTGCCGGGCGTTCGTCGCCCTGCTCCCTGAGCGGCAGAGAGCGGTCAACCCGTTCGGCTACGTGTCGCCGACGTCCAGTAGCGCGCCGAACGACTCGTCGATGCAGTCGATCATCGTCGCCGGGTCGCTCACGGCGGCCGGATCGATGTTGATCCCCATGTCGAGTGAGTCGCGGTAGCTCAGCAGTGTGACGTTCAGCGCGCACGCCGCACGCGGGCCCATCGGGTAGTTGGCTTCGATGCGGGCGCCCCCGAGGTACAGATCGACGGGACTGCCCCGCAGGTTCGATGTTGCGAAGTCGATCGTGTGGGCTTGGGTGCGCGTGAGCGCGACCAGCATGGAGGTCGGGAGGGCGGCGAGCAGTCCCGCCAGCGACCCGGCGGCCGTGACCGCCGGCTCGTCTCTCAGACCGTGCAGTCGTTCGTGCACGAGCTTGAAGCGCGCTGCCGGGTCCTTGGGTTTGACCGGCACGAGCACGCGCGCCGGGGTGAAGCTGTTGGCGCTCTCCTCGTCGTCGCCTCGGGTGCTGATGGGCATCGCCATGCGCAGCTCGTCGCACGGAACGCCCATGCGCTCGTGGTACAGGCCGAGCGCGCCGGCGATGCCGGTGACGTACACGTCGTTGACGCTGCCCCCGAGCTTCGCCGCTGCCGCCTTCGCTCTCGTGAGCGGCACATTGAACCGCTCGAAGCGAAGGGCGAGCGAACGGCGGCCGAGCAGGGGCGAGCGCGCGGGATCGGTCACCAGCAACTGCCGCCGCACCGATCCCGCGAGCCGGACGGCGTCGTCGATGCCGCGGCGCGCCGACTCCCGGCTGGCCAGCACGTGCGTGGCGGACTCGAGGCTGCTTCGGGCGCGGCCGAGCTGCTGGCGCACCGTGTACGAGACCGCCTTCTCGACCGCCGTCGCCGGCGAGACGCGTTTCACCGGATCGGCGAACGCGGCGGCGCGTCGTTCGGCTTCGGCCTCGGCGGCGATGCGCTGCGTCGCCGAGGGCTCCGGCGGCGCCGGCGGCTCGGGCTCGAAGTCGAGCAGGCTCAGCGACAGCTTCACGCCGCCGACGCCGTCCGTGATCGTGTGGTGGACCTTCTGGAGGAACGCAGCCCGTCCGCCTTCCAGCCCCTCGACGACGGTGAACTCCCACAGCGGACGCGACCGGTCGAGGGGCGTCGCCGCCACCGCCGCGGCCAGGTCGAGCAGCTGCCGCATGCCGCCGGGCGCCGGCACGGCGACGGTCCGCAGGTGGTAGTCGAGGTCGAGATCGTGGTCCGGTACCCACTCGGGCGTGGCGAGGCGGAACGGGGGCGCGACGACGCGGTCGCCCAGGCGCGGGATCGCCTCGATGGCCTGTTCGACCTTGGCGCGCACGCGGGCGGGATCGGGTGCGCGCTCGAGGATGCTGATGTTCGTGAAGTCCGAGCGGAGGGCAGGGTCCTTCTCGACCGCCCACATGATCGCCTCGGCGTCGCTCATTCGCATTGGGATCAGGGTCTCGCGAGGCAGATGGGCGCGCAAGCGCGCCGTGCGGCTACCGAGCGATCTGGGTGCGCTTGAACTCGTTCAGGCGGGTCCAGTCGAGCAGGTCGAGCGCCCGCTCGAGGTCGTCGGCCCGGTTGCGCTCCATGAACCGGATGAACACGGCCTCGTCGCCCTCGATGAACGTGGGCACGCCGAACGCGTTGAACCGGTCGACCTGCTCGGTGTGCTCGGCGGCGAGCGTCTTCAGCGGCCGGCCGCTCCACGCCTCTTCGGCGACGGCGTCGACGTCGAGACCGGCGGAGGCCACGGCCTCGCGGACGACGTCCTCGTGGCCGAGCTTCTTGCCGTGGTCGTGGCGGGCGGCGAAGGCGGCGAGATGGAAGTCGAAGAAGCCCTCGGGGAACTGGTCACGGATGGCGATCCCGTAGAGCAGCGCGGTCACGCCCGTGCCCCACTCGTCGGGCTGCCGATCCCATACCGGCTGCTCGCCCTCCTCGACGTGCGCCTGATCGAGGGAGAACGGGAGGAACCGCACGTCGAGATCGGCGCCGTCGCGCAGGGCCGTGACGACGGCCTCGTGGGCGTTGCGGGCGAAGGGGCAGCGGTAGTCGAAGCTGACGGCGATCTCACGGGGCACAGGGAAACCTCCGGGACGGGACGGTCCTGCCGGCTGAAGTGGACAACCTCCAAGCTACTGCTGCGATTCCCGCGCCGATTGCGCCAGGACCCGCTTGGCGATCTGGCCGAACGCGAGACCCAGCAGCGTGCCCGCGACTGCGTCGGAGGCGTGGTGCATCCGAACGTAGACGCGGCTGGCGGCGACGATCACGGCCAGCTCCCAGTACGCCGAGGCGGCGGGAGAGTCTTCGGCCAGCAGCGTCGCGGCTGTGAACGCGGACGTCGCGTGCCCGGACGGGAAGGCGCTCGTCCGCGGTCGGTGCATCCCGTAGGGAAGCGGGCCCGGCGGCGCGCTCGGCGGGCGGATGCGACGGAACGCGAGCTTGATCGGGCCGTTGGTCAGGGCCGACTCCACGCCGAGCACTGCCGCGAACCGCAACGCGATCGCCGGATCGCCGCGGCGTGCCGCACGCAGCGCGCCGAGCGCGATCCAGAGCAGCGCGTGGTCGGCGGCGCTCGACAACCCGTAGAAGAGCGGATCCAGGCTGGGGTCGCGAGAGCGCTCGACCCACCGGTCGACGGTGTCGTCGAAGGCGCGGATCCACCTGCCGACAGCGCCGCGCCGCGGCCAGCTCTGCACCCAGCGCGGCCCGCGGGGCGGAACGAAAGCGATGGTCGAGCCTAACGGCCGGTCTCGGGCAGCCAGCCCCGGGTGACGGCGTCGTCGATGACGTGCTGCGCGACCTCCCACAGTGCGGCTGAGCCCTCGTCGATCGTCGAGTTCACGGCGCGGACCTGGGCGGCGGTGATGCCGTGCTCTCGCCACGCCTGACCCGCGGATGCGTGGTTGAGCAGCAGCGGCTGGAGCCGATCGAGGGCGCGGGCGAAGCGGGCCTCGGCCGTCGTCCCGTGCTCGAACTCCAGCCAGCAGCCGTGCAGCTCTTCGCCCTGGCCGTCCGGCAGGAGGCCGAAGAGTCGCTCGGCGGCGGCGCGCTCACGCTCCTCTTTCGACTCCTGTCCATCGGCGTCGTAGACGAACGTGTCGCCGGCATCGATCTCCACGATGTCGTGGACGAGGAGCAACTTCGCGACGCGCATCGGATCAACGGGCTCGTCGGCGGCATCGGCGAGGACGAGCGCCATCATCGCGACGTGCCACGAGTGCTCGGCGGTGTTCTCGCGCCGTCTACCGTCGGTGACGACCGTGCGTCGCAGCACCTGCTTGAGCCGGTCGAGCTCGACCACGAAGCGAACGCGGTCACCGAGCTGTGCTTCGCCGGCGAGCGCGGCCAAGGTGGCGCTCGGATCCGACGACGAGCTGCCGGTGCTCACGGTCGAGAGGGTACAAGTGACGCGATGAACTTCGAACCTCGCATCGCCGTCGTCGGGACGAGCGGCGCGGGCAAAACGACCCTCTCTGCCCGGCTGGCCGTGCTGCTCGACTGCCCGCACATCGAGCTCGACGCGTTCCAGCACGGGCCGAACTGGCAGCCGGCGACCGTCGAGGAGTTGCGCGAGCGCACGGACGCCGCGACCGTCGGCGACCGGTGGGTCTGCGACGGGAACTACGAAGCGGTACGCGACCTGGTCTGGGGCCGCGCCAACCAGCTGGTGTGGCTCGACTACGAGCGCCCGCTGATCATGATGCGCGTCATCCGCCGCTCGGTGTGGCGGGCGATCACGCGCAAGCCGATGTGGAACGAGAACCGCGAGGACTGGCGGAGCTGGGCCGACCCGGAGCACCCGATCCGGTGGGCGTGGGTGAAGCACGGCGAGCGGCGCCGCAAGTACCCCGATCTGCTACGCCGACCCGAGTACGCGCACCTCGAGGTGCTTCGGCTGCGGCACCCGCACGAGACGCGCCGGTTGCTGGCCGACGCCGGCGCGGCGGCCTGAGCGTCGCCGGTTTAGCCGGCGACGAGCGGCAGGCTGGGCTCGATCACCGTGCCCGGGCCGCGCAGCTCGGCCGCCTGCACGGGGTCGCCACCGAAGGCGGGGCAGTACGGCTTGAAGGTGCAGTAGTCGCAGAGCGGACCGGGATGGGGACGGAAGTCCTCGCGCTCGCAGGCCCGCAGGATCGCCGTCCACAAGGCGTCGGCGCGTCGTCCGACGCCGGCGACCGACTGCTCGGTGGGCGTGGCGATGATCGCCTCGGGCTTCGACAGGTAATAGAGCTGCACGCGCGCGGGCCGCTTGCCGAGCATCTGCTCGCAGAGCGCCGCGTAGATGTGCACGCCCGAGAGCCGCGCGTTCTCGGCGAACTCGCTGGGCACCGACCCGGTCTTGTAGTCCGTCACGACGAACTCGCCGTCGTCGTCGATCTCGAGGCGGTCGATGATTCCGCGCAGCGTCACCCGGCCGAACTGGGCCGTCAGCTTGAGCTCGAGGCCGTTGGGGCGCACCGTGCGCGGGTCCTCGAGCAGGAAGTATTTCCGCACGAGCTCCTCGGCGTCGGCGTCGAACTGCGCCCGCTGCTCCTCGGTCAGCTCGAGGCCGGCGAGATCCGGATCGTCCGCCATCTCGACCCGGGCGGTCTCGAGGTCGACCAGCGCGGCGTCGATGGTGCGGTCGAGCTCGGGACGGCACAACAGGAGCTCGAGGGCGCGGTGGACGAGCGTGCCCTTGGTGGCTGCCGGGCTGGGCGGCTCCGGGAGTCGGTCGATGTACGAGAACTTGAACGCGAGCGGGCACGACTTGAACGCCGAAACCGAGCTCGGTGACAACGACGGAGGGAATGCCAGTCCCATATCCGGAGAGTAACGCCGGGGTATGACGGCTACGCGGATCTCCCGTAGCCTCCGCGCGTCCGCGGCGACGGCGGCTTTGCCGACCGTCGCCGCAGAGCCGGAGCTTGCGACGGCGGCAGGCGAGGCTGACCAGGGGGAATGATGCGAGTCGACGGAACGGTGATGACGGCCAACCCGGAGGAGATGCCGGCGGCGGCCCGGGAGCTCGAGGAGCTGGGGTACGACGGCGTCTTCACCGCCGAGACCAGCCACGACCCGTTCCTCCCGATCGCCCTCGCCGCGCTCGAGACCGAGCGCATCGAGCTCGCCACCGGCATCGCCGTGGCCTTCGCCCGCAACCCGATGTCGACGGCCGTGATCGGCAACGACCTCCAGCTGTACACGAAGGGCCGTTTCATCTTGGGCCTCGGCAGCCAGATCAAGCCGCACATCGAGAAGCGGTTCTCGATGCCGTGGTCGGAGCCGGCGAAGCGCATGCGCGAGTTCATCCTCGCCATGCGGGCCATCTGGGCGTGCTGGAACGACGGCGACAAGCTCGACTTCCGGGGCGAGTTCTACCGCCACACGCTCATGACGCCCTTCTTCAACCCGGGCCCGAACCCGTACGGCGTCCCGAAGGTGTTCCTCGCCGCCGTCGGTGAGCGCATGTCCGAGGTCGCGGGCGAGGTGGCGGACGGGATCCTGCTGCACGGCTTCACCACCGAGCGGTACGTGCGCGAGGTCACCGTGCCCGCCCTCGAGCGGGGCTGGGCGCGGGCCGGCAAGCAACGCGGCGACTTCGAGCTGTCGGGACCGATGTTCGTCGTCACCGGCACCAACGAGGAGGAGTACGAGGCGGCCCGCCGCGGCACGAAGCAGCAGATCGCGTTCTACGGTTCGACGCCCGCGTATCGGGGCGTCCTCGAGCTGCACGGCTGGGGCGACCTCCAGGGCGACCTCAACCGGCTGTCGAAGCAGGGCGAGTGGGTGCAGATGGGCGAGCTCGTCGACGACGAGATCCTCGGGACGTTCGCGGTGAGCGGCGAGCCCGAGGAGATCCCGGCGAAGCTGCTCGACCGGTACGGCGACGTCGTCGACCGCGTCAGCTTCTACGCCCCCTACAAGAGCGACCCGGAGCGCTGGGCGCGTGTCGTCGAGGGGTTCAAGAGCGGGGCTTGACAGGGCGAACATACGTTCGTACACTCACGGTGCTTCCCCGGTCGGTGTCCATCCCCGAGGGGGAAGCGTGTTCGCACAGGTGCTCGGCGAGCTCGAACAGATCTCCCAGGAGTTGATCCCCCGCGCGTTCGATGCGCAGCGTGCCGTGGAGCTCTTCAACGACGCCGCCCGCGCCGAGCGGCTGTGCACGGCGATCAAGTCACGTCTGGCACGCCGAGTCGAGGAGACGAAGGTCTGGCGCGACAGTGGGCATCGCAGCGCGGCGCATTGGGTGGCCGAAGCGACCGGCGAGACGGTGGGTGCGGCCGCGCGGACCTTGGAGACGGCGCGGGCGCTCGAGCAGTTGCCCAATACCGACGACGCATTTCGTTCCGGGGTGCTCTCGGAGACGCAGGCAGCCGAGATCACGTCGACGGCGATGGCTGATCCGGGCGCGGAAGGCGACCTCCTGGAGGCTGCCCGCTCGACGAGCGTGAAGGGACTCCGGGATCGTTGCCGGCAGGTGCGCGCCGGCGCCGAGGCCGACGACCGGGCGTGGGACCGCCGTCTGCACGTCGAGCGCAAGGCGCACGAGTGGACCGATCCCGACGGCGCATACTGCCTCAGTGCACGCCTGGCACCCGACGCCGGCGCTCGGTTCAGCTCGGCGTGGAAGGCGCACACAGATCGGGTCTTCTGCGAGGCCCGGCGGGCGGGGCGACGCGAACCTCGCACCGCCTACGCCGCCGACGCGCTCGTCGCGCTCGCGAGCGAAGGGCCCTGCAAGCCGGTGGAAGTGCGCGTCACCGTCGACAGCGCCGCGCTGGCGCGCGGCCACACAGCTGCGGGTGAACGGTGCGAGATCGAACGTGTGGGCCAGGTGCCGGTTACCACCGCCCGCGCGCTCCTCGACGATGCGTCGGTCGCGGTGCTGGTGCGCGACGGCGACAACATCACCGCCGTCTCCTCACCCAAGCGCACGATCCCGGTGAAGCTGCGCCGGGCGCTCGAGGCGCGGTATGCCACCTGCGGGGTGAAGGGCTGCGCCAACGACCAGTTCGTCGAGGTCGACCACGTGGTCCCGGTCGCCGAAGGCGGTCGAACCGAGCTCGCGAATGCATGGCGGATCTGCACGCACCACCACCACCGCAAGACGTACTTCGGCTGGAAGATGACGGGTGAGCCGGGCAACTGGGACCTCGTCCCGCCCTAACCCGGCTTGCGAGCGAGCAGGATCTCGGTGTCGCCCGGCCAGTCCCAGAACAAGCCGCTGGAGGACCGTTCGGTCAGCAGCGCGCGCACATCGGCTTCGAACGCGCCCAGCCGATCGCCGAAGAGGTGGGGCGCGGCGAACGACATCGAGAGGAAGCCGGCGAGCACGCCATCGACGTCGCGGACGATATCGGGGCGGCCGGGCGCAAACACAGCGTGCGATGTGCCGAACCGCGTGCGTGCGAGCACGTCCTCATGCCGGTCTGGCGGGTCGGACCTGAATCCTTGCCCGGCGCGCCGGCGCGGGCCCAGATAGCGCCGGATCAGGGCGTGGATCTCATCGTGCGGGATCGGTGGGTAGCCCGGCCCCTGCGGTTCCGGTCGCCCTTCTACCGTGTTGCCGATGAGCGCCAGCGCACCACCCGGTTCGAGGATGTCGTAGACAGCCTCGGCAACTCGCTCGCGGTCGGTCCACTGGAACGACTGGCCGAACGTCACGAGCCGGCAAGGGCCCAGTCCCAGAGTCGGGATCGCGTCCGCGACCGCCTCGACCCATCGGATGTTGTCGATGCCGGCGTCACGCGCGCGACGTGCGCCTTCCATGAGCATGTCGGCATCGGGGTCGAGCCCGATCGCGTCGTCGAAGGACGGCGCGAGCTCGACCGTGAGGATGCCCGGTCCGGATCCCACGTCGAGCAGCCGTCCGGAGCCGTCGAGGCCGACCTCGTCCGTGAGCGTCGGGACGAGCTCACGCGAATACGGCGGCCGGCCGGGCGCGTAGTAGCGGGCGCTCCCTCGGTAGATCGTCGGGTCGTACGTCACGCGCGAATCCTGGCCTACGTCAGCCCCACACCTTGCGAGCGGCGGACGCGACGACGCTGAGCTTTGCCCGCTCGTCGTCGACGGTGAGCGCGTTGCCGAGCACCGAGGTGGCGAACCCGCACTGTGAGGAGATCGCGAGCCGCTCGAGTGGAATGTACCGGCTCGCGGTGTCGATTCTTCTCGCCAGTTCGTCGACGGACTCGAGATCGGGCCGCTTGGTGGTCACCAAGCCGAGGACCACCCATCGGTCATCCGGTACTCGTGCGAGCGGCTCGAAACTGCCCGAGCGCGCGTCGTCGTACTCGAGCAGCAGACGGCGCGCGCCGATGTGGCCGAAGATCTGCTCCGCGACGGCGTCGTAGCCGCCCTCGACAAGCCACCGGCTCGCCTGGTTACCGCGGCACAGGTGGAACCCGAACGTCACGCCCGGACGATCACCGATGACGTGGTTGTCGAGCTCGATGCCCAGCTCGAGCCATCGTTCGGTCGGCCAGCCGCGGCTCGCGTAGAAGTCCCGGTAGTGCGGGTCGAGGACCATCGTGTAGTGGGGCGCGTCGAGCTGCAAATACGTCGCTCCCATTGCCTCGAGCTCGTCGGCTTCCTCCCTCAGAACCTCGGCAACGTCGGTCAGGTAGTCCTCGAGCGTCCGGTACTCGGACGGCGCGCGTCGAGGATCCCAGAAGTTCGCGAAGAGGCTGGGGCTAGGGAGCGTGACCTTGAGCACCAGATCGGTCTGGCCCCGTGCGTACGCGAACTCCTCCGCGCACAGCGAACGACGGCGTCGCAACGTGCCGACCACGGCCAGCTCGGGGCGCTCCACCTTCATTTCGCCGATCTCGGAGTCGCCGTGCCATTCGCCCCACAGGAAGGCGTCGAGGTCCCACGCCGAGAAACCCTCGACGGCAGCAGGCAGCTGGCTCTGGAACGACAAGCGGCGCATCTCGCCGTCCGTCACGATGTCGACCCCCGCGTCCTCCTGGAGGCGGAGGGCCTGGTTGACCGCGTCGTCCTCGGCGGCCTTGAGGTCTGCGGGAGTGAGCGCCCCAGCAGCGAACTCGTCTCGTGCCTCGAGCAGACCCTGCGGACGGAGCAAACTGCCGACCACGTCGCTGCGAGCCTCGATCACCGCGCTCATGGTACGAGGCGACCACTCGGACAGTCCCGGCCACGTCTAGCGTTGTCCGCTCGTGGTGGCCAGACGCGCCGATACCCGTTATCTCCGGGACGTCGCGTACGCGAATCCCTCGGGTCTCGCGGCGCGGGCGAGCCTCTACGACTTCCAGCGGCCGTACATCGACCTGCAGAGCGAAGCGCTCGCGTTGCTGGCTCCGCTAGGCGGCCGTGCAGTCGGGGACGTCGGCTGCGGCGACGGGAGATACATCGACGCGCTCCGAGGGGCCGGCGCTCAAGTCCTCGGCATCGACTTCTCGGTCGGGATGCTCGCCGGTGTGCCGAACCCGCCGGCGTTGGTCGCAGCGGACGGTCAGTCGCTGCCGCTCGACGAGGCGTCACTCGACGTCGTGATGATGATGCACATGCTCTACCACGTGCCCGATCCGGCCATGGCGGTCGCTGAGGCGGCGAGGGTCCTCCGACCCGGCGGCAAGCTCCTCGTCGCCACCAACGGCCGGCGCCACCTCGCGGAGATGAACGAGCTGTGGCTTCCGCTTCTGGACCGGACCGGTCTCCGCGTCTCACTCGAGGACTCGGGGCTCGTGAACCCTCGCGTAACAGCCGACGATGCGCGGCGCTTCGTCAGCATGCATTTCCGGGATCCGGACGTGCACTGGCTGCGATCGTCGGTGATCGTGACTGACGCCGCGCCTGTCGTCCGGCACGCGGCGAGCACGACCGCCGCGCAAGCGGTCGGGGAGTACCGCGAGGAGCTCATGGGCGAGCTGTCTGACGCGATCACGTCTCGCGTTCGCCGGGACGGGCAGTTCACGATCACGACCGAGGTCGCGTTCCTCACCGCGACGAAGTCGTGATCGGGGAAGCGAGCCTCGCTATTCGTCGGCTGTTGGGAGCCGCATGGGCTCCTCGATCGTGCCGTCGAGGACGGCCTGCACCAATTCGGCCAGCTCCCTCGGGTACACGTTCTCCTCGGTCGTCCGCAGCTCGTCGATGCTCCACCACTGGTGATCGAGGAGCGCACGCTGCTCGACCTCGTCCCACCCGTGATGCTCTGGAGTGAACCGTTCGACGCTCACCGCGAAGAACGACTCGCTCTGGCGAAAATGGCGACGCTCGAACTCGAAGTACGCGACGCGTGTCGCGATCACCGGTCCCAGCTGCGCAGGCGAGAGGCGGAGGGCCGTCTCCTCGAAGACCTCGCGCACGGCCCCGCCCTCGATCGACTCCCCGTCGCTTAAGCCCCCACCTGGCGTGATCCACCACGTACCACCGTCCGGCTTGGCGGGGTCGAACCCCTGCTGGAGCAACACGCGTCCGTCGGCGACCAGCAGGACGCGGGCCGCCTGTCGCTCGATCACCACAGAGGAAAGGTATCGGCCGGCTTTCGCGACTTGTCAGGAATCCTTGACACGGCGCAGCCCGCCAGCGGCGCGAGGCGAAACCCGCACGTGGGACACCTGGATGAGAGTCGCGTACTCGGCGGCCTTGCGCTCCGCCCCGAAACGATCCGCCGAACTTCCAAGCCCACGGAGCGCGATCCCGAAGGCAGCGCCGCTGGGCATGGCGACCCCGAGGCGTCTCATTTACGTTTGCCCCCAGGCGCGGTCCCGCGGGCGATCGAGGAGCGGCATGGCCAAGTTGATCTACGTGGCGAATGTGTCCCTTGACGGCTACATCGAGGACGCGCACGGCAGCTTCGAATGGACCGAGCCCACCGACGAGGTCTTCACCCTCATCACTGACCTTGTGCGCCCCGCCGGTACCTACCTCTATGGACGGCGCCTGTACGAAACGATGGCCGTCTGGGAGACCGACCCCACCCTGGCCGCCCAGTCGGAGCTCATGGCCGACTTCGCCAACGTCTGGCAAGCGGCCGACAAGATCGTCTACTCCACGACGCTGCACGCAGTCTCGACCGCCAACACGCGACTCGAGCGCCGCTTCGACCCCGATGCAGTGCGCGACCTGAAGACGTCCGCCGCCAGCGACTTGACCGTCGGTGGGGCGACCCTCGCGGCGCACGCGTTCAACGCCGGGCTGGTCGATGAGTGCCAGCTCTTCATGTATCCGGTGCTCGTCGGTGACGGAAAGCCCGCGTTCCTCAGCGACGCCCGCATCCAGTTGGAGCTGCTGGAGGAGCGCCGGTTCGGAAACGGTGTCGTGAACCTCCATTACCGCATCCAGAGCTGACCCTCCAGTCGCAAGGGCACCGGTCGCCTTCGCCTCGACGATCCACACTGGGGCGAAGCATGCGAGCGAAACGAGGTCTCTCTCCGATCGGTTTGCGATCCTCGGCACCGGCCATGAAGAAGGAATTCCACCGACGACGCGTATCGAACGTCACGAGGGCATGCGTCAACCACGTGAACGTCTGGGAGGGACGCGCTCCTCGGGCGGGATGCCGAGGCGCTCCAGGCGACCAGCGACGTCGGCGATGACGGCGTCGACGGCGCCGTCGGGACGCGGGCGGGAGATGTCGACCGCCCACTCCGCGAGTACGTCGCCGAGACGATCGATCTCTCGTGCCGCGCCCAACAGCTCGACGAGTGGGGCGACATCGGCCGGCGGCGTGTCGCGCTCGAGGGCGTCCCAGATCTCTCCGCCGTCGCGCTGGAGCGTCGTGGACTGCGCGCCGAGCGCGCCCTGGATCCGCCGAACGAGCTCCAACAGATCGTTCACGCGCTGAGGCTGCGGTTGCGCGTAGCGGACCAGAGCCGCACGCAGGCTCCAGTTCTCGGTGTGGGGCCGCTCCGCGAAGTCGAGTAGCTGCGCCAGTTCGGCTGGTTCCACCTCGGCAGCCACGGCGAGCAGCGTACGACGACGGCCGCGCGCGCGGGCCACCACGTCGCTTCCATAGGTCTTTCTCGCTTCCCTGACAACTCATGCGGTACGCCGGTAGACCGCCGCGCCCGCCCGAAGTGCGGTCTGGGCAGCCCACCGCGCGAGCTGGGCTCCCCCCTCACCAACACCTCGGCGCGTCCGGCGAACGACTGTCCCCGAACGCCGGGCTCGGGGACGGATATCGACGGGTCGATCCTCGTTCTCATGAGCGCCAGAACCGGCGATAGGTGCGCCGAAGCCAGCCTGCCGCCTTACTCCAGAAGCTTGCCGAGATCGTCGTCGACGGCTAGGTCGCGGCGGCGAACCGCAGCATCGTCTCGACGGTCGCGTCCGGGTCCTGCATCGGTCCGAAGTGGCCGACGCCGGGCATGACCTCGAGCCGGCCGGCGGGAAGCCGCTCGACGATCATCTCGCCGAGCGTTGGCGGGATGGCGTCAGTGTGCTCGCCGCACACGACCAACGTCGGGCAGCGCACTTCACGAAGGCGCGGGTAGACGCCGTTGGCGGTGCCCATCGCGTAGGTCGCCGCTTCGTCCTCCGGCCGGCATTTCAGCTCGACCTGACCGTCGGGGCGATCGCGCAGGCCGTAATCCACGTACGCGCGTAGCGCGTCGGGATCGAGCACGTCGAGCGGCGGCTTCGACCCGTACGACGCGAATGCCTCGTCGCGTGACGACCACACGGCCCGGCGCCGTCGAGCGCCCGCTGCGAGCGGGAAGTCGTCCTGCGGTGGGAGCGGATCGTCGGTCGGGAACACGATCGGCTCGTAGCACCACAGCCGGGCGAACGTGCCCGGCTCACGCGCCTCGCCGACGAGGAGCGACGCGGCGCCCTTCGAATGGCCGCACGCGAGCAGGTTCGGGTCACCGGCGAGGTCGATCTCGTGCACGACCGCCATCACGTCGTCGACAAACTCCGACCACTGGTACCCGTCGGGCGAGCGGTCGCTGTCGCCGTGGCCGCGGAAGTCGAACGACCAGACGTGTCGACCGCGCGCGACGAGGCGCGCGGCCACCGGCGCCCACGTCAACCCGTGGAAGCCGGTCGGGTGCGCGAGCAGGACGGGGTGGCCATCGCCACCCCAGTCGTGCACGGCGAGGTTTACGCCCCCGGCGTCGAACCGGCGGGAGCGCGGCGTTGGTGACGTCGCCATAGCGAGGCCCAGAGTGGATGCGCGGTCTTGGGGTGCACGCCCTCCGGCACCGGCTGGCGGCGGCCCCACAGCGCAGGCCAGACGCACACCACGCATAGGAGGACACCGAGAAGCATCACGTACCGCAGGGCGTGGGTGAATGCGATGTCGGTGATCTGTTCGACGAGGGCGCGCGACGCCCCCGTCAGCGTCTTGACGTGCTGCTCGGCGGAGGTGGATCCCGAGAGCAGGCCGCGCACGTCGTCGATGTCTGCCGCGCTGGCGCCGCGCGCCTGGGCCTGCGTGAGCAGTTCGCTGTTCTCGAGGCTCGTGAACAGCGAGCTCGAGAGGGCGAGACCGATCACGATGCCCATCAGCCGCGCCGTCTGCAGGACGCCCGACGCGATGCCGGCCTTCTCGTCCGGCATGGACTCCATACCGGCCGTGTTCGAGATGTTGTAGGCGAACCCCTGCCCGAACCCGGCGATCACGAGCCCGATCAGGACGAACCCGATCCCGCTGTCGGCGTCGATCAGGGTGAAGAAGAACATCCCGACGGCGACGAGCGCCATGCCCACCGCCATGAGCTCCTGGGCGCCGAACCGCGAGACGAGCCGGCCCCCGACGGGCGACATGACTACCAACGGCACGCTGAAGAACAGGAATACGCCCCCGGCCGCGAGGGGGTTCAGATCAAGCACGTTCTGCAGGTACAGCGTGAGGAAGAAGAGGATCACGCCGAACATCCAGTTCCCGATGAAGGCCACCACCGACGCGCCGGCGAACCGCAGGTCGCGGAACAGCGAGAACTCCACCAGCGGGACGCGCCGCTTCAACCGGAGCTCGTTGACGACGAACACGGCGAGGAACACGACGCCGATCACGATCGGTCCGAGGACGACGACAGTGCCCCAGCCCTCGTTGCTGGCCTGTTGGAAGCCGATGATCGTCAACACGAACCCGATGGTCAGGGTCGCGAACCCGGTCCAGTCGATCCCGCCCCTGAAGGTGGGGTCCCGGGACTCCTCGACCGCCGCCACCGTGATGAAGAACGTCACGATCCCGATAGGAACGTTGAGGAAGAAGAACCATCGCCACGACGCGAACTCGGTGAGGATGCCGGCCAGGAAGGGCCCGAGCGCGGAGCCGGCGAGGCCGACGCCTGACCAGATGCCGAGCGCCTTGGCCCGTTCGTCGGGCTCGAAGGCGTTGTTCACGATCGAGACCGACACCGTGAAGATGATGCCGCCGCCCACGCCCTGCACGATGCGGGCCGCGATGAGGAACAGCACGGTCGGCGCCCCCGCGCACGCCGCCGACGCAGCCACGAACAAGACGATGCCTATGAGCGCCATTCGCCGACGCCCGAAGATGTCGGCGAACCGTCCGATGGCGATCATCGGCGACACGAACGCAAGCAGGTATGCGTTCACGGTCCACAGCAGGGTGGTCGTGGACGCGTCGAGGTCGTCACCGATGCGGGGGAGCGCGACGGTGATCCCGAAGAAGTCGACGGTGAGCAGGATCATCACGCCCGACATCGCGATGACGACCCACCACTTGCGGTTCTGAACGGTGATCATCGGCACGGCGGCGGAGCTTACGATGCTCCCGTGGTGACGGGTGACGAACGCGTCGCAACGTGGGCCGACCGGGGTGACCATCACCGGCTGCTCGGGCACCGCGTGTTCGTCGTCGATCGCGCACCAGCCGGCGGCGTCGACCACGGTCCGCCCGTCCTCGTGCTGCACGGCTTTCCCACCTCGTCGCACGACTGGCACCGCGTCCTCGACCGCTTCGCGCGCCGTCGCCGCGTGGTGCTGCCCGACCTCCTCGGCTTCGGCCTGTCGGACAAGCCCGACCAGCGCTATTCGCTCTTCGAGCAGGCGGACCTGGTCGAGGCGGTCGCCGGCGACCTCGGGCTCGACGAGGTCGCGTTGCTCACCCACGACAT
>DASYQJ010000214.1:0-3535 GCA_036005605.1 Acidimicrobiia bacterium
GCTCACCGGTGCGTCGAGAGCGGCCGGCTTACCGGAGCCGCTGGTGATGCGCTCGTCGGGAGGCGTCGCGTCGCCGGCCGAGGCGGCTGCTCACCCGGCGACGATCCTCGTCTCGGGCCCGGCCGCGGGCGTCGTCGGTGCAGCCCACGTCGCCGCGCTTGCGGGAATCGAGGACGTGATCGCCTTCGACATGGGTGGGACGTCGACGGACGTTTGCCTGATCGCCTGCGGCCGCGCGGAGCGTTCGAGCGAGCGCTCGATCAGCGGGCTGCCGATTCGCCTGCCGACCGTCGATCTCCACACCGTCGGCGCGGGCGGCGGCTCGATCGTCTGGCGCGACGCCGGCGGCGCCCTCCGCGTCGGCCCGCAGAGCGCGGGCGCGAATCCCGGCCCCGCGTGCTACGGGCGCGGCGGTACCGAGGGAACCGTTACGGATGCAAATCTCCTCCTCGGGCGTCTGCCTGACGTGCTCGCCGCGGGCGTGGCACTGGATCGCGTCGCCGCCGAACGCGCGCTCGCGGGCGTCGATCCTGCTCACGTCGTCGAGGTGGTGAATGCCGAGATGCTGCGAGCGCTGCGCGTCGTCAGCGTTGAGCGCGGTCACGATCCTGCGCACTTCGCCCTCGTCGCGTACGGCGGAGCGGGCCCCCTCCACGCGTGCGAACTGGCGGAGGAGCTCGGAATCGGGACCGTGCTCGTCCCCGAGGTCGCGGGCGTGCTTTCAGCGCTCGGGCTCGTCGCATCGGACGAGCGACGCGACTCGGTGCGCTCCTATCTCGTCGGCCTGGATGAGGCGGGCGACCTCCCGGAGGACGGCGAGGCCGATCTGCGCTACGAGGGACAGTCCTTCGAGCTGACGGTGCCGCTGCAGCAGGATCTGGCCCAGGCGTTCCACCACGCCCACGCGACTCAGTACGGGTTCGCCGAGCCCGGCCGCAAGATCGAGCTCGTCGCGATTCGAACCGCGGAGGTGAGACGCGCGCCGCCGATTGCACTGCGCGCGACGCAACAGCGATCCGCGATCGGCCCCGCGATCGTCGAGCTTCCCGGCGCGACGGCATCGGTCCCTGCCGGCTGGGGAGGCGCCACCGACGCGCACGGCACGCTCGTCCTCACTCGGCAATGAAGCGGAGCCGCGGACACATTCCCTGGAGCAACGTCGACAGCCGGTTGCACAGCCTGCGGGAAATGTGGGTCGCAACGGCATCGCCGAGCGGCCGTCCGGACGCAACGCCTGTCTGGTTCTGGTGGGACGGCGAGGCGGTCTACTTCACCTGCGCCGCCGTCGCACGCAAGGCGCGCAACATCGCTCACGTGCCCGATGTCGTCCTGATCAACGGCGACGGGGCCGACCCGATCATCTTCAAAGGCACGGCCGAGCGCGTCACGGATCGTCTGGAGCTCGAGCGCGTCGACCGAGGATACGCCGAGAAGTACGTCGCGCCGACGACCGGCGAGCGCGCGACCATCTTCGTCGCCGACGACCACGTGTACCGAGTTCGCCCGCGGCTTGTTTCCGCCTGGTCGTACGCAACGGCGGCGACGCGCACAGACTGGGAGCCGGAATAGACGTCGAGCTCCAGATCGTCGGCAGCCTCCTCCGAGCGATCGCCGAGGAGATGGGCGCGGTGCTCGTTCGTTCCGCGTTCTCCGCGAACATCAAGGAGCGGCGGGATTGCTCGACGGCGCTGTTCGACGCCGACGGACGCATGATTGCGCAGGCGGAGCACATCCCCGTACATCTCGGCGCAATGCCCGACGCGGTCGCCGCCGTCAAGCGCCACGAGCCAGCGCCGGGAGAGGTCTGGGCGATCAACGACCCGTATTCCGGCGGCACGCACCTTCCCGACATCACGCTCGTCTCGCCCACCGAGGTCGGTTTCGCCGTGACGCGTGCCCATCACGCCGACGTCGGCGGTAGGGAGCCCGGCTCGATGCCGGCGGATTCGCACACGCTGACCGAAGAAGGAG
Source organism: Acidimicrobiia bacterium (assembly GCA_036005605.1). GTDB lineage: Bacteria > Actinomycetota > Acidimicrobiia > IMCC26256 > JACDBD01 > JALZAA01. The sequence continues at coordinate 1,972 of DASYQJ010000214.1, forward strand.
TCGTCATCCCGCCGACGCGCCTCGATGACGCGGTCGTCGCGGAGCTCGTGGCCCGGATGCGCAACCCGGATGAACGCCGGGGAGACCTGCGGGCGCAGCTTGCCGCGCACCACCTGGCAGAGCGCCGCATCGCGGGGCTGTGCGAACGTCGCGGTGCAGAACAGGTGACGGCCGCGATGGCCGAGCTGTACGCCTATTCGGCGCGGGCCATGCGCGCCGGCATTGCGCAACTGCCCGACGGACGGTACGAGGCGCGTGACATCGTCGAGGCGATCGAGGGCGATCTCACGATTCAGGCGGCGGTGACGATCGACGGCGAGACGGTCGAGATCGACTTCGACGGCACTGCGCCACAGCACGACGGGAACCTCAACTGCCCGCTGGCAGTGGCGCGTTCGGCGTGCTTCTACGTGGTCCGCGTACTCGTCGACCCGGAGCTGCCGGCTTCGGGAGGCGCCTTTGCGCCGGTGAGCGTCCGCGCGCCGGCCGGCTGCCTCGTCAACGCGAGGCCTCCCGCAGCGGTCGCAGCGGGAAACGTCGAGACGTCCTCACGCATCGTGGATGTCGTCATGCGCGCCTTCGGCGAGGCAATCGACGTCCCGGCGCAGGGCCAGGGGACGATGAACAACGTGACGCTCGGCAACGAGCACTTCACGTACTACGAGACAATCGGCGGCGGGCAAGGCGCGTGCCCGCGGGCCGACGGCCCGAGCGGCGTGCACGTGGCGATGTCGAACACGCTGTCCACGCCGGTGGAGGCGCTCGAGCTCCAGTACCCGCTTCGCGTCGAGCGCTACGGCCTTCGGCTCGGGTCGGGCGGCGCCGGTCGGCATCGCGGCGGCGACGGCGTCAGCCGCGAGCTCCGCGTTCTCGAGGACTGCCGCCTCTCGATCATCAGCGAGCGGCGGCGGCGCGGCCCGGCGGGTGAGCGCGGCGGCGAGACCGGCGCGCCTGGTCGAAACCTCCTGAACCATGAGCCGCTGCCCGCCAAGGTCACGCGAGACCTGGCAGCAGGCGACGTCGTCATGGTCGAGACTCCGGGCGGCGGCGGGTTCGGTCGGTAGTGTCTGCGGTAATGGCAGGAAAGGTCGAAGCGATCTTCGTCAGCCCGCAGAAGGGCGAGCTGCCGACGCCGGTGGAGCGGATTCGGGCCGGAGCGGGGCGGGGGCTCGAGGGCAACCGTTATTACTGGCCCAACGGCGATGCGCCCTCGGGCCGCGCTGTGACCCTGATCGCCGCCGAGGCGGTCGAGGCGGTCGCCGCCGAAGGGCAGGTCACGGTCGAGCCTGCCGCGACGCGGCGGAACGTGCTCACGCGCGGGATCGACGTGAACGAGCTCGTCGGAAAGCGCTTTCGCATCGGCGATGTCGAGTGCCAGGGCATCGAGCTCTGCGAGCCCTGCACGACACTCGAGTCGATGACCCAGCCGGGGGTGATCAAGGCGTTCGTGCACCGCTGCGGGCTGAACGCCGACATCCTCAGCGACGGCGAGATCAGCGTCGGCGACTCCGTCGTGGCGTAGTTCGTCGCGATCGCGCGACGCGCTTTCATCCTCGGCGGCACC
>DASYQJ010000215.1:0-16623 GCA_036005605.1 Acidimicrobiia bacterium
TCATCAGGCTCCGGGGCAGCGAAGTGGCGGGTCGGGGGACGCTCTCGGTGCGCCGTGATCTCGGCGCCACCACCTCCGCCATCCACCCCTCCGCCGCCGTCACCGCTCAGGTGAACATTTCGCCAATAGTGCAGAACCCGCTCATATGCCGTCAAGCGGCACAATCGGTGTCGAAGTCAGGATGCCTCAGAGTGTCTCCACTTGTCAAGAGTCCCTATTGGGGAGTGCTGTGAGGGGTAGAATGCCGTCATGTCCCCAGCCGAGGCGGACGCGGGAGCTGACTTCCCGCCCGTCCTCACCACCGCGGATGCCGCCGAGCTGCTCCAGGTGCACGTCGAGTACCTGCGCAAGCTCGTGCGCGACGGCAAGGTCCCGTGCCACCGGTTCCCCGGCGGGCGCGAGATGCGGTTCGACCGCGACGAGCTGCTCGAGTGGTTGCGGTCGCAGCCCGGGCACGACCAGTCGACGTCCACGAAGCGCGACGCCGACGCGTAGTCCGGCTCACTCCCTCCAGGGGTGAGCCCACGCGACGTGATCCAACGGGAGGTACGTGTCGCTCCCCTCAGCGTCGCGCACGGCCACGTGGTCTCGTCCGATCGTGAGGCGGCCTCGTAGGGCTTCGCGCAAGAACGGGGAACCGATGACGGCGTCGATCTCCTCGCCGTCGTATTCGAGGAGGCGTGCCCGAAACGTGCGCGCCAGCGGTTCGGCCCGGCGGCCACCTTCGCGTGCACGTTCGACGACGTGGATGACGAGCGGGACCGGTGCGCGTTCGTGGCCGACGACCAGCGCGATGTCGACCCGGCCTGCCGCCGTGCGGAGCTGGACATAGTCCGCGCCGACGGCATCGATGATCCCTCGGAACGAGCTCTCACCGACCTGCATGGCGACGGTGTCGCCACGATGTTGGAGCTCGCGGGTGATGTCGAGGAGGTCCCGGTGCCGGGCCCACTGACGGGCGGCGGCGTGGGCGTACTCCTGTTCCTCGGCGCGTCGATCCTCGCGGGCCGCGCCGGCGGCGGCTTCCAGCTCGGAATTTCCGGCGAGCTCGTCGAACGAGTCGCCTGAAGCCATGCGCGCGCCTCCGGGGGGACGGTGTTGCGGCACCGTACCCCCGGAGGCCACGCTGCCTCGCGTTCGTCAGTCCTGCTTGACGGCCTCGATCTCGAACTCGAGGCGGGCCTTCTTGCCCACCAGGACGCCGCCGCTCTCGATGGCGACGTTCCAGGTGAGGCCGAAGTCCTCGCGGTCGACCTCGGTGCTGGCCGAGAAGCCGGCCCGGCGGCCGCCCCACGGGTCGGTCGTCCAGCCGTGGTACTCGACGTCGAGGACGACCGGCCTGGTCACGCCGTGGACCGTGAGGTCGCCGGCGAGCGAGAAGTGGCCGGGCGAGCTCCCCTCGAGCCTTGTGCTCCGGAACGTGATGTCCGGGAAGCGCTCGGCGTCGAGGAAGTCGGGCGAGCGCAGGTGCTCATCCCGCTTCGCGTCCCCACTCTCGACGCTGGCGGGGTCGATCCTGACCTCCACCCACGATCCCAGCGGGTCGTCGGAGATGTGGATGTTGCCCTCGACGCCCGTGAACTTGCCCCGCACCTTGCTGACCATGAGGTGGCGGGCGATGAACTCGACGGTCGTGTGTACGGGGTCGAGCTGCCAGTCGCCCGGCTCCGGGATCTCGATGCCTTCCATCGTGCGAACTTCTGTCTGGCTCATGTCGCTGCTCCTCGTCTAGGAGGGAAGTCCTTTGAGGCGGCAACCGTTGCATAAGCAATGATATTCCTCGCAACTCTGTCGGTAGGGTGACGCCATGGCCAGGGCCAGTACTCGAGCTCCCGAGCTCAGCGACCAGCAGCTCGAGGCCTGGCGGGCCTTCCTCCGGGCCCAGGCGGAGCTGATCAGCACGCTGGACCGTGAGCTCGAGGCGGAGCAGGGCCTTCCGATCACCTTTTTCGACGTCCTCGTCCAGCTTTCCCAGGCCGGCGGGCGTCTACGTATGAGCGAGCTCGCGGACGCCGTCCTGCTCTCGCGCAGCGGCGTGACCCGGCTCGTCGACCGGATGGTGCGCGACGGCCTCGTGCGCCGCGAGGCGTGTCCGACCGACCGGCGCTCGATGTACGCCGCCCTGACCGCCAAGGGGAAGCGGGCGCTGGCGCAGGCGCGGCCCGTCCATCTCCGGGGCGTCGCCGAGCACTTCGGCCGCCACCTCAGCGACGAGGAGGCGAAGACGCTCGCCGCCGCCCTCGGCCGAATGGCGCCGACACCCGACGGCGACGAGGCCTGCTAGCCGCCGGCGCGGAATCGCGGCACGGCCATCAGGAGCATGTCTAGGCCGGGCCCGATGACGAAATCTGGTGCCTGGACACGTCGGCTTTCACGACGTCCGATGACAGTTCGCCGCCTGGTCCATCGCCACGAAATGCCTCGAGCTGTGTTTCGGACTCCCACTGCTCGTAGACGTTGACCCGGTCGGGCTCGATTGGATCTGCCGCGACGACGAAGTCCAGACAGCCGGGGGAACTACGAGCCGCGGCAACTGCCTCCATGGAGGCAGCCAGGAAAGCGTCCCTCTGGCCAGGCCGTACGTAGATGCTTCCCGAGACGATCACCATGACTCGCTCCTGATCACTCTGTAGCGCGCGCCGTACCGAAGCTGATGTCTCGTGAGATACGACGATGCCTGGGAGTGGGATTCATCGGGACGAGCTTGACAACGAACGTATGTTCGCTACACTGCAACTACTTCCCCGACGCTTCCCCGGACCACATTTCTGCCCGGGAGGGAGCGTGTTCGACCAGGTACGTCGGGCCGTCGGCGATCTCGAAGCTGTCTCGCGTGCACTCGATCCGAACTGCCTCGACGGACGCGCCGCTTCCGCGCTCGTCGAGCTTGCGGCTCGAGGCGAGCGGATCTGTTCGGCGATCAAGGCACTTGGCGCGCGACGTGTCGAGGAGACGAATGCGTGGCGCGAGGGCGGGCATCGCAGCGCCGCGCACTGGGTGGCCGAGGCAACGGGTGAGACGGTCGGCGCCGCCGGCCGAGCGCTGGAGACGGCGCGTGCGCTCGAACACCTGCCGCAGACCGACGCCGCGTTCCGGGCCGGGCAGCTCTCGCCGACCCAGGCCGCCGAGATCACGAGCGCCGCCGGTGCCGATCCCGCCGCCGAGTCCGCCCTGCTGGAGACTGCAGCCGGGACGGGCGTGAAGGGCCTGCGCGACCGCTGCCGCGAGGTGCGCGCCGGTGCAGAGGCAGACGACGCCGCGTGGGCGAGGCGCCTGCACGTCGAGCGGCGCGCGCACAGCTGGACCGACCCCGACGGCGTCTACCGCCTCGAGGCGCGCCTGGCACCGGATGCCGGGGCGCGATTCGACGCCGCGTGGAAGGCGCACATCGGCAGGATCTTCCGGGACGCCCGCCGCGCCGGTCGGCGCGAGCCGCACGCGGCCTACGCAGCCGACGCGCTCGTCGCTCTGGCCGGCGAAGGACCGTGCAAGCCCGTTGAGGTCCGCGCCGTGGTCGACACTGCCGCGCTCGCTCGCGGGCACGCAGAGCCCCGTGAACGGTGCGAGATCGTCGGCATCGGTCCGGTTCCGGTCAAGACGGCCCGGGCGTTGCTCGATGACGCGTCCGTGACCGTGATGACTCGAGACGGCGACGACATCACCGCCGTGTCACGTCCGACGCGGACCATTCCCACCAAGCTCCGCCGAGCGCTCGAGACGCGCTACCCGACGTGCGGTGTGCCTGGGTGCGCGAACGATCACTTCCTCGAGATCGACCACGTCGTTCCGATCGAAGACCATGGCGCGACCGAGATCGAGAACTTGTGGCGGCTCTGTTCGCACCACCATGCGCTGAAGACGTACCAGGGATGGAAGGTCGTGAGCGTGAACGGCGATCGCGACCTCGTCCCGCCGTGACGGCGCGATCGACGAGCAGCCGGCTAGCCGATCACGCCTTCGGAGCGGAGGTCGGCGAGCTCGGTGTCGGAGAGGCCGAGCTCCTTGTGAAGCACTTCGTCGGTGTGCTCGCCGACCCAAGGGACGCGCGTCTCGGGGCCCTCGGCCATTTTCGACAGCTTCACCGGGTTGCCGGGGATGAGCACCGGGTCGTCGACGTCATCGGTGCGCGGCAGCTCGACAAGCATGTTGCGCGCCTCGACGTGGGGGTCGGCGATCACGTCGGCGGCGGTGTTGCTCGGCCCCGCAGCGACACCGGCCGCGCTCAGCTCGTGGCAGGCGTCGAGCTTCGTCCTCGTCGACGCCCACTCCTCCACCGCCGGCCGGATCACGTCCTCGAGGTGCTCGCGCCAACCCTGGCGGGTCGCGAAGCGCGGATCGTCGACCCACTCCGGATGACCGACGAGGGCGGCGAGACGTTCGAACTGGTGCTCGCGGCCGACCTGCATGATGAACCAGCCGTCGGACGCGCGGAACCCGTCCATGATCAGCAACGGACCCGGGCCGCCCGGGCGCAGGCCCATCGACCAGAAGTTCGTGACGAGGTCGGTCATCGAGACCATGGCGTCGAACATGGAGACGTCGACGTACTGCCCTTCGCCGGTCTGGTCGCGATGGCGCAGCGCCGCCAGTACGCCGATGACGCCGAACATCGACGTGCCGATGTCGCCGAGCGCACCGGCGGGTGCCGGGATCGGCGGCTGGTCCTCCGGCCGCTTGTACTCGTAGATGCCCGACATGGCCTCGACGATCGGCGCGTACGCCGGCCAGTCGTACGGCGTCTCGACCGTGTTGCCGAAACCCGAGATCGACAGGTAGATGATCTTCGGGTCCACCTTGGCGACGTCCTCGTAGCCGAGGCCGAGGCGCGCCATGGCGCCGGCCTTGAAGTTCTCGGCCACCACGTCGAAGTGCGGCACCAGCTGCAGGAACAGCTCGCGGCCTCGCGCGCTCTTGATGTCGAGGCCGACGCTGCGTTTGTTGAGGTTGTTGCGCAGGAACGTCGCGCCTACGCGCCGGCCCTGCGGATCCTCCATCGCCGGCAGCGCGCCACGGCCGGACTCCCCGTGGACGGGATGCTCGACCTTCACCACCTCCGCACCGAGGCGGGTCATCAGCTGGGTCCCGAACGGCAACGCCTGCATCTGCTCGGCGGCGAGCACCCGGACACCGTCAAGCGGCTTGCCGTACCGCTGAGCGTCGGCGTTGGCTACCTCTCCGAGCTTCAACGGCTCTCTCCGAGCTTCAACGGCTTTCTCCGAGCTTCAACGGCTCTCTCCGAGCTTCATAGGTGCACTCTAGGTGGCGCCTACAATCCCAGCCGTGCGAGGCATCATCAGCGCCGGCGGATACGTGCCGTACCGACGGCTCGACCGGTCCGAGATCGCGGCGTTCTTCGGGAGCGGTGGCGGACGGGGGACGCGCTCGGTCGCGGCGTACGACGAGGACACCACGACAATGGGCGTCGAGGCCGCTCGCTTCGCGCTGCAGGGCGCGCCGGCGGGCACCGAGCCCCGGTCGCTGTGGTTCGCGACCGCCAACCCGGCGTACCTCGAGAAGACCAACGCCACCACGATCCACGCCGCGCTCCGCCTCGACCAGAGCTCTCCCGCGATCGACACGGGCGGTGCAGTCCGCTCGGGCGTCGGATCCCTGCGTGCCGCGCTCGACAGCCGGGAGCCCGTGCTCGTCGTCAGCGCCGACCTGCGCGGCGGCCTCCCGACCAGCACCGACGAGGCGGCCGGAGGCGACGGCGCGTCCGCCTTCCTCGTCGGCGACGACGACACGGCACCGGTGATCGCCGAGCTCGTGGGGGCGGCGTCGGCGACCGAGGAGTTCGTCGACCGCTGGCGGACGCCGGGCGACGCGAACGTGAAGCAATGGGAAGAGCGCTTCGGCGAGACCAAGTACGTGCCGCTGGGCGAGCAGGCGTGGAACGCGGCGCTCAAAGCCGCCGAGCTCACGCCGGAGCAAGTCGACCGCTTGATCATGGCCGGCACGCACGCGCGGGCCATCCGCTCGCTCACCCGCCGGCTGGGCGTCGCGCAGGAGGCCGTCGTCGACGATCTCGCCGCCACGGTCGGCAACACCGGCACCGCGCACGCGGGACTGCTGCTCGCGGCCGCGCTCGAGACGGCCGAGCCCGGCCAGGTCATCGCGGTGGTCTCGCTGGTCGATGGCGCCGACGTGCTCGTGTTCCGCGCCACCGATGCCGTCGCGTCCTACGCCTCGGCGCGCCCGGTGGCGGCGCAGGTCGAGAACAGCGGCGTCCTCCCCTACAGCCGTTTCCTCTCGTGGCGTCGCGTCGTCACGGTGGACCCGCCGCGCCGGCCCGAGCCCGACCGCATCTCCGCCGCCGTCGCCGGTCGCACGCGGGATTGGAAGTACGCGTTCGTCGGGTCACGTGACGAGTCGACGGGCGCGCTGCATCTCCCACCCGCGCGCGTGTCGCGCGAGGGCGGCGCCATCGACGAGATGGAGCGCGCGCCCATGAGCGACGTGCCCGGGACGATCGCGACGTTCACGATCGACCGCATCGCGTACTCGCCGAGCCCGCCGATCGTCTTCGCCGTCGTCGACTTCGACGGAGGCGGCCGCCTCCCGATCGAGCTCACCGACGTCGAGGCCGACGAGCTCACGATCGGCAACCGGGTGGAGATGACGTTCCGCAAGCTGTTCACCGCCGACGGCATCCACAACTACTTTTGGAAGGCCAGGCCGATCCGAACCGACCGTTAGGAGCCGGAGAAATGGCATCGCACGGCATCAAGGACCAGGTCGCGATCGTCGGGATGGGCTGCACCCGCTTCGGCGAGCACTGGGACAAGAGCGCCGACGATCTGCTCGTCGACGCATCCGAGGAGGCGTTCGCATCTGCCGGCGTGGCCAAGGACGATGTCGACGCGTACTGGCTCGGCACCGCCATGTCGGGCATGTCGGGCATGGCGCTGGCGCGTCCGCTCCAGCTGCAGAACAAGCCCGTCAGCCGGGTCGAGAACTTCTGCGCGACCGGCTCGGAGGCCCTCCGGGGCGCCGCGTACGCGGTGGCGAGCGGCGCCTACGACACGGCGATGGCGATCGGCGTCGAGAAGGTGAAGGACAGCGGCTACCAGGGGCTCGTCGGCGCGGGGAAGACACCGACCGACGGCACCGGTCGCACCCTCACGGCGGCGGCGATGTTCGCGATGTGCGTCCCCGCGTACGCCAAGCGGTACGGCGTCGACGCCGAGGAGATGCGCGAAGTCCTCGCCCACATCTCGGCGAAGAACCACTACAACGGCGCCCGCAACCCGCGGGCGCAGTTCCGCCGTGAGGTCAGCACCGAGACCATCTGTGCCTCGCCGCTCATGGCCGGCGACCTGCGCGTCTACGACTGCTCGGGCGTGGCGGACGGGAGCGCGGCGGCGGTCGTCGTCCGGGCCGAGGACGCGCACAAGTACACGGACTCGCCGCTCTACATCAAGGCGCTGTCGTTCGTGGCCGGGAACTGCAGCGGCAACGCCGACCCCGACTACGACTACACCTCGTTCCCCGAGATCGAGGCGGCCGCCGCCGACGCGTACGCGCAGGCCGGCGTCACCGACCCCCGCCGTGAGATCGCGATGGCCGAGGTGCACGACTGCTTCACGCCCGCCGAGCTGCTCATCATGGAGGACCTCGGGTTTGCCGAGCGAGGGACGGCGTGGAAGGAAGTACTGGCCGGCACGTTCGACCTGCACGGCGAGATCCCCGTGAACCCGGACGGCGGCCTCAAGAGCTTCGGCCACCCGGTCGGCGCGTCGGGGCTGCGGATGATGTTCGAGGCCTGGCTCCAGCTCCGCCACCAGGCGCCGGAGGAGCGGCAGATCACCACCGATCGCAGCATCGGCCTCACCCACAACCTCGGCGGCTACCCCGGCGAGATGGTGTCGTTCATCGGCCTGGTGAGCCCCGAGCTCGGCTGACCCGATGACGGACCGAGACGAGGACCGCGAGAAGGACGGCGAGAAGAACCGCGAGCACGTCAGCGAAGAGGAAGCCGAGGAGCTGGAAGAGGAGGCGGCGGAGCGCAATCCGGATCCTCAGACCCGCCGGGAAGCGCTCGAGCTCGAGCTGATGGACGAAGACCGCTCGGAGGCGGGCGAGGACGTCGGCGACGAAATCGACTAGCTGTGAGATCGATTAGCTCCTGAGCGGTGCTGCTCGAGAAACGACAGGACCGTGCGCAGGAAGTCGTCGGTGCGCTCGAACATCAGGCCGTGACTTGCCCCGGTGCCTGTCATCAGCTCGAACGTCGCGCCGGGGATGCGCTCGGCAACGGCGCGGCCGTGGCGCGGCGGAGTGATGATGTCGTGCTCGCCCGTGAGCGCGAGCGTCGGCGCAGCGATCGTGGCAACGCGATCGAGGCTGTCGAAATTGATATCGGCTTCCCATTGCTCGGCAACGGTCTGAATCTGCTCGGGTGTCGTCGGGGTGAGAGGCGCTGTCCACGCGAGGAACTCGGCGAACTCGTCAGACGCGAGAAACTCAGCCGAGTACACGACGCCGAGAGTCGCGAGCGCGGTAGCGAGGTCGCCGGTCTCCCATGGGTACTTGAGCGCGGTCATCAGCGCGGCCATGACGCCGTCGGGGCGGCCCCACGTTCCGTACAGCACGAGAGACGCGACCTGCTCCGGGTGCGAGAGCGCGAGCTCCTGGGCAACGACGCTGCCCAATGACCAGCCGAGGACGTGGGCGCGCGGTATCGACAGTGATTCGAGCAGCGCGTGCGCGTCCTCGGCGAGGGTCGCGACATTGATCGTGCCGTTCCCGCGTTCGGATTCGCCGAGCCCGCGATAGTCGAAGCTCACGAGGTCGAAACCGTCGGCGAGCGACGTTTCTACGGGCTTCCACATCCCGAGTGACGCCGCGGTCCCCATGGCAAGCAGCAGCGGTTCGCCGACGCCGATCCGGCGGTAGTGCAAGCGCGCGCCGGTGTCCAGATCGATCAGGTCGTCGACCACTGCCTCAGTTCGCGTCGTCGGCACCGAGGAGCTGGTCGAGCTCGGCGAGATCGGAGTCCGACAGCTGCCAGTCCACCGCGGCGACGTTGGCCGCCACCTGCTCGGCCGTCGTCGCCCCGGCGATGATCGACGTCATCGCCGGCTGCGCGGCCAGCCACGCGAACGCGAGCTCGAGGATCGTGTGACCACGCTCGGCCGCGAACGCGCTCAGCTCGTCGACCTGGTCGAAGTTCCGGTCCGACATGACACGAGAGGCGCGTTCCTCGGGAAGCTGCGACAGACGCGTGCCCTCGGGCGCGGGCGCGCCGCGCCGGTATTTCCCGGTGAGGAGTCCACTCGCCAGCGGGAAGTACGGCAGGACGCCGAGGCCGTCCCGAACGCAGGCCGGAACGACGTCCTGCAGCGGCTCCCGGTGCAGCAGGTTGAAGTGGTTCTGCGCGCTCACGAACCGGGCGAGGCCCTGACGCTCCGAGACTGATTCGGCCTCGTCGATCTGCTCACCCGAGAAGTTGGAGTTGCCGATCTCGCGCACCTTCCCGTCGCGCACCAACTGGTCCAGCGCGGTGAGCGTCTCCTCGATGGGCACGTTGGGATCGGGCCCGTGCTGCTGGTACAGGTCGATGCGGTCGGTGCCGAGACGCCGCAGGCTGCCTTCGACCGCCTCGGCGATCCAGCGGGCACCGGCGCCGGCGTGGCTCGGGTCGTCGTCGATCGGGGCGACGAACTTGGTGGCGACGACCGCCTCGTCGCGCCGGCCGGCGAGCGCGCGGCCGAGGTACTGCTCGGAGCGCGTGCCGCCGTAGACGTCGGCGGTGTCAAAGAGGTTGATGCCGGCGTCGAGGGCGGCGTGGACGACGGCGGCGCTGCGCCCCTCGTCGATGCGCATCCCGAAGTTGTTGCACCCCAGCCCGACCAGCGTGACCTCGAGCGACCCGAGCTTGCGCATCTCCATCGTCGGCAGCTTATGCAGCGCCTGCCGTCCGCCCTGTTGTTGGTCGGCCGGTCAACATATGCTGAACGCCGGGTCAGGAACTGAGACGGCGGATCGGGGGGCTCGTGCCGGCGCTGGCGAAGCGGGCAGCTGCACGGAACCGGCCAGCGAGGCCGCGGCGCACGCAGGCGGAGCGGCGGGCGGCGTCCGAGGAACGGCTCCTCGAAGCGGCCGCCACGCTCGTCGCGACCCGCGGCACCGCCCGCGCCAGTCTCACCGACATCGCCGCCACCGCCGGATGCAGCCGGGGGCTGCCGACGTACCTGTTCGGCTCGAAGGAGGGCCTGCTCCTCGCGCTGGCGGACTACCTCGTGGAGCGGTTCCGCACCCGGCTGTTCGAGCCCGCGCTCGAGCAACGCCAAGGCCTGCCCGCGTTGCTCATCTGGCTGCGCGTCTACGTCGACGGCCTGCGTGGCCCCGAGCTCCAAGTCCGCGCCGCGTGCGTACTTCTCGGTGAAGCCCTCGGCTCGGAGCCGGCGTTCCTCCCCGCGATCAACCGGCTACACCGAAACGTCCGCTCGATGGTCGAGCACTACCTACGCGAGGGCATCGAGCGCGGTGAGGTCAGGCGCGACATCGACCCGGAGGCGCAGGCGGCGCTACTGATCGGCACGCTTCGGGGCATCTCGCTGCTCGCCGTGACCGATCCCGACTCGCTCGATCTCGACGCGCTCAGCGCCGAGCTCGTGTCCGCGACGGAGCGTTCTCTCCGTGCCTAGCCGGCGAGCGGCCGCCGAGGAGACGCACGTGGACCACGTCCGCTCGTTCGACGGAGCGCGTATCGCCTACGCCGTGCAGGGCTCGGGACCGGCGGTGCTCTTGCTGCACGGTTTCGCGGCCGACCACATCCTCAATTGGGCTCGTCCGGGCGTCATCGACGCGCTGGCCGGCGCAGGAAGGCGCGTCATCGCGACCGACGCCCGGGGTCATGGCGCGTCGGACAAGCCGCACGACCGCGACCGGTACGCCGGCGACGCTATGGTGCGGGACGCGCAGGCAGTCCTCGACCACCTCGCCGTCGAGCAGGTCGACGTGGTCGGCTACTCGATGGGCTCGATGGTCGCAGCCCGGTTGGTTCCCGACGAGCCGCGCGCCCGCGCCCTCGTGCTCGGCGGTGTTGGCGCGACCGTCACCCCGCCGCGAACCGGCGGCCGGTCGCCCGAGGCCATCGCCGCCGCGCTCCTGGCCGACGACCCGGCGTCGATCGACAACATCGCCGGGAAGGCATTCCGCGAGTTCGCGGATTTCACTGGCGCCGACCGCCACGCGCTCGCCGCCCTGAGCCGGTCCGACGCGCTGAGATACTCGGTGCGCTTCGACGCGATCACGGTCCCGACGTTGGTCGTGGCGGGCGCCGACGACACGCTCATCCGGTCGCCGGGCGAGCTCGCCGAGCGACTGCCGTCCGCCCGGTCGGTGACCGTGGCGGGCGACCACCTGGGGGCTCCGTACGACCCCGCGTTCGCTCGATCGATCGTCGACTTCCTCGAGGAGGAACACGAATGACCGCAACCGCCAGAAGGCTCATGTTGATCGTCGCGGCGGTAGTGCTCGCTGCGACGACGCTCGCGCCGTCCGCGGACGCGGCCGGTGAGCAGAAGATCGACGTCAAGTTCGAGCAGCTCCAGGGCTTCAACGCGCCGGGAACGCCCGCCAAGTACAACAAGGTCGGCGTCATCAAGACCGGCCCGAGCGACGCCAAGAACATCCTCGTCCTCGTGCCCGGCACCTCCGCGAGCGCGGCCTACTTCGAGCCTCTGGCGAAGGACATCGTCCGCAAGTCGAAGGGCTGGCAGGTCTGGGCCATCGAGCGCCGGGAGAACTTCCTCGAGGACCACTCGGTGCTGAATCAGGCCAAGAAGGGCAAGGCCACTCCGCAACAGCTGTTCGACTACTACCTGGGCTTCGTCACCGATCCCAGCATCACGAAGCACTTCCAATTCATCCCGGACGCCGACGTCGCGTTCGCCCGTGACTGGGGCATGAATGTCGAAGTCGAGGACATGCGGCGCGTCGTCGAGGCAGCCAAGAAAGAAGGCGGCAAGGTCGTGCTCGGCGGCCATTCGCTGGGGGGGTCGATCACGACCGCGTATGCCACCTGGGACTTCAACGGGAAGCCCGGGGCAAAGGACCTCTCGGGGCTCGTGTTCATCGACGGCGGCAGCAGCCCAACGCCGTCGAGCCCCGACCAGGCGAACCTGCAGCTGCAGGCGCTCTTGAACGGCTCACCGTGGCTCACGTTCGGCGGCATCCCCGCGCCGTACGCCGGCTTGTTCAACGCGACGGGCTCGACCGGCGTGAAGATCGCGCCGAACGACCCCTCCCTCGGCTACGCGTGGCCGGCGCTGCCCGCCAACCTGAAGCCGCCGGTTGCGCCGACCAACGAGGGGCAATACGGGTACGCCCTCGACGTCAAGACGTCACCCATGGGCCTGCGCGCCGCCCAGGCGCACCTCGGCCAACTCAAGGAGAGCGGCGATCCGCGCGGTTGGGACGGCACCGGCGCCCTGACGCCGATCACGCGCTACGCCGAGATGTTCTCCGGTTGGGGTCTCCAGAGCCGCGACGGCACCGCCTGGTACCACCCGCAGCGGCTGACGATCGACTCGGGCGCCGTGGCGGCAGGGAACGCGAACGACACGCAGAGCATCCTGGACGTACATGCGACGCACGGCCGCGATCTGCCGAAGCGGCTCCGGATCTACGCCTTCGGCGCCGCCCTCGGGGGGCAACGCGTGCTGGACGGCGCGACGATCCTCGCCGATCAGTCCGGCATCCCGCACGACCAGCTCGTCGTGGTGAACGGAGAGGCTGACTATGCGCACAACGACCCCGCCGGCGCGAGCCCGAACAACGAGTTCCTCCGGAACCTCACGCCGTTCCTGAACAAGATCGGTTAGGAGCCGGCGCGCACCCTTCTCAAGTGGCGGGGATGGCAGCGAGGCGCGCTTCGAGCTCGCCGATGAGGACTTGGGTTCGCGCGTAGGCCCGCGCGCTCGCGAGCAACTGCGATGCGCGGCCGGCGAACATCGCGCACTTCGGGCGATCCCAGCCGGCAAACCCGACCGCGGGCCATGCGTAGAGGTTCAGCACCCCGATGTGCTCGCCGTGCGCAATGAGCGGGAGGGCCGCGCATGCGATCAGCCCGACTCGGCGGGCCGACGGACCAAACCTCGGCCATCGCTCGTCGGATGTGACGGGCTCGAGGTCATGGCGCTCGCCGTCGCGCAAGCACTCGACGCACGGGCCGTCATCGAGCTCGTCTTGGAGGGCGTCGAGATCGAAGCTGCGGGCGTCCGTCGTCCGGCGAGCGGCGATACCGCCATCGTCGAGCACCTGGATGCCGACGCCGTCGCATTGACCAAGCGAGTCACGGGCGAGATCGATGACATCCTGGGCGGTGCCATCGAGGGGCTGTTCGAACACGAGGATCTCGGAGAGCCGTGCGAGGCCCTCCGCATCCTCGGGTGTCACCCGCCGAGAATATCGTCGGGAGACTCCACCACGGCCTTGGCGAGGTCGCGCAGCTTGATGTTGCGGTGTTGGGAGAGGTCGCGGAGGCGTTCGAACGCTTCGTCGGGGCCGCAGTGCTCGCGTACCTGGATGATGCCCTTGGCCTGGCCGATCACGTCGCGGGACTGGAGCGCCTCTTGCAGCTGCTCGATGACCGCATGCGCCTTCGCGAAGGCGCGTGCGTTGGCGACCGCGACCGATGCCGGAGGCATGAACCGGCGGCCTATCACCTCATCGGATTCTTCGAAAGGACGGTTCTGGGAGTAGAGGTTCAGCACCCCGCCGGTTCCGTGATTGCCGATGACCAACGGGAGCGACAGACAGCTCACGACACCTTCGTCGAGCGTCGGTCCACGAAACTTCGGCCACCGCGTGTCTTCCGCCAGCGACGGGCTCCGTCGGATCTCCCCCGACCGCAGGCTTTCGAGGCATGGACCCTCGTCGGTGGCGTACTGGTGGTTGTCGACCCGCTGTACCAGCGGGCCCGACGCCGCTGCCGTGGTCACGCGATCGTGCTCGAAGAGGGTGACGCCGGCGGCGTCGCACGCCGGGATGGCCCGCACCGCGATGGCGGCGACGTGGCCGAGCATCGTCTCGAGGGATTCATCGGTCTGCAGCAGACCGGCGAGGTCTGACAACTCGTCTGCGAGGGGTTCGCGCGGTTCGTCCATGAGCGCCTCCTTCCAGAAGGGGCGCAGAACCGCTGGGGGAACCCAGATCCGAGTGTGTCAGCAGCGGAACGGCGAGGGAATCGGGCGGCGCAGCCGCTTGCTCACCAGCCGTTCGAAACCTTCGTACGCCACCGTACACCCGTTCGTACGGAAGCGTACATTTCCCTGAACCCCCTTGCGGGGGCTGAGACTCAGGGCAGAAGGCGGTCGTAGACCTCCCGGGTCACGGCGTAGCACTCGCATGCCGCGCCCTCGAGACCGGACCGGTCGACGACTGCCACCCGCCCCCGCGAGAACTCGACGAAACCGGCCCGCTGCAGGGTTCCGGCGGTCACGGTCACCGAGGCGCGCCGTACGCCCAGCATCTGGGCGAGGAACTCGTGGGTCATCGGGAACTCGTCGGTTCCCACCCGGTCGTGGGTCAACAGCAGCCAGCGGGCGCAGCGCTGCTCGACCGAGTGGAGGCCGTTGCAGGCGACCTGCTGGGACACCTGGCTGAAGAACGCGAGGGTGTAGCGCTCGACCAAGGACGCAAGTGCTCCCTGCTCCCGGAGCTCGGCTCGGAAGGCGCCGGCGTCCATGCTCACGACCTCGCCCGGGGCCTGCACCGTCGCCACCTCCCGCGGGTTCATGGCGTCGCCGCCCCACGCGACGGTCAAGCCGACGACCCCTTCGTTACCGATCGTGGCGATCTCTACGCTGGGGCCTTCGTCCATCCGGGTCAGGATCGACACGACCGCGTCGACGGGGAAGTGGACCTCGGCGATCCGCTGGCCCGCCTCGCCCATGTCCTGCTTCTGCTCCACCGCGTGGGGTCGAAGGTGCGCGTGGAGGCGCTCGTAGTCCTCTTCGGGGAGGGCCTTCAGCAGACGGTTGGATCGTGTCGCGTCGTCGTTCGGCAACGCCGCCTCCGGGTCTCAGCTGCCGCTTTCGGAAAAGGGTCCTCTGCCCATCTGCTCCCGCACGGTGGTGACGGGCGGGTTGGTGAGAGTGCGGCGCTGCCAGTTGGCGCCGTCGACGACCAGTGTGTGCCCCGAGATGAACCGGCCGTACGGCGAGGCGAGAAACGTTGCCGCCCACCCGAGCTCCTGAAGCTGACCCACGCGCATCGCCGGCTGGCACGGGTCCTTGTCACTCGTGCGATCGAGGTTGCCGCGGATGTCCGCCGTCATGTCCTCGTGTGGGAAGAGTCCGGGAACGAGCGCGTTGACCTGGATGCCATACGGGCCCCACTCGACGGCGAGCGACTCGGTGAGGTTCTTCACACCTGCCTTGGCCGCCGCCGAATGGACGAAGCCGGGGCCGCCGGTCCAGGCGTAGGACGCGCCGACGTTCACGATCGACCCGGGTGACCCGGCCGCGAGGTGCCGGCGGGCGAACTCGCGCGAGCACAGGAACGTCCCGTTGAGCGTGATGTCGACGACGGTGCGCCACGCGTTGGGCGACATGTCCTCGGCCGGCACGGGAAAGTTGGCGGCGGCGTTGTTGATCAGCACGCGGGGCAACCCGAACTCTGCCCCCGCGGCATCGAACGCGGCGGCGATCTCGTCGGGCTGACGGATGTCGCATTGCACGGTCAACACCGGCCCGCCGAGGGCCTCGATCGTCTCTCGTCCGGCGGCGAGGTGCTCATCCTTGCGGCTCGCGATCACGATCGCCGCTCCGAGCCGTGCGAACTCGGTCGCAATGGCCTTGCCCAGGCCGGTGCCACCTCCGGTGACGAGCACGCCCACGCCGTCGAACGTGCCGGCCGGGAGCGCCGACTCACCGACCGGCGGCGGCTCCGGCAGGCCGATCAACTCCGTCACCGTGTCCCCCTTCGTTTCGGTGTGCTCGCGCGTCAGCTGCCCGTGTACCGCGGCGCGCGTTCTTCGGCGCGCGCGGCGCGTTGCTCTGCGATGTCGTCGCTCTTGTTGATGAACGTCTGGTAGATCATCTCGTCGGCCATCGACGATCGAATCGCCGGGACCGCGAGGTGTCGGATGACCTCCCGGGCCATCTTCACAGTGACCGCAGGGAGCGAAGCAACGTGCTCGGCGATCTCCCGCACGGTCGTATCCAGCTCTTCCTCCGTCACGATGCGGCTCACGACTCCGTGCGTCAGTGCTTCTTCGGCAGTGAGCACCCGGCTCGTGAGGACGAGGTCGCTGACGAGGCCGGCGCCGGCCATCTCGAACAGGGCCCCCATGCCACCCGTGTCGGGAATGACCCCGTACGTCAGCTCAGGAAGGCGGAAGCGCGCGCCTTCGGCGGCGACCCGCACGTCGCACAACAGTGCGCGCTGGAACGACGCGCCCATCACCCAGCCCTTGCACGCGACGATCACCGGCGCATCGAGGTCCCACAGCTGCTGGATGCCCCGATGCCCCCGGCGCATGAGCTCGTGGTGCGAGACCGGCGTCTGGTGCGCGCCGATCGCGCTGACGTCACGGCCGGAGGAGAACGACTTGCCTTCGCCCCGCCAGATGACCGCTCGGACCTCCGGGCGGTTCCGCAACTCGCCGAAGAT
>DASYQJ010000216.1:0-4464 GCA_036005605.1 Acidimicrobiia bacterium
GACGGCTCGTCGAGCACGACCCCCTTGCCGCGCACGTACACCACGGTGTTGGCGGTGCCGAGGTCGACCGCCATGTCGTTCCCGACGACGGAGGACAGCCACGGTCGGCTCACGCGGTCAAGCTACCGGGGCGGCCTCCGCGAAACGCGGATCATGCGAGATCGGGGAAGAACAGCGCGATCTCCCGCTCGGCGGACTCGGGTCCGTCAGAACCGTGCACGAGGTTCTCGCCCGTCTCGAGGGCGAGGTCACCGCGGATCGTTCCCGGCGCCGCCTCGCGCGGGTTCGTCGCGCCCATCACCGTTCGCACGACCTCCCACGTGTCCGGTCCACCGGAGACGACCATCGCGACGAGCGGGCCGCGCGTGATGAACGTCACGAGCTCCTCGAAGAACGGCTTGCCGTCGTGCTCGGCGTAGTGGACCGTCGCGAGCTCGACGTCGATGTGGCGCAGGTCCATGGCCACGATCGTGAGGCCGCGCCGCTCGAGGCGGCCCACGATCTCGCCGACCAGACCGCGCTCGACCGCGTCGGGCTTGCAGAGGAACAGCGTGCGATCACTCATCGGCGGCAGACCCTAGTGGTTCGACACGCGGCGACGGCGGCTTCGCCGACCGTCGCCGCAGAGCCGGACTTTGCGACGGCGCCAATGAGTATTAGTCGCCGTGCACGAGTGCGTGCCGGGCGGCGCCGACCGTGTAGAGCGAGCCGGTCACGACGATCTGGGCGTCATCGTCAGTCACCGCCCGAGCACGGGCCACGGCGTCGTCGACGGTGTCGAACGTCTCGATGCGGGCCGGGTCGACGCCGACGTCGGCGCCGGCGGCGGCGACCACGGCGGGGTCGAGCGCGCGGGGACTCGGCGGCCGGCAACACAGGAGCCGGTCGGCGTGCTTCGCATCCAGCGCCTCGAGCATCTCGTGAGGCTCCTTCTCGCGCAGCAGACCGATCACCAGCGTGCGCGGTGACTCGGGGAACTCCTCGGTCAACGCCGCCTGCAGGGCGTGGGCGCCGGCGACGTTGTGCGCGCCGTCCAGGAGCACGAGCGGTTGGTGGCCGAGAACCTCGAGCCGGCCTGGTGACCGCACGGCGCGGAACGCGTCTGCCACGACCTCTTCAGATACTGGACGACCGAGGAAGCACTCGACCGCAGTCAAGGCAGCAGCTGCGTTGTCGGCCTGGTACGCACCGTGGAGCGGCACGTACACGCCGCCGTACCGGGCGCTCGGCGTGAACAGGTCGGCGACACGCCCACCGTGCGCGGGGCGATTCGCCGTCACCCCGAAGTTGTCGTCTCGAGTGACGACTTCCGAAGCGCCGCGATCGAGGAACCGCGGGACCAAAGTGGGATCGGTCTCCCCCAGCACCAAGGTCGAGCCGGGCTTGACGATTCCGGCCTTGTCGGTCGCGATCTGCTCGCGGGTCGGGCCGAGGTACTCGACGTGGTCGACGCTCACGTTCGTGACGACGGCGATGCGCCCGTCGACGACGTTGGTCGCGTCCCACGTGCCTCCCACGCCGACCTCGACTACGGCCACGTCCACCGCGACGTCGGAGAACCACGCGAGCGCGGCGGCGGTGAGGATCTCGAAGTAGCTCGGCCGGTCGGGAAGGTGCGCCTCGATCTCGGCGATGCCGGACAGGAGCTCAGCGAGCGTCGCGTCGTCGACCGGTTGCCCGTTCCATACGAGGCGCTCGTTGACCTCCTCGAGGTGCGGGCTTGTGTACGTGCCGACCGAGAGGCCGGAAGCCTCGAGGAGCGCGGACGTCATGCGCGCAGCCGACGTCTTGCCGTTCGTGCCGGTCAGGTGGATCTCCGGATACGAGTCCTGCGGCGATCCGAGCAGATCGACGAGCGCCCGGATGCGATCGAGCGTCGGCGCGGTGGCACGCCGGTCCGCGCCGGGCGGGAGCCCCGTCGACTCGAGGTTGACGTGGGCGTCGAGCCAGGCCCGGGCGGCGCCGATGTCCAAGTCAGGCCGCGTCTTCAGTGAGATCGACCTCGACCGCGAACTCGTCGGCTTCGAGGAGCTCGAGCGCCCGTACCCGTCCCGCCTCGCGCACGTCTGCCAGCGCGGGCTCGAGCGCGTGCAGCCGCTCGGCGGTGTCGCGAACAACGGCGAGATCGACCTCGGCCCGCAGGGACTTCTGCTGCGACGTCTTCGCCTTGCGGATCTCCCCCAGCACGTCGGCGGCCACCGCGTAGATGGCCGGATCCGCTTCCGCTCCTGCGGTGACGGTGCCGAACTCCTTCGCGTCGGGCCACGGCGTGCGGTGCACCGAGCCGTCCTGCCACCACGACCACACCTCCTCGGTGACGAAGGGCAGATGGGGAGCGAAGAGACGCAACAGCGCCGACAGCGCGAGCCCGAGCGTCGTGCGGGCGGAACCTGCACCGGGCTCGCCGACGGCGCCGTATGCGCGCTGCTTCACGAGCTCCAGATAGTTGTCGCAGAAGTTCCAGAAGAAGCGCTCGGTCACGTCGAGGGCGCGGGCGTAGTCGTAGCTCTCGAATGCGCTCGACGCGTCGACTATGAGCCCGCGCATGGTGTGCAGCAGCGACCGGTCGAGTGGCTCGGTCACCTTGCCGGCTGCGTCGTCGCCGATGACCCCGAGCGCGAACTTCGATGCGTTCAGGATCTTGATCGCCAGCCGCCGGCCGATCTTGATCTGGCCCTCGTCGAAGGCGGTGTCGACGCCCGGCCGGCCGTTCTGCGCCCAGTAGCGCACCGCATCGGATCCGAACCGGTCGAAGTACTCGACCGGCGTCACGACGTTGCCCTTCGACTTCGACATCTTCTTGCGGTCGGGATCGAGGACCCAGCCGTTGATCTTGGTGTCGCGCCACGGCAGCGTGCCGTGCTCGAAGTGCGACCGCAGGAGCGTGGCGAAGAGCCACGTGCGGATGATCTCTCCCCCTTGCGGGCGGAGGTCCATCGGGAACGTGCGGGAGAAAAGGTCGGCGTCGTCCTCCCAGCGCGTTGCGATCTGCGGCGTGAGCGACGATGTCGCCCACGTGTCCATGACGTCGGGGTCGCCGAGAAACCCGCCGGGCTTGCCGCGCTGGTCGTCGTCGTAGCCGTCGGGCGTGTCATTCGACGGGTCGACGGGAAGCTGTTCCTCGCGCGCGAGGAGTGGGTGCGTGTAGTCGACTTCGCCGTCGTCGCCGATCGAGTACCAGACCGGGAACGGCACGCCGAAGAACCGCTGCCGGCTGATGAGCCAATCCGTGTTGAGGCCTTCCACCCAGCTCTCGTAGCGCGCTCGCATGTGCGGCGGGTGCCAGCGCAGCTCACGGCCCCGCTCGAGCAGGACGGTGCGCAGCTCGGGGTCGTTGGCGCCGTTGCGGATGTACCACTGCCGGGTCGTGACGATCTCGAGCGGCCGTGAGCCGCGCTCGTAGAACTTCACGGGATGGGTGATCGGCTCGGGCGTCCCTTCGAGGCGTCCCGCGTCGCTCAGGAGCTCGACCACGCGTTCACGCGCTTGCTTGACCGTCTTCCCGCCGAGCTCGCGGTAGCGCGTTTCGGCGTCGGGATCGGTCGCCTCCCAGTTCGGGGGATCGGGGACCAACCGGCCGTCGCGTCCCATGACGCTCCGGGTCGGAAGGCGCAGCTCGCGCCACCAGACCACGTCGGTCACGTCGCCGAAGGTGCAGATCATCGCGATGCCCGTCCCCTTCTCGGGGTCGGCGAGCCGGTGCGCCACGACGGGGACGCGCACGCCGAACAAGGGCGTGGTCACCTCGCTGCCGAACCGGTCGCGGAAGCGCGCGTCGTCGGGATGGGCGACCAGTGCCACGCACGCGGGGATCAGCTCCGGCCGCGTCGTCTCGATGACGATGTCGGGCGCGCCGTCGACGCCGCCGAAGCGCACCCGGTGCGTCGCCCCGGGCTGCTCACGATCTTCGAGCTCGGCCTGGGCGACCGCCGTGCGGTCGTCGACGTCCCACAGCGTCGGCGCCTCGGCTTGGTACGCCTCACCGCGGGCGAGGTTCCGGAGGAACGCGCGCTGCGACACGCGCTGGGCGCCCTCCCCGATCGTCGTGTAGATCAACGACCAGTCGACGGACAACCCGAGCCGCCGCCACAGCTCCTCGAACGCCTGCTCGTCGATCTGGGTCAGCCGTTCGCACAGCGCCACGAAGTTCGGCCTCGACACTGGGACCGCGTTCTTGCCCGGCTTGTCGGGCGGCGTGAAGTCCGGGTCGTACGCCAGGGACGGGTCGCACCGCACCCCGAAGTAGTTCTGCACCCGCCGCTCGGTGGCCAACCCGTTGTCGTCCCACCCCATCGGGTAGAAGACCTCGGCGCCGCGCATGCGCCGGTACCGGACGATCGAGTCCGTCTGCGCGTACCCGAACACCGACCCCATGTGGAGCGACCCGCTGACGGTCGGCGGTGGCGTGTCGATCGAGAAGATCTCGTCCCGCGCCTTCGTGCGGTCGAAGCGGTGCGTGCCGTC
>DASYQJ010000217.1:0-2296 GCA_036005605.1 Acidimicrobiia bacterium
ACACGCTCAGCGTCTTGGCGCGGAATACCCATGACGGTCTCGAACTCCGACTCGCTTAGCGCGGGAGACGGCCCGTGCAGCCGGTCGTAGATCGCGTTCCGTAGCAGCCACAACTCGGGTCGTGTGAACTCAATGACCGCCTGTGGGGTGCCAAAAATCGCGTCCTCCCTGCAAATCAGCGATTCCCCGGTGCGGGGATCGAGTTTTGGAACCCCACAGGGATGTCTGCGGGATGCGGCTCGGCGTGTGACCGTGGAGAGACTCCCATCTCGGCGAAACGAAGCGGATATAGGAGTGGCCTCTGAACCCCGGCGATCCCCGCCCTACTATGAACCTGAGGAGAGCGACGAGAGCTGCGGCGGCGACAGCCTTCGTGCCTGCACGAGTGCCACCAGGTTCATCACGATCGTGAAGGGGTTCGCAAAGAGCAGGCTGATCAGTCCCCACCAGACTTTCCCGAGCGTCCGCGCCGTGTAGCGCACGATCGTGTGGGTTCCGCACTGCCGGCAGAGGGTCGGCTCGATCTCCGACGACCGGGAGCGTGGGAGGAGGTCGTCGTCGCGCCGCTGCTACAGCCGGCGACGACCAGGACAACTGCGAACAGCAACCCGCGCATGGCGTCAGTGTCCGTCCGACGCCCCTTCACCGCCGTCCTCGGTATGAGAGTCCGAAACGCCGTTTGGTAGCCCTCTCAGGTGCCGGGGATCGTCTGCTCCAGAAAGCCGACCCCGCCCAGGTTCGAGGTGGCGAGCCCGGTGAAGGTCTCGACCGTCTCCCAGGGGTGGCCGCCGACCTTGCCGTCGGGATGCCAGACGGAGAGCGTCGAGCCGCGGCAGCGTGCGGCCAGGGTCGTCGTCGGCTGCGCGTAGGTGAGCGCTCCCTGTTGCAGGCCTCCGCGGCGTACATGGGCGGCGCAGACGGACGGTCGCCCGCCCAGCCGGGCGCGGATCCCGCGCCAGAGCGAGTCGTCCGGCCTGTTCGCCTGGGTCGGTCGGCGGTAGGGCTCGAGCCCCCACACCAGGCGGATGTCGCGCTGGCTTCGCCAGAGCAGGGCGAGGTCGCGGCGCACGTAGGCCTGCGTCCAGTGGTGGCGGTAGGTCGCCCACTCGTGCACGTGCGCCCCGTACCAGCCGCGCAGCCTGATCCGGCCGCTCGGTGTCTCGACGACGCCGTCGACGAGCCCGGTGGCGACGATGCTCAGCCACGCCGCAGTGCCGGCGGAGGCGGGCAGCGGCCCTACGGTAATCCCGGGCCGGACTGCACGGAGCACGAGGTGGGTGCGCAACCTCCAGGTCAGTGATCCGTAGGCATCGAGCAGCCAGCGTTGACCGGTGTGCCGGATCGAGCCGTGCCCGAACGGCTCCTTCATGCTCACGCCGGGCCCTGCGTGCGCCGCCAGCTCGACCCGGGTCGCGTAGCCCGTGGGGGTGCGTCCACGCTGGTACCAGAGCCATTCGATGTAGTAGGGGTTGTCCTTCGTCCAGAAGCGGACGACGATCGCGCGCCGGCCGTTGGGGGAGACCGCGCGCAGATCCCAGGTCTCGGAGAGGGCGCTTGGCTTGGCGACCGAGTCGGACGGACGGGCCGTGTGCCAGGGGATGCCCTTCCCACCCGCTTGCATGAGGGCGACGGCCATAGCGGCTGCGAGGACCCACCGCATAGGCAACGTGTACCCCGTGTCTACGCCGTGCGAACCAGGCGCGTGCGACAGCGACACCGTTTCCGAGCCGCGTCGGGTAAAGGCGGTTCGCCGCATGACGACTGCCAGACGTGCTCTGCGCACCGCCGCGGTCTCGATCGTTGCCGTGGCCTGGGCCGCCGTGGCGCTGGCCGCAGGCGGCGAGCTCGACCCGAGCTTCTCGGGCGACGGCTGGGTACGCACGCTGGAGGTCCGGTCGCCGCCGAACACCTACCCACCGCGTGGCGGCGAGGACGTCGCACTCCAGTCCGACGGCAAGATCCTCGTCACCGGCGAGATCCTGGACGCTACGTCGCACTGGTACTTCGGCGTCTTTCGCAACACGGACGACGGATCGCTCGATCGGAGCTTCGCGGGAGGAGGCCTCGCAGAGACCGATCTCGGCGAGGCCGAGTTCGCCCACGCCGTCGCGGTCCAGCGGAACGGCAGGATCGTCGTGGCGGGAGAGGCGGACTGCCCGTCGGGTTCAGAAATTCGGTCATCGCCCGTAGTTCCAGTTGGTTCGTGGAGTCGCGGTTCGATTCGGCCCGCGAATCGCGAGATCGGTCAACCGGAGATCGCCTCCGCGAACAAGCGCCGCCGGGATGTTTGACGTCG
>DASYQJ010000218.1:0-3721 GCA_036005605.1 Acidimicrobiia bacterium
CGCTCTTGGCTCGGCCTGCTCTCGGCACTCGCACTGTCAGTTGCCTCACTCGTCTCATTCCCGACCGGTGCCCAGACCGCCCTCGCGGTCTCGAACTGCAGTCCCATCTCCACCTTCTGTTATTTCCACGGCGTCGCTGCCGACCAGGCGAACAAGGCCACCACCCCCGGCGGCACCGCCACCTTCAACGACACCGCGCCGACGGGCAGCCTCCCGATCACCCAGACCACGAGTCCTTTCGCGAACCGCGACTTCGTCGGCAACCCGCTCGCTGCGTTCTGGAAGGGCCCGTTCACTGGCTCGGTGAGCGGCCTTCTCGAGCTCAAGTGGTTCTGGAGCACCACGAACGCAGAGGCGACGGCGCTCGGTGCCGAGGTCCAGGTGAGCGTATTCGCCGATCCCGACTTCAGCGCCCCGAACCCGGTGCAACCGGAGAAGCTCATCGGCCGGGGCTTCGTGGTGCTGACCCCTATCAACGCGGTCCCCAAGGAGTTCACGAGCACCGTGCCGGTGCGCGGCACGGTCGCGAACACGCTCCTGATCCAGGTCGTGCCTCGCTTCGTCGACACCGGCCAGGGCCTCACCACGCACTACGACGCGGCGAGCACGCAATCGCGCTTCCACTTCATACCGACGCCTCCGCCGCCCGCCGTGACCTTCGACACGACACCCGTCGCGTTCGCGCCGTCAACGATCGTGTCGGCCCACTTCCTTGGCGCCGAGCCGCAGACGACGCTCGAGCGCAATGTCAAGGGTTCGGTGGCGGGGCGACTCGACCCGAAACGCATCTTCGTCGACTGGCCGCTGACGTCGCGCACGCAAACGAGCCAGCTCAGCCGCTCGACCGACGGCAGCGACAGCTTCCGCCTCCTCTTCGATCCGCTCTGCGCGGCGCGTAACCGCCCCAACTGCCTGAGTGGCGGTGGGGGCGACAGCGAGAACGAGGTGAACCTGGTCAACGGGAACGTCTTCTTCCTCGACCAGGAGGGCCTCGTGGTGAACGAAGGACTCGGGAGCTCTCTCGATCACGGCGACACGTTCCCGGCCACACGCGATCACGCCGTCACCAACACGGCGGTCGGGGTGGACAGGCAGTGGCTCGCCTGGGTCGACCCGTTCCAGCTCGCGGCCGGGATCAGCGTCGAGGCCTTCATGTCGTACCACGTCCCGGTGCTGGGCCAGTTCATCCAGGCCATCGACCAAACGGGCACGCCGCTGCCGCAGTCGGTGCCGCAGGTCTTGCTCGTCAACCAGAGTGGCCAGATGCGCGTCGACAACAGCGGCGGCCCCGCGCATCGCTGGATCTACCAGCCGTATCGCGGCGGCGGCGGCGTCACCGTCGCCACCGCCTTCGCGCCGAACTATCAGAACCCGCTGGCCTGGGAATCGAACGTCGTGTCCTCCGACACGGCGTCGATCTTCCCGTGGCTCACCATCGACTCGGCCGGCAATGCCTACATGGTGTGGGTCGCCGGTGGCGTGACGTACCTCTCCATAGCCCCGATCAACGACCCCCGAAACAACCCGGCGACGGGCCGGCCGGGCAGGTTCTGGACGCCGAAAGCCAACGTGACCCTGCCGGGTGTCAACAGCACGGTCTTCCCCGAGGTCACCGCGGGCGACTCCGGCCGCGTAGCGATCACCTACATGGGCAGCGAGGACTGCGCTCCAGGGCCATCCGACAACTGCGCTGCCGCTTCGCACTGGAACACGTATGTCGGGATCATCCCGGACGCGCTGGCTCTTGTGCGCGGGACGACGATGACCGTGTCGACAGGCAAGGTGAATCATCGTGTCGTCCACCGCGGCAACATCTGCACCGGCGGCACCGGGTGCACCGCTCCCCTCGACCGTTCGCTCCTCGACATGACCGACCTCGGGTTCGATGAGGCAGGCCGCGTCGGCGTCGTCTTCATGGACAACAACAACCGCCTCGCGGCCCCAACCCTCACCGACGGCGCAAAGAACGGACCGTTCGCGGAGTTCGCCAAGAACGTCCTGGGCCCTTCGCTCCTGGCCACAACGCCCGACATCCGCGTCACGATTCCGCAGAACGCACGAGCCGATCCCGCGGGCGACGCCACGTGGCCGAACCGCTCCGGCGCGCCGAACCTGCCCTCGCTCGACCTGCTCGGCGCCTCGATCTCCACCAACGCCGCGAGCGAGCTGGTCGTGCGCCTCCCACTACAGGAGGCAACGCGAACGGGAATGGCGCGCGACCTCGCCGCGTACAACAACGCGTTCCCGACCGACACCAACGCCGAACGGCTCCAGTACATCGCTCGGTTCGCTACCGCGGACGACGTCTTCCACTTGTCAATGGAGTTCAACGCGAACGGCACCGTCCGCTTCTTCGGCGGGCGCCTCGACACGAACGACAAGGTGGACAACGGCACCGGCGCCACGGTCGGATCGCGCTACGTCACCGACACGGGATTCACCGTGACCGGCACGCTCGGCCACGGCGCGCTCACGCTGCGCGCTCCCGCGAGCCAGTTCGGCCTCGGAGTGGGTTCGCAGCTCTTCAGCGTTACGGGCTTCGCCACCGCGGCGCCCTCGGAGTCGAACTCTACTGCGGGTCTCGTCGCCAACTCCGCGCGGACCGTCGACGCGACGCCCCCCTTCGACGCGGCGCTCCAACAGCAGGCAGAGCCGCCATCCACGGTTGACTGCACCGACGAGAACATCACCACATTCGGCGGCTGGCACACGCTCGCCGACAGCCGCGCCGGCGGCGGCACGCTCTGCCGCAACGTCGGGGCGAACAAGTTCAAGTCGGGCGCCTATCTCAGCTTCCAGTTCCGCGGGGCGTCCATCGACGTCATCGCGGCGAAGGGGCCGCGCGGCGGCAACTTCAACGTCTCGCTCGACGGCGCGAAACCAACGAAGGTCGACCTCTTCCGTCCACCCACGGATCCGACGCATCCTGACAGCACCGGTCGGCAGGACCTCACCTTCGGCGTGAACGTCCTCCACCGCAACACCGGTCCCGGTACGCACACGCTGCGCATCGACGTGCTCAACGACAACCCGGACCCGCTCCGCGACATGGTCTACCTCGACGAGTTCGTCATCGCCGCCGGCGATATCGTCACGCCGACGAGCGTCGGCACCGCCGACGTCGCCACTACAGTCACCGGGACACTGACGGCAGGCGCCGCGACCGTCCTGACCTTCGCGGTGGACACCGGCACGAGGCACGTCGCGCTGGTCCTCGAGGCGGGAGCCAACGTCAGCATGACCCTGCGCGATGCGACCGGCACGGTCATAGATACCGCTCAAGCCTCGAGCGGAGTCGTCACCATCGACGTCGGCCCGCTCTCCGTAGGACTGGCAACGGCGGTCCTTAGCTCCGATGTCGACGAAGCTTTCGAGATGTGGGAGGTACTAACCGAGAACCGCTGATCGCGCGCCTCAAGCTCTACCCCGCAAGCGGCGGAGGCGAGAAGTCCGAGCGACGTGGGTCGGAGCCCCCGACCCACGTCGCCGCCTGTGTAGCTATCCGCAGTACTTGTAGTCCTTCGCGAGCTTGGAATCGACGTCTCCGACAGTCGCGAGCGCGATGGGTTGCGTCGTGTCGATCTTCCAGATCGTCGATCCGGTCACGCCGACCTTCTCCTGGCAGGTCGCCCCGTAGCTGAGCGCCTTGCGCAGGCCACCGGTGTCGACGCTCTTGAGGTTCGCGAACGCGTTCGCGATCCCCTCGCGTGAGAGGTCCCGC
>DASYQJ010000219.1:0-40536 GCA_036005605.1 Acidimicrobiia bacterium
GTGAACTGACGCCAGTGTCAGGCTCCGGCCGCGACAGGTATCCTGCCGCCGCGTGAGCGCGACGGGGGTCATCGACTGCGACCAGCACCTCTTCGAGTCGCGGACGCTGTGGGCGGACTACGCCGACCCGACCAGCCGCGACCAAGCGCTGCAGATCGTCGACGACCCGGCCGGCAACGCGTGGCTCGAATGGCACGGCCGGCGGATGGTGCTCGCCGACGTGACTGTGCCCGGGGAGACCGACGAGGTCGGCGCCCGGCTCCAGCGGGCGCTCGCGGGGGAGCCGCCCGCGCGGCCCTACGACGAGGCCCTCCCGGCCGCGTACTGGCAACCGGCGGCGCGCCTCACTGAGCTCGACCGTCTCGGCCTCGACCAGGCATTCCTGTTCCCGAACTACGGCCTGGTCTGGGAGCACAACCTCGTCCACGACCTCGAGGCCACGAAGACCAACATGGGCGCGTGGAACCGGTGGGCTGTCGAGGTTGCCGCCGACGGCGGGGGACGGCTCCACCCGGTCGCGCACCTGACCTTGCGCGACCTCGACTGGCTCGATCAGCAGCTCGCCGCGCTCGCCGCCGGGGGAATCCGCCTGGCGATGATCGCGCCGGCGCTCGTCGACGGCCGCCCGCTGTCGCATCCCGATCTCGACCGCGCCTGGGCCGCGTTCATCGAGCACGACGTGGCGCCCGTGTTCCACGTCGCGAACCAGCAGCGGCCGTTCGACGAAGCCTGGTACGCCAGCGATCCCGAGCCTACGAACCCGGTGTTGTCGTCGGTGTTCCTGTGGGTGCCCGCCGCGCTCGCGATCTCCGACCTGGTCGTGAACGGCGTGCTCGAGCGACGACCCGAGCTCCGCCTCGGCGTCATCGAGCTGTCGGCGGTCTGGCTGCCGATGTTCCTCATGTACCTCGACGGCGGTGTGCGCTTCGTGACGCGGCTGCACGGGAAAGCGGTCGCCGACATGCCGTTGGCGCCGAGCGAGTACGTCCGCCGCCAGGTGCGCGTGGCGGCGTTCTCGTACGAGCGTCCCGAACGGCTCATCCAGCGCGTGGGTGACCTGTTCATGTGCTGCAGCGACTACCCGCACTCGGAAGGGACCGCGCAGCCGCTCGACGACTACCGCGCGCTCGACGACACGACGTCCGACCCCGCCGGCGCGCCCGGCCTCTACCGGGACAACGCCGCCTGGCTCCTCGGTCGGGCCAACGGCGCGTGACCGCCGCCGACGCCGAGTTCGAGTTCCTCGCGCCTCGCCACGACGTCCCGACCGGCGGGCGCAGTGGCTTCACGATCGTCGAGGGGCGCCAGGTCCACTACCTCGAGTGGGGGCGCAGCGCCGCCCCGCCCGTCGTGTGCCTGCACGGCGGCGGGCAGACCGCGTACATGTGGGAGGAGCTCGGCGCTGCGCTCGCTCCGACGCACCATGTGCTCGCGCCCGATCTCCCCGGTCACGGCGACACCGACCCCGTCGACGAGATGGACCGCCGTTCGCTGGCGGCCACGATCCCGCCGCTCCTGGACGAGTTCGGGATCGAACGTGCCGCGTTCGTCGGTGCTTCGCTCGGCGGGATCGTCAGCCTCACGCTGGCGGCCGACCGGCCCGGGCTCGTCGCCGCCATCGCGCTCATCGACATCGGCCACCGCCTCGAGGACGAAGGCGTCAACCGGATCATCGACTTCATGACGAAGCACGAGTCGTTCGCGTCGCCGGAGGAGGCAGCGGTCGAGGTGGCCGAGTATCTCCCGCATCGACGCCAGGTGAATGCCGACAACCTGCGCCGCAACCTTCGCGAGCTGCCGGACGGGCGCTGGGTGTGGAAGCACATGTTCGCTCGCCGCCTCCGAGGCGCGGAGGCGCCGGTGGGTGGCTGGCGCGAGCTCGTCGCCGGAATGGGCGACGAGGCCACGACGCTCAGGTGCCCGGTGCTCGTGCTGCGCGGTGCGGCGAGCGACGTGCTCTCGAACGAGGGTGCCGAGGAGATCGCCTCGCTCATCCCGGACGCGCGCCTTGCCACCGTCGGGAGCGCCGGTCATCACGCCGCCGGCGACAATCCCGAGACCACCGTCGACCTCGTGCGGGGCTTCCTCGCCGAGACGGGGTCCTGAGGGCCGGCGCTCCCGCCGGGCGATCCGCCATTTCGGACCGGTCTTCTGTGCCGACATTGACGAGTGTCTGGTTCGAGTAGTACCAGACAGGCTGTGGATAAGGCGCAGGACTCGGTGAGCGAGCACGAATCGCCGCTGGCGGTCACCGACGACGTCGAGCCGCTCACGAGCAGCGTGCCGTCGGGCGGGAACGGCGCCGCGCCCGCAGCGAACGGCGCGTCGCCCGAAGAAGACGGAGATCGCTGGCTGGTCGAGCTGGAGACGCTGGAACGCGCCGAATCGAAGAACAACGAGGAGACTCGCGCACGCGAAGCGGACGACCGCCGGGCGCGCTGGGACGCCGAGTACGAGCGCGCCGAGCAGGCCGCTACGGAACGCGAAGCTCGCGAGGCCAAAGAACGCCGGGAGCGGTGGCAGGCCGACGACGAGCGCCTGGCCCGGGAAGCCGAAGAGCGGCGGGAGCGGTGGCGGACCGAGTACGAACGCGCCGAACTCGACGCGCGATCGCGGGCGGTGCGGGAGGCGGAGCAGCGCCGAGCGCACTGGGAAGCCGAGTACACCCGTGCCGAGGCCGAGGTGCAGGAGCGAGCCGTCGCCGAAGCCGATCAGCGTCGGGCGCGTTGGCAAGCCGAGCACGAGCGAGCGCTGCGCGAGACCGAGGAACGGCGGGCGCGGTGGCGGCGCGCGTATGACCACGCACTGGGTGAGGCCCGAGCGCGCCTCGAGCGGGAGACCCAACGGCGTCTCGAGCGCTGGGAGGCCGAGTTCGAGCGCGCCGAGCACCAAGGGTTGGAGCGCGCCGAGCAGGATGCCGCCCAGCGCCGGGCACGCCTCGATGCCGACTGTGAGCGGGCATTGCGCGAAGCGCAACTTGCCGTCGAGCAGGAAGCCCGTCTCACGCGCGAGCGCTGGGACGTCGAGTACGGACGGTCCAAGCGGGAGGCGGACGAGCGCGCGCTGCAAGCCGCGCAGGCTCGGCGGCAGCGCTTCGAGATCGAGTTCGAGCGAGCTGAGCGCGAGGCGCAAGAGCGCCGGGAGCGCGCGGTGAGGGAGCGCCGCCAGCAGTGGGAGGCGGAGTACGAGCGCGTCGAAGCGGAAGCTGAGGCGGTCCGCCGCAAGGGTCTGGAGGATGTGCGCGCGCAGGAGGCCGAGTGGGTACCTGCCCGGTTCCGCACCGACGACAAGGCCGGTCGGAAGGAGCTCGCCAAGCTTCGGGAGCGCTGGGCGAAGGACGACGAGCAGGCGCGGCGCGAACGGCGGAAGCGACGTGAGCCCGAGCTCCAGGCCCGGCGTCAGCGCTGGGACGAAGAGGAGGAACAGGCTCTGACCGAGGCACGCGCAGGGAGGGCCGAAGCGTCCGAAGCGTTGCGCAGTCGCTGGGAGTCCGAGTACGAGCGCGCCGAGGTCCAGGCCCGGGAGCGGGCGGCCCAGGAGTCCGAGGAGCTCCGCCGTCGCTGGGAGTCCGAGTTCGAGCGTGCGCAGGAGCAGGCGCAAGCGCGCGTGGCCCAGGAGGCCGAGGAACTCCGGCGCCGGTTGGAGGGCGACGCCGAGCTGCAGGACCAGGAGGCGCGCCGCCAGCGGGCGCGAGAGATCCACGAACGGCGCCAGCGCTGGGCAGCGGACGACGACCGGTATCTGCGCGAATTCCAGGAGCGCGCGGCGCGAGAGCTTCGAGAGCTACGCGAACGCTGGATCTCCGAGGAAGAGCGCGTGTACCGAGAAGCCGAGGCGCGCGCCGCCCGGGAAGCCCTCGAGCTCCGCGAGTGGTGGGAGAGCGAGGACGAGCGCGCCACGCGCGAAGCACTGGCGCGTGCCAGCCGGGAAGCGGAGGCGCTGCGCTCGTGGTGGGAGGCCGAAGACCGGCGCGTTGCTCATGAAGGCATGGAGCGCGCCACGGCCGAGGCCGACGAGCAGCGCGCACGCGAAGAGGAGCAGCGAGCCGAGCGCATCGCCCACGCCGAGCAGTCCCTTCGGGAGATCGCTGACCGGGTGGCCAATGAGGCACGCGAGCGGCGCCAACGGTGGGAAGCCGAGGATCACCGCACCGTCGAGGAGGCCGTGCGGGGAACCGAAGACGAGGCGCAGCAACGCCGCCAACGCTGGGAGACCGAATACCAAGACGCGGTCCAGGCGTGGTACGGCCGGGAATTGCAGAACACCCAGCAGCTGTGCGACCAGCTCGAAGCCGAGTACCGGGAGACGCTGGAGGAAGTGCAGGCTCGCGCCGCCCAGCACGGCGAGGAGCTGCGCGAATGGCACGCCGACGATCGCATCACGTCGTCCGCGGTTGATGCGATCGATGCGGCTGAAGCGGTCGACCCGTTCGATCCGGATGAGGCGCCCGCCGACGAGGTCGCTAGCGTCGGCGAAGACTCGTCAGAGCGCGGCCCGGAGGCCGGCGACGTCGCGTAGGCGGTGCGGACGCACGCCGGTGATACTTGGTACATGCATGATGCTCGTCGCGAGGTCGTTCGCCGCGGCTACGACGAGATCGCAGACCGGTATCTCGCCGCGCGCGCGACCGGAGGGGACCTCGCGCTCCTCCCGGAGCTGGTCGGGCGCCTGAGCGCCGGAGATGCGGTGCTCGACGCCGGCTGCGGCGCCGGCGTCCCTGTCATGACGCAGCTCGTGGGCGCTGATCTCGAGGTTGTCGGCATCGATCTCTCGAGGGCGCAGGTCCGTCTTGCTCGTTCACACAGTCCTGGCGCCCACCTCGCGCAGGCCGATCTCGTGGCGCTGCCGTTCGGTGACCGCCGCTTCGACGGTCTCGTGTCCTACTACGCGGTGATCCACGTGCCGCGTTCCGAGCACCGGGCGGTCTTCGACGAGTTCCAACGGGTTCTCGTGCCCGGCGGCGTCGCGCTCCTCTGCCTCGGTGCCGGCGACGTGCCCGAGGACGATGACACGGAGAGCTGGCTCGGCACGCACATGTTCTGGAGCCACTTCGACGCCGAGACCAACCTGGAGATGCTGCAGACTGCCGGGTTCGACATCATTCGACACGAGCTCGTCAAGGACCCCATGAACCACGGGCGTCATCTGTTCGCGCTCGTGGCTGCGCACTGAACCGCCGCGCAACGGCGTGTCAGGCTACGTGCGGCCAGCCGACGCAGGGAGAACGCAGATGGAAGAGGCCGACGTGCAGCAAACCGAGGCGATTCGGGAGTTGGTGCCGTTCGCCGCTGCGCTCGACGTCGAGGTCATCACGAGCAGTCCGGACGAGGTGCGGGCGCGCGTCGAGTGGCAGCCCGAGCGATGCACGACCGCGGGCGTGCTGCACGGCGGCGTCATCATGAGCCTGGCCGACACGACTGGCGCTACGTGCGCCTTCCAGAACCTCCCCGACGGCGCGGCCGGGACGACGACGATCGAGAGCAAGACCAACTTTCTGCGCGCCGTGCGCGACGGGTACGCGGAGGCGGTCTCCCGTCCGCTCCATGCAGGGCGCACGGTGGTGGTCGTCGAGACGGATGTCACCGACGCCGACGGACGCCCGGTCGCCAAGGTCCTCCAGACCCAGGCGGTCCTGCGCTCAGATTGACTGCCCGGGGGACCTAGCTCGACGGGCGGACGTTGATCACCAAGGTGAAGATCGACTTCACGACCGGTTCGCCGGAAGCGGCGTCCTTCCAGTCGGTCTCGGTGACGTAGAACTCGAGCTTGCCGCCGTTGGATCGTTCCTTCTCGTACACGTCGGTGATGACGCTCGTGCCCTCGAGGACGTCGCCGACCTTGGGCCAGCGTTCATACTCGAAGGCCTGCTCCCCGTGGAGGATGGCGCGGCCGGGGCCGCGGAGGCGGTCGATCGGGAGCCCGGCGGCGCCGCCGGTGCCGAGCGATCCCCAGTACGACATCACGAACGGGAACGTGGGTGGGACGAGAGCGTCCTCGCCGCTGTACACCTCGTCGTGGTCGCCGAGCGCCTCGGCGAAGACGCGCACCGGGCCTCGCTCGATGACGACCTTCTGGGTGCCGGTCTCCTGTCCCTTGAGCTCGGTCAGCGCCATGGCGGGGGACCCTATAGCCCCAGGCGCTGGTTGGCCTCCTCGAAGAAGCTCGCCGGTGACCTCGTGTCGAGCTCCGGCTCCAGCGTCTCGGGGTTCCATTGCGACATGTCGCGGTCGAAGAAGTCGCCCCCGTACACGTGGATCGCGCCGGTGCAGGTGCCAAGGGGGTTGTGCACGGCGTGGACCGCGTCGTCGCCGAGCAGCACGACGTCATTGGTCGAGAGCTCGCGCGTGCGGCGCGGCTCGAGACTGCCGTCAAGGCGACGGAAGAAGGTGTTGTCCTCCTGCCCGGCGTAGATACCGATGGCTGCCCACATCTGGTGGTCGTGGGGCCAGATCGACATCCCGGGCGCCCACACCACTTTCAGCACGGTCAGCTCCGGGGAGCGGTGCAACGTCGTGAGCTCGGCCCGGGTTGCCGGGAGCGCCGCTTCGCATTGCGACGGCTCGCTCACGGTCCGCTCCAACAGGTCGGAGACGGCCAAGCGAGGTTCAGGCTCGTTCAGGCTTGCCCGACACTCCGCAACAAACCGCTCGACATCGAGCATCTGTCTCCTGTCGCCGTCGCAAGCTCCGGCTCTGCGGCGACGGTCGGCAAAGCCGCCGTCACCGCGATCCAGGGTAGGCGGGATTCGTCCGGCCCGTCGTCCCGGCGGGGTCGTTGCCCAGCAAGTGCTTCATGACTTTGCCTGTCGCGTTGCGCGGGAGCTCGTCGACGAAGGTGACCTGGCGCGGGCGCTTGTAGTCGGCGAGGTGGTCGGCGCAGAACGCTTGGAGCTCCTCGCCGCCGACGGCCGTGTCGGGCTTGCGCACGACGAAGGCGGCGATGTCCTCGCCGAGCACGTCGTGCGGGATGCCGACGACCGCGGCCTCGCGCACCTCCGGGTGCTCGAGGATCACGCTCTCGATATCCGTCGGGTAGACGTTGTGTCCGCCCCGGACGATGAGGTCCTTCTTGCGCCCGACGAGGTAAAGGAACCCGTCGTCGTCGAGGTAGCCGAGGTCGCCGCTGCGCAGCCAACCGTCACGTGTCCAGGTGCTCGCAGTGGCGTCGGCGTCCTTGTAGTACTCGCGCTGACGTCCCGGCAGTCGCGTGAGCAACTCACCCACTTCGTGTGGGCCGCGCTCGTTGTCATCGTCGTCGACGATCTTGATCTCCATGGGCGGGATCGGCTTGCCCACCGATCCGATCCGCTTCGTCACCTCTTCCTGCGGCATCACGATGAACGCCGGCCCGGCCTCGGTCATCCCGTACGAGTTGGACACACTGGCGTGCGGCAGGCGCTCCACGAGCGTCATCAGCGTGTTCGGCGCAAGGGGGGCACTCCCGATCGAGACGGCCTGGAGGCTGTCGAGGTCGGCGGTCGCGAAATCGGGATGGGCGACGAGTAGCTCGGCCATGGCTGGCACGAGAAACGCCATCGTCGGTCGCTCGCGCGCCACGATCCGCAGCCAATCACCGGCGTCGAACTTCGGGAAGTACAAGCCGACCATGCCCATCTTCATCGGGTTGTAGATGAACGAGATCCCCGCGAATGTGAACAGCGGTGCGCCGTGCAACCAGCCGGCGCCCGTCCAGGGCGGCTCGTGGTTCGGGATCATCGCCACGTTCCGGTGGCGGACCGCGACGCCCTTGGGCAGACCGGTCGTCCCGGACGTGTACATGATGTCGGCGAGGTCGTCGAGGTCGACGTCGACCTGGATGTCGCTGTCGTCGGAGTCGCACGCTTCGTCCCATGCGACTTCGCCCTTGCCCGTGTCGGCGCCGTCGCTGACGAGCAGATCGAGCGACGGGAGCGCGTTGCGCACCTCACGCGCGGCCGGGAGCAGCGCCGAACAGGTCAGGAGCGCACGCACCTCACCGTGGCCGAGGATCGCGATCAGCTCCCGGACGGACAAGCGGGTGTTGGTGGGCACGGCCACCGCCCCCGCCTTGTGCGCGGCCGCGTACGCCACGATCCAGCGGAGGCACTCTTCGCTCGGGAGGTAGATCGACACCCGATCGCCGCGTTCGACGCCGCGTGCGACCAGGCCCCGTGCAAGGGCATTCGAGCGGCTGTCCCATTCCGCGAATGTGAGTGCGCCCCCGGAGCTCAGGTCGCGGTACGCGACCTCGCTGCCGTCGCGCCGCGCGAGGAAGCGCAGCTGGTCGACGAGCAGCTCCCCCCAGTCGGGCATGGCTCACCTACCCCGCAGGGGCACGCTCACATCGAGAACGCCATGCTCGGGATGGCGCTGCCTCCCTCCGCCGGCGCGAAGAGCTCGGCCTTGTGGGCGATCAGGTCGTCGACGGTCCAGGGCTTGCCACCGGCGGCGAGCTCGTTGGCGAGCGACCAGCCGCGCATCAGGTACACGCGGTCGCCCCACATGACGAAGACCTGGCCGCTCACGTCGGCGGCGGCGTCGCTGGCGAGGAAGCCGATCAGCGGCGCCATGTTGTCGGGATCCCAGGCGTCGAACTCGCCTTCCTTCGCCGCCATGAGCTGGTCGGCGCCGGCGACGGTCTCGGTCAGACGTGTCCGGGCCCGAGGCGCCATCGCGTTCACGGTCACGCCGTACTTCTGCAGCTCCCGCGCGAGCACGATCGTCATCGACGCGATCCCGGCTTTCGCCGCCGCGTAGTTCGACTGCCCGGCGTTGCCGAACAGGCCCGACTCGCTGGACGTGTTGATGATCCGACCCGAGACCGGCTCACCCGCCTTCGACTGCTCGCGCCAGTACACGGCCGCGAACCGGCTGGGCGCGAAGTGTCCCTTGAGGTGGACGCGGATGACCGAATCCCAGTCCGCCTCGGAGAGGTTGAAGCTCATGCCGTCGCGCAGGATCCCGGCGTTGTTCACCAGGATGTCGAGCTTGCCGAACGCTTCGACCGCCTGACCGACGAGCGACTCCGCGCCCGGCCAGGACGCGACGTCGTCGTAGTTGGCGACAGCTTCGCCACCACCGGCGACGATCTCGTCCGCCACCTCCTGCGCGGGCGTCTTGTCGGCACCCTCGCCTTCGCGTGCCCCACCGAGGTCGTTGACGACGACTTTGGCCCCCTCGCTCGCGAGGAGCAGCGCCTCACCCCGGCCGATCCCTCGGCCCGCGCCGGTCACGATCGCGACTTTGCCGTCGAGCGCACCCATCTGTTCTCCTCCTCAGGTCAGACGCAGAACCTTACTGACTTGCGTGTCAGGTACGCTCCTCCGGGATCGTTCACAGACCCTGGAGGAAAGAAAATCATGGCCGATGCCGTCATCGTGTCCGCCGCCCGGACCGCCATCGGGACGGCGCGCAAGGGGTCGCTCGCCGACATCGACGTGTTCGAGCTCGCCAAGGCGTCGATCAGCGAGGCGCTCAAGCGCTCGAGCGTCCCCGCCGAGGACGTCGACGACATCATCATGGGAGAGTCGCTCCAGGGTGGTGGCTGCGTGGCGCGCTACGCCGCCGTCGACCTCGGCTTGACGGATATCCCGGGCCTGGCGCACAACCGACACTGCGCGTCGGGCATGGCGCCCATCCAGACCGCGGCCGGGAGCATTCGCGCCGACATGGACAGGGTTGTCATCGCCGGCGGCGCCGAGAGCATCACCCAGAGCCCGACCGTGATGAAGAAGCTTCCCGGACCGTACGCGGGCGTCGAGCCGTGGCTGTCGCCCAGCCATCCGGCGACGCCGGACGCGCCGACCATGGACATGTCGATCACGGTCGGCTGGAACACCGCGGTCAAGGCGGGTGTGAGCCGCGAGGAGCAGGACAACTGGGCGTACCACTCGCACATGCGCGCGGTCGCCGCCACGGACGAGGGGCGGCTCCGCGACGAGATCTTCGCCATGGAGGTGCCGGTCCGGGGCAAGCGGGGCGAGACGCGCACGTTCGATGTCGACGAGCACCCTCGTCGTGACACGACGCCCGAGAAGCTCGGCAAGTTGCCGCCCCTGCATCCGGAGATCGATGGGTTCAGCATCACGGCGGGGAACGCGTCCGGCCTCAACGACGCCGGCTGTGCGGTCGTCGTCGCCGCACGCGACTACGCGGACGAGCACGGGCTCGAGCCGTTGGCGATCGTCCGGTCGTGGGCGTCGGTGGGAGTGCCGCCGCGCGATACCGGCCTGGCGCCCACACTCGCGATCCCGAAGGCGGCCGAGCGCGCCGGCATCGCCGTCTCGGACCTCGACCTGGTCGAGATCAACGAAGCATTCGCGGCGATGGCCGTCGCGTCCTCGCGCATTCTCGGGTTGCCGCACGAGATCGTGAACGTGAACGGCAGCGGGTGCAGCCTCGGCCATCCCGTGGCCGCCACCGGCGCCCGCATGGTCGCGACGACGATCTTCGAGCTGCGGCGGCGCGGCGGTGGGTTGGGTTGCGTGAGCATGTGCGCCGGCGGCGGCATGGGCTCGGCCACCGTGCTCGAGGTGCCACCGCCGTCGTAGGTTCTCCGCCCATCGACGAAGATCTCGCCTTCGCGCTCGAGCTCGCGGACGCCGCTGACGACATCACGCTGGCGCGCTACCGCGCCACGGACCTCGTCGTGGAGACCAAGCCCGACCTGACGCCGGTGACCGAAGCCGACCGAGCGACGGAGAAGGCGCTGCAGGCTCGCATCGAGGCCGAGCGCCCTCGTGACGGCGTCGTGGGCGAGGAGTACGGGGAGACGACGGGATCGGGTGGCCGCCGCTGGATCCTCGATCCCATCGACGGCACGAAGAGCTACGTGCGAGGCATCCCCGCGTGGGGGACGCTGATCGCGCTCGAGCGGGACGGCGAGATCGTGGTCGGCGTCGTGTCCGCGCCCGCGCTGCGCCGGCGGTGGTGGGCATCGCGGGGTGGGGGCGCGTTCGCGGACGGCGAACCCATTCGCGTGTCGCGCGTCAGCGACATCGAGGACGCGTTGCTCTGCTACACGTCGTTGCCCGCATTCGAGAAGCACGGACTGGGCGAGGAGTTCCGTGCGCTCGCAGCTCGCTGCTGGGAGGCACGCGGCTTCAGTGACTACTGGGCGCACGTCCTCGTGGCCGAGGGGAGCGCCGACCTTGCCGTTGAGCCCGTCATGAACCTGTGGGACAACGCGCCGCTTCAGGTGATCGTGGAGGAGGCCGGTGGCCGGTTCACGGATCTCGCGGGCCGGCCGCGCGTCGACGGCGGCAGCGCCGTCACGACGAACGGGCTGCTCCACGAGGCAGTCCTCGACGCGCTCGGGCGACGGGACGCCGATCGATGAGCGAGGTCACCGTCGGTGTCGACATCGGCACGTCCTCGGTGAAGGCGATCGCGGCGGACGCCGACGGCAACGTCGTCGGCTCGGCACGCATCCCGCACCGGTTCTACGTGCCGAGCCCGGGCCGGTTCGAGCACGACGCCGACGAAGCGTGGAGACGCGGCCCCGAAGCCGCGCTGCGTGAGCTGGCGGGCACGCGGCCGGCGGGCGTGAGCGTGGCGGCGATGGTCCCGTCCTTGACGGCGGTGGACGCCGCGGGCGTGCCGGTCACTCCCGGCTTGCTGTACGGCGACGAGCGCGGCCGCCATGGCCAGCGCGCCGGCCACCCCGCCGAGAGCGGCGAGCTCCTCGCGTTCGTGCGCTGGACCGTCGGCGCCGCGCCCGACGCCGCCGGGTACTGGCCGGCTCAGGCGGTCGCGAACCAGGCGCTCGCGGGCGAGCCCGTGCTGGACACGACGACCGCCGCCACCGCGTACCCGCTGTTCGACTGGAAGGGATGGGACGCCGAGATCGCCGGTGAGGTCGGCGTGCGTGTCGATCAGCTGCCGAAGTTGGCACCGACCGGGTCCGCGTGCGGGCACGTCGGCGGTCCCGACGGCCCCGCGCTCGCACCGGGCTGCATCGACGCATTCGCCGAGCAGCTCGTTGCCGGGGCCGATGAGGACGGCGACGTGCTCGTCATCCTCGGCACCACGTTGATCGTGTGGGCGGTGACGTCACGCGACGAACCGGTGCCGGACCATTACGTGATCCCGCACACCGCGCCGGGCAAGGTGCTCGTCGGCGGACCGAGTAATGCCGGCGGCTTGTTCCTCAACTGGGTCGATGGTCTGCTCGGCGATGGTGCACCGCCGACCGACCCCGGGCACGTGCCGGTGTGGGCGCCGTTCCCGCGCGGCGAGCGCGTGCCGCTGAACGATCCCGCGCGCCGTGCCGTGCTCGCAGGGCTCGATCTCACGCACGGCCCGGGGGCGGTGCGCCGCGCCGCGTTCGAGGCTTCCGGCTTCGTCGCGCGTCGGATGCTGGAGGCGACCAAGGTCGACGCGCGTCGCATCGTTGCGACCGGAGGCGGGACGCGCGTCGATCATTGGGTGCAGGCCCTTGCCGACGCCACCGCCCTGCCCGTCGACTGCGTCGCCGTGCCCGAGGGCGGCGCGCTCGGCTCGGCGTGGCTGGCCCGGGTCGCGGCTGGGCTGGAGGAGCCGGCGGCGATGACCGAGGGACGCCGGTGGGCCCGCACCGGAAGGCGCGTCGAGCCCGACGCGCGCTGGTCGCCCGCGGTCGCGACGCGCTACGACGAGTTCCTGGAGCTGACCGGTTTGGGGCGGCCCTAGAGGTCAGCTGCGCGGGTCGATCGGGGTGATCGCACCGAGCGCGCGCTCGACTTCCCACGCCGCGGTCAGGCACAGATCCTCGCGGTAGCGGGGGCCGATGATCTGCACGCCGACCGGGAGGCCGGCTTCGATGCCGGCGGGGAGCGCGACCGCGGGGAGGCCGAGGCAGTTGCACAGGACCGTGAGGTCCAGCATTTCTCGCAGGGTGTCGGCGGCGTCTGGGCCCCCGAGGTCCGTCCCGATGGTGAACGGAGGTTGCGTCGCGACCGGACCGAGCACGAGCGGGGCGTCCGCCTGGAACTCTGTCCACGCCCGCGCCAGTTCCTGTCGCGTCATGAACGCGGCGGCGTACGCGGCCTGGTCGAGCGGTGGGACGAGTGTGAGCATGCCGTCGAGGAAGCGGCGGGTGTCGTCCGAGATCACCGCTCCCAGCACCGGCCACATGCTGCGCACCTCGGTCAGGACGAGCGTGAGCCACAGCTCGGCGGCCTCGCGGACCACCGGGAGCTCGACCTCTTCGACCGTGTAGCCGGCGTCGGCGAGCGCGTCGGCTGCCGCCCGCACGCCTGCCTCGACGGCGGGGTCGACGCCGCGGCCTCCGGGATCGGTTGCGAATGCGACGCGGATCGGGTTCGCGAGCGGCGGTCCCGCGATCGGGATGGGCGCGTACCAGGGGTCGCGGGTGCTGGGACGGCTCATGATCTCGAGCGCGACCCGCAGGTCGAGCACGCCGCGCGCCATGGGTCCCTGCACCGCCATGAGCTGCATCGTGATCGGCGCGTCGTGCGGCTCGAGTGACGTCGCCATCGGGATGCGGCCGAGCGTCGGGCGGAGAGCCGCCGTACCGCAGCACGCCGATGGAAAGCGCAGGGAGCCGCCGAGGTCGGAGCCGACGCCGAGCGGCGTCATGCCGGTCGCCAGGGCCGCGGCCTCCCCGCCGCTCGAGCCCCCCGGTGTTCGTGTCCGGTTCCACGGATTGTGCGTGCGTCCTCGGAGCGCGTTGTCCGTGTCCCAGCGGAGACCGAGGTCGGGCGCGTTC
The DNA here is from genome assembly GCA_036005605.1 of Acidimicrobiia bacterium. Taxonomy (GTDB): domain Bacteria; phylum Actinomycetota; class Acidimicrobiia; order IMCC26256; family JACDBD01; genus JALZAA01. The sequence goes on from DASYQJ010000219.1 coordinate 13,687, forward strand.
GTGCGCGCGAGAGGTATGGCACCGGCGGCGCGCAGGTTCGCCACGGCGGGCGCGTCGAGGGGCGGAACGACCTCGGCCATCGCGACGACTCCGTGTGTCGTCGGGGATCCCGCAAGGTCGATGGTCTCCTTGACCGTGAACGGCACGCCGTGGACCGGGCCCGTCGGCTCCGCGCGCGCGATTACCGCGTCGGCCTCATCGGCAGCCGACAGGGCTCCGTCGGCGAGCATGGCGGTGACCGCGTTGACGTCGGGGTTCACCTTCTCGATGCGCGCCAGCTGCGCCTCGACGACCTCACGGCTCGACACCACACCATCACGGATCGACGTGCCGAGCTCGAACGCGCCCCGCTCCCAGAGCTCACTCATCGCCGCGGGGGCCGCGTCAGCGACGGAGGCCGGCCGCGTGCGGGTTGCCCGGCGGCGGCAGGGGATGACGGAAGAGCGCCGCTGCGTTCTCGTGGCTGATCATCGCGATCTCGTCGGCAGGCAAACCGCCGTAGAACTTCTCGAACACGGCCTGGGAGTCGGGCCACGTGCCATCGCCGTGCGGATAATCGGTCTCGAACATCACGTGCTCGACGCCGACGGTGTCGAGCGTGCAAATCGTCGACGGATCGTCGATCGTGCAGAACCAGAAGTTGCGGTGCAGCACGTCGGCCGGGCGCACATCGCCCGGGAAGTATTCGCCATATCCGGAACGGTCGACGATGTTCTCGAGCCGGTCGTGGAGCATGGCCACCCAGCCGATGCCGCCCTCGGACATCGCGACCTTCAGTTCCGGATGCTTCACGGGGTAGCCCGACCACAGCCACTCGGCGCAGGCGGAAAGCGACAGCTGCCCGAAGAGCGTCGCGCCGAGCGGGACCATCGGGGACCCCGGCGGCATGTCGGCTACGCCCGTCGAGCCGACGTGCAGGCAGATGACCGTGCCGGTCTCTGCACACGCGGCGATGATCGGATCCCACCAGCCAGAGAACAGATTCGGCATGTCGACCCGGTGCGGTTGCTCGGGAAGCGTGACTGCGACGAACCCGCGCTCGGCGTTGCGCCGGATCTCGTCGGCACCCTGCTCGGGGTCGCCGAGGTAGGTGATGCCCATCGGGACGATGCGCTCGGGGTACGGCGCGTGCCACTCCTCGGCGAACCAGTCGTTCCACGCCTGCGTGACCGCGAGACCGAGCTCGGGATCGGAGCACTGCGAGAACACGCGTCCGCAGAACCCCGTGATCTGGGACGGGAAGTTCACCGCCGCCCACACGCCGTTGATGTCCATGTCCTTGACGCGGGCGTCGATGTCGTAGCAGCCGGCGCGCATCTCCTCGAAACGCGTCGGCTCGACCTTCCAGTCCTCACGCTTGCGACCGACGACGGCGTTGAGCCCGACCTGGAAGTACAGCTGCCCGTCGAACTCCCACACCTCGTGACCCTCGGCCGTCTCCACGATCTTCGGCGCGAGGTCTTGGAAGCGGCGCGCCAAACGACCCTCGAACATGCCGGGCGGCTCGACGAGGTGGTCGTCCACCGAGATGATCGTGTACTTGATCTCGCGAGGCTCGGGATCGGGGAGCAGCCCGTGCGTCTCGCTCTTCTTCCAATGCAGCTTCGGCTTCTCCGTGGTGGTCACGCCCGTTACCCTACGAGCCGTGGCGCTGGAGATCGAGATCAACCGCGACGCCTGCATGGGGTCGGGGAATTGCTCGTTCTGGGCGCCAGGCGTGTTCGACCTCGACGACGACGGCGTCGCCGTCGTGATCGATCCCAACGCGCAGCCGGAGGACAAGGTCATCCTCGCCGGCCAGGGATGCCCGACGCAGGCGATCTCGATCATCAAAGACGGCGAGAAGATCGTCTAGCGCGATGCCCGCGCCATCTCCCGTTTTCCCCGTGGTCTTCGTTCACGGTGGCGCGCACGGAGCGTGGTGTTGGGAGCCGCTGCTCCGGTTTCTCGACGGCGACGCGCTCGCCGTCGACCTGCCACCGAAGTCGGTCCGGGGCGGATCGCGGCGCCTCGAGCCCGTCCCCGAGCTGCGCACGCTGACGGTCGGCGAATTCGCCGACTCGGTGTTGCGTGACGTCGACGCGGCCGGGATCGAGCGATTCGTGCTCGTCGGTCACTCGATGGGAGGGCTCACGATCTCGGAGATCGCCGGGCGCGTGCCCGACCGGATCGAGCACCTCGTCTACGTGTCGTGCATGGTGCCGCCCGAAGGCGCGTCGGCAATCGACGCGTTGCCCGAGGACCTGCGCGACATGACCCGCAAGGCCGTAGAGGAAGCGCGGCGAGGCGGCGCCAACCCCATCGGCGGGCTCGACGAGGAGACGACCCGATTGATGTTCTGCAACGACATGGACGAGGAGCAGGCCCGGTACGTCCTCGATCGGACCGGCACCGAGGCCTCGGTCGTCCTGGCCGAACCCGTGTCGCGGGCCGGCATCCCGGCCGAGCTTCCCAAGACATTCGTGAAGCTGCTGCGGGACCAGTCCCTGCCGCCCGACCACCAGGACGTGCTCGTCCAGAACCTCCGCGACTCCCCGGGTGGTGACGTCTCCGTTGTCTCGATCGACGCCGGCCACGACGTCATGATCAGCCGCCCCAAGGAGCTCGCCGACGTGCTGAACCAGATCGCCGCGACGACCGACTGACGCCGGCTCCGGCTTCCTCAGCCGGTGAGCCGGGGCACGCCTGCGACGGCCGTTGCCGGCTCAGGCTCCGCCGGTGCCGATGTGGCGGCGGTCGTCGGCACCGCCCCGTCGAACGTGTTCGTGACGGTGAAGGTCACGTTGTTGGACGTCTCGTCCGGAGAGTCGAACGTGACCTCGTTGCCGGAGGGCGCGCAGCTCGCGTTGACGCCGTCGTCCTGACAGGCGTATGCGACGGTGGTCGCTCCACCAGTGCCGGTCTCGGTGATGGTGCATGTCGTGCCGGGCACGCCGGCATTGAAGAAGTTGTCGTTCGCGGGGACCGGGTCGCCCGTGGCGTCGAAGGTGAGGTCGCCGGACGGGCCGCCGTCGGTGCAGGCGTAATGGACCGTGAAGGTCGTGCCGGCGGGCGCGCTGCCGACGACGACTTTGTTGACCTCGACGTGCAAGTTCTCGCCCGCAGATGCGGGCGAGCCGAGGGCGATGAGCGAGGCGGCGGCGATCGCGAGCAGGGCCAAGATCCGCTTGTGCATGAGGGGGACCCTAGAGCGTCGGTGGGGGGACTGTGAGGATGGCTTCGCCCTGCCGCGTCACGCGGTCAGAGTTCGTGCTCTGCAGCACGCCGCCCGCGCCGTCGAGCGCGGACGTCGTATTCGCGCATCCGCCGTCGGCGTGGGACTGGTAGTTGACCGCGACGGCTTTGGGAGCGAAGCGGTCGCCGCGGTTGCTCACGACCTCGAAGTCCGACCACCGCACGGTCACCGAGGGATCGTCGCAGCGCGCGAACACCTCCGACCAGACCATCGGGTCACCGAGGAACGATGCTGCGGCCATCAGGTCGCGCACGGTGGAGGCGTCGCCGGTGGCGAGGTCCGTGACCTCACCGCGCCACGTGCCCTCGTCGACGCGGTGCACGCGCAGCCGGTACGCGTGCTCCGGCTCCCAGAGGTAGTCGCGTGTGTTCGGGTCGGCGGGCGTGCTCGGCAACGGCGACTCGGTCCCCGGGAGCAAGGAACCATCGGATGCGTACCCGCCCCAGTTCACCGCGCCGAACGCGGGATGTCGGTGGTTCCATTGCAGCCCGAGGTGCGCGGCTCCCGCGCCGGGGAAGGCGACCTGGAGCGCCCAGAAGTAGAGATCGTCGACCACGGGCGGCGTGCGCACCTCGATGGTGACGCTCGCCGCGACGAGGTGGCCGGCTCCCGGTGGGAGCCGCCATCCGAGATGGAACGACGAGGCGCCGTTCCCGGACGGCGGGAAGCCGCGCGTGCGCGCACGCCGCAAGAGAGACACCGGCGTGAGCCTACGAGCGCGAAACCTGACGCTCGTGTCACCGCGCCTAGGATCCGCGGCGACGGCGGCTTTGCCGACCGTCGCCGCAGGAGCCCGAGCCTGCGAGGGCGACCCGAGGAGACTGTGCATGCCGATCGGGATCAGCGAGGAGCACGAGGCGCTACGCCAGACGGCGCGCGGATGGGTGGAACGCCATTGCGCCCCCGCCGTCCCGCGGTCGGCGCTGGACGCCGAGACGGAGTCGCTCCCGCCGTTCTGGGCCGACCTGGCGGCGCAAGGCTGGCTGGGATTGCACATCGACGAGGCCCTTGGCGGCGAGGGCTACGGCCTGCCCGAGCTGGCGGTGGTGCTCGAGGAGCTGGGGCGGGCATGCGCGCCGGGCCCGTTCCTCCCCACTGTGCTCGCGTCCGCAGTGCTCCAGGCCGCCGGCAAGGAGATCGCCGCCGACATCGTGCCCGGCCTGGCGTCGGGCGAGACCGTCGGGACGCTCGCGCTGGGCGGGCGGCTGGATGCCGAGCCGGGGGGCGACGGGCTACGCGTGCGCGGCACGCTCCGAGCCGTGCCCTCGGCTCACCTCGCGGGCGTGCTCGTCGCTCGAGCCGGAGACAAATGGTGTGCGCTCGTCGCGGGCGAGTTCACCGCCACCGAGCTGCCTAGCCTGGACCCGACCCGGCGCGTCGCCGAGGTGCAGGTCGACGGCGCCGTCGTGCCGAGCGCGCGGCGGCTCGACGGTGTGGAAAAGGCGCGGGTGCGGGATTTGGCGGCGGCGGTCTTCGCGGCCGAGAGCGTGGGCGTGGCGCAGTGGTGCGTCGACACTGCGTCCGAGTACGCCAAGGTGCGGGAGCAGTTTGGCCGCCCTATCGGCCAGTTCCAGGGTGTGAAGCACAAGTGCGCCGACATGCTGGCCGAGACCGAGCTCGCGCGCGCAGCCGCGTGGGACGCCGCCCGCGCCGCCGACGAGCCGGAGGTCGCCCCGCTCACGGCTGCCGCGGCCGCGAGCCTCGCGATCGACGCCGCGTACGGCGCCGCGAAGGACTGCATTCAGGTGCACGGCGGCATCGGGTTCACCTGGGAGCACGACGCGCACCTGTATCTCAAGCGGGCAACCGCGACGCGCCAGCTCCTCGGCCCGACATCAGCGTGGCGGGTACGCGCCGCCGAAGCCGCTCGCGGAGGCGCCCGTCGCCGTCTGGCCGTCGACCTTCCGCCCGAAGCGGAGGCGCTGCGCGAAGACCTCGGCGCGTTCGCCGCCGAGGTCAAGGGCCTCGACGCCGTCGAGCAACGGCGCCGCCTCGCTGACGCCGGGTACCTCGCCCCGCAGTGGCCGAAGCCGTGGGGCCGCGACGCCAGCGCCCTGGAGCAGCTCGTCATCGACGACGAGTTCCGCAAAGCGAAGGTGCGACGGCCCAACCTGAGCGTCGGCGCGTGGGCCCTGCCGCCGCTGATGGTCTTCGGGACGAGCGAGCAGCAGCAGCGCTGGATCCCGGCCACGCTGCGAGGCGAGATCTCGTGGTGCCAGCTGTTCAGCGAGCCCGGCGCCGGCTCTGACCTCGCCGCGCTCACGACGCGTGCGACGCGCGATGAAGGCGGCTGGGTCGTCAACGGCCAGAAGGTCTGGACGTCCATGGCGCAGGACGCCGACTGGGGGATCCTCATCGCTCGGACCGACCCGGACGCGGCGAAGCACGACGGCATCAGCTACTTCATGCTCGACATGAAGACGCCCGGCATCGACATTCGCCCCCTGCGCGAGCTCACCGGCGAGGCGTGGTTCAACGAGGTGTTCTTCAACGACGTCTTCGTGCCCGACGAGTGCCTGGTCGGTGCGGAGCACGACGGGTGGCGCGCCGCCCGCACGACGCTCGCCAACGAGCGCGTCTACATGGGCAGCGGCTCGTCGATCGGGTACGGCGTCCAGGGTGTGCTGCAGCTGCTCGACACGGCTGGGCTCGCATCCGACCCGGTCGCGCTGGACGAAGCCGGGGGGCTCGTGGCGGAGGAGCACGCGCTCAGCGTCCTCGGGTTCCGGCTCACCCTGCAGGCGCTCGGCGGGGCCGATCCCAGCGGGTCGGAAGCGGCGGTGCGCAAGCTCCTCGGGGTCGAGCACGACCAGCGCGTCCAGGAGATCGGGCTCGAGCTGCTCGGCGGCGAGGGTGCCGTGACCGATGGCGACGCCGCGATGTGGGTGCGCGGCTTCCTGTTCAACCGGTGCCTGACGATCGCGGGTGGCACGAGCGAGGTACAGCGCAACGTGATCGCCGAGCGTCTGCTCGGCCTGCCGCGAGATCCGTGAGCGGGCCGCTCTAAAGCGGCGGGAGCTCGACGATCTCGCCCGGGTACACGAGGTTCGCGTTGCCCGAGTGCAGTCGAGGCCGATTGATCTCGACGACGCGCAGCCAATACGGCGCGACGTCGTCGGGGGCGAGATCGGTCGGCTGCTTCCCGGTCGCCGTCGCGACCTGACCTGCGGCGATCGACCACAGGTGCTCACCGCGGGTAACCGTGTGCGTCGCGCCCGCGGAGGGCGCGCGTGGGGGAGCGGCGGGTACAGCCGGCACGACGGGAACAACCGACGACTGTTCGGCCGACGGGACGAGCGACGCGGTCGTCGGTGGCGGTGCGGGCACCGGCGCGGTCTCGACGGACGGCACGCTCGGCGCGGGCGGCGGATCGACGCCCTGACCGGTGCGCACGCTCGACGGGAGACGAGATGGAACGCTCGCCGGGTCGCGATGATCGGCTTCGATGACCACGGGTGCGGCTGTCGCGGTCGACGTCGGCGGCGGATCGGCGGCGGCGGGACGGCCGACGCCCAGGGCGGTCGCGGCCACGATCGACACCGCCGCGGCGCGGTCCGCCCATCGCCGGACCGCCGGCAGCGTGGCCCAGCCGAGAGCGGCCGCGGTGCCGTGGAAGCGGGCGGCGCGAGCCGCGACGTAGAGCAGCGTGCTGCCGAGGAGCCACCATGCGGACACGAGTGCCGCGAGCCGAACGCCGGCGAGCAGCACGTCTTCGCTCGGCGACTGCTGCAGCCAGCGGACGAGGTCGTGGCGAGGGATCGCGAAGCCCTCGACGCCGCCGAGGCGATGCAGCGCGACGACCGCGATCGCCTCGCCGGCGACGAGCAGGGCGAGCACCCGGCGCGCTTTCGAGCCCTCCTCCACGCCCCCTCCTGTCGCCGTTGCAGACTCCGGCTGTGCGGAGGCGGTTGGCGAAGCCACCGCCGCCGCGGGCACCGTACGGCACGCCATCTGGCGTGTCAATGCGTCAGATGACGTCAGATTGCGCTGGCTGAGAAGAACCGGGAGCGCTAGAAGTCGGGCGGGGCGTAGTAGTGCTCGGGGCCGGCGGCTTTGATGTCGCCGAGCCAGTCGCCGTCGTAGAAGTCGGTCGGGCCCTGGATGCCGGGGGAGACGAGCTCCCAGGCGTTGCGCTTGTAGGTCCAGTTGTCGGGCTGCAAGCGGTGGGCGGCGCGGAAGTGGGCGCGGGCGTCGTCGACGTGACCGGCGTGATGCAGGTGCTGGCCGAGCTCGAACTCGGCGGCAGCCTCGGCCACCGCGGGCGGACGCGGCGCCGACTTCCGCACGACCTCGTCCGGGGAGAGCGCGTACTCGCTGGCGGCGCCGTGCTCGACCCAGTCTCGCAGCGCTTCGACGTAATGGTCGGCGTCGAAGCGCGGGATGCGCTTGACCTGCTCGAGCATGTCGCGAATGTGAGCGTCGAGATCGTCGGGGAGGCCCTCGGGCGCCTTGAGCTTGCTGAAGTCGTAGCGCTCGACGGCGGCGGTGTGCGGTGGGCGCACGATCATCCCGTTCTCATCGACCCACAGCGCGCTCGGGACGTTGACCACGCCCAGCAGCTCGTCGAGCTTGTGCGCGGTATCGACGAGCTGCGGATGCTCGGCGCCGGAACGCTCGATCCACGACCGGGCGGCGTCGACCTCGAGGTCGAGCGCCACGGTGACGATCTCGAGACCCTGCGGGTGGACCTCAGTGCGCAGTTGCCGCCACACGGGCAGCGCCATGCGGCAGCCTCACCACGACGCCCACGCTGCGATCAGAACCTTCTCGCCGCGGAGCGACGCCAGGTCGAACGGTCGCCCGTCCACGTCGGCGAGGACGATCGGAGGCAGCTGAGCCGATGCGAGGACGCGATCGCCGGCCTCCGGTCCGAGTGCCCACAGCTCGTGGCCGTCGTCGTGAACGAGGGGCATGCCGAGCCGCTCGGCGACCACCGTGACGTCGACCAGGCCGTCGGTGCCGGAGCCGTCCGGGAGCGGAACGCACCGGTCGTCCTTGCACAGGCCCTCGGGCTTCAGCTCCCACCCGGTCTCTCGCTCGAGCTCGTCCGGGGTGACGCTCAGGGCCTGGAGGATCACGGTTGCACGCTAGCTCGCCGTGCTACGTTCCCCGGCGTCCTCGATGAGGGGGGTTCGACATGGTCCTGGCTTCGGCCCTCGACATCTTCTCCCGGTCCGGGTTCTCGTACCTGTCCCGGTGGTCGCATGTCTTCGTCGGCATCACGTGGATCGGGCTGCTGTACTTCTTCAACTTCGTGCAGGTGCCCGCCTACGCCGAGATGGAGGCGGCGGCCCGCAACAACGCCATCGACAAGCTCACGTCCCGGGCGTTGTGGTGGTTCCGCTGGGCGGCGGCCGCCACGCTCGTCAGCGGGATCCTGCTCATCATCTTCAACGAGCAGTACGAGAGCGACTTCATCAAGAGCCCCGGTGGAGTCGCCATCTACGCCGGCGTCCTCCTGGCGCTCACGATGTTCCTGAACGTGTGGCTCGTGATCTGGCCGAACCAGAAGAAGGTGATCGCCAACGCCCGCAACGTGCAGGCGGGTGGTGAAGCTGATCCCGCGGTGCCGCCGGCGGCGCGGAAGGCGGCCCTCGCTTCGCGCCAGAACACGATCTTCTCGCTGCCGATGCTGGTCTTCATGGTGGGCACGTCACACTTCCCGTACGACAGCGCGATCGACACGTCGGGGAGCAAGCGAGCGACGTTCTGGATCATCTGGATCGTGATCTTCGCCCTCTTCGAGATCAACGCGCTCGGGCTTCTGGGCACGAAGCCAGGAGGCACGAGGGTCATCTACGACAGCCACCGCAACGCGATCATCACGTCGTTCGTGTACTCGGCGGTAGCGATCATCCTGTTCTCGTACGTTCTGACAAGCTGACGAAGCTGACCAGCCGGGCGAGCTGAGCGCTCGGAGGTGCCGCCGCCGCGGCGCGCTCAGAGGCCGATGAGGTCGGCGACGCGCGCCCGGTGCTGCGCGGCGTTCCCGAACAGCAGCGAGCTCGACTTCACGCGGCGCACGTACAGGTGCATGTCGTGCTCCCACGTGTAGCCGATGCCGCCGTGGATCTGGATGCCCTCTTTGGCGAGCAGCGCCGCGCAGTCCCCGGCCGCCGCCTTCGCCGTCGACGTCGCCAGCGCCCGGCGGTCGTCGTCCTCGGCGATCGTGAGCGCGGCGAAGTAGCTCGTCGCGCGAGCCCGTTCGAGCGCCACGAGCATGTCGGCGAACTTGTGCTTGATGGCCTGGAAGGAGCCGATCGGCGCGCCGAACTGCTCGCGCTGCTTGGCGTAGGTCAGCGTGATGTCGAAGATGGCCTGGGCGGCGCCGACGGTCTCGACGGCCAGCGCCATCGCAGCCACCTCGACCGCGCGACGAACCGCTGCCGCCGTCGCCGGCCCCGGCGCGCCGAGGGCGCGGTCGGCGCCGATCCGGACGCCGTCGAGCGCGACGCGGGCGAGCGGGCGGGTCGGGTCGAGTGCGTCGATCGGTTCGAGGCGGACGTCGGAGCGGGAGACGACGAACGCACCCACGCCGTCGTCGCCACGCGTGCCGGGCGTCCGCGCGACCACCGCGATCTCGTCGGCCGTCGACGCCTCGACGACGGTCTCCTTCGCACCTTCGAGGACGAAGCCGTCGCCGTCCGGCGTGGCCGTGGCGGTGATGTGTCCCGCGTCGACGCTGCCGCTCTCCTCGACGAGTGCGAGCGTGCCCGTGAGCTCCCCGGCTGCGATCCCGCCGAGGAACCGCTCCTGCTGCTCGCGGGAGCCGGCTTCGGCGACGATCGGCGCGAGCTGCGTGACGGTCGGAACGAAGGGCCCCGGTGCGAGCACCCGGCCCAGCTCCTCGACCACGACCGCGAGCTCCACCGTGCCCATCCCGAGCCCGCCGGCGCGTTCGGGGACGGTCAGCGCCGGCCACCCGAGCTCGACCATCTGGCTCCAGAGAGCATCAGGAGTCGCGCCCTTCTCGACGACCTCGCGCACCAGGCTGATCGGGCACTCACGGGCGAGCATGGCGCGGACGCCGTAGCGCAGCTCGTCCTGTTCGGCTGTGAACTCCAGATGCACGGCGACCGCGCTCTCTCAGAAACCTGACGTGCGTGTCACCGTATCGGCTGCCCAGAATCGGTCACAACCTCGCGCAGCGCGCGCCGATCGACCTTCTCCATCGGCGTGAGCGGGAGCGATTCGACGACTCGGAGCGCCTCGGGGAGCTTGTACGGCGCGAGGTGCGGCGTGGCGAACTCGCGCAGTTGCGCGAGTGAAGGTGGTGCGGCGGTGTCACGCGCGACGACGACGGCGACGCCGATCTCGCCCATGACCGGGTCGGCGACCGGCGTGATCGCCACGCCCGCAATCGCGGGGTGCGTCGACAGCACCGCTTCGACCTCGACCGGGAACACGTTGTACCCGCCGCGGACGTACATCTCCTTCGTGCGACCGACGAGTCGGAGGCGCCCGCGGTCGTCGATCCAGCCGAGATCGCCGGTGCGGACGAACCCGTCGGCGGTGAACGCGGCCCGGGTGGCGTCGGGGTTGCGCCAGTACCCGCTCATCACGGCGGGGGAGCGGAGGCACACCTGGCCGATGTCGCCCGCCGGGACCGGCCCGTCGTCGTCGTCGAGCACGCCGAGCTCGATCGCGGGGTGCGGCCGGCCGACACTCACGATGGCGTCCTCCTCGGGGTCGTCGAACGCGGTGCCGAGGCCGATCCCCGCTTCCGTGCACGAATAGCGAGTCGCCAGCGCGGCCCCGAAGCGGTCGCGCGCCTCCTGCGCCAGGCCGGGTGTGATCGGTCCGCCTCCGACCACGAGGAAGCGCACGCTGTCGAGGTCGTAGGCATCGAAGTCGGGTTCACGGAGCATCAAGGCGAGCTGGGTCGGGACACCGGCGATGGTCGACATCCGGTGGTCGACGGCGAGCCGGAGCGCGTCCGCAGCGCGCCATCGCCGCATGACGAAGCTCGTGCCGGCGCGCCGCAGGTTGCCGGGCAGCTTCGTCATGAACCCGAGGTGCGCCATCGGCGTACCGATCACGCTCCGGCCACCGCCGCCCCACGTATCACCCACGTCGGTCTGCGTGATAAACGCGAGTTGGCGGTTGCAGTACAGAGCGCCCTTCGGCAAGCCGGTCGTGCCCGACGTGAACACGATGGCGATGGGCCGATCGGGTTCGTCGGCGAGCGCCGGCGGCGCCGCGTCCGTCTCGCGCAGCTCGCGGAGCATCGCATCGGGGCCGTGCGCGGGCGTCACAGTCTCGACGTTCGACACATCGTCGGGCTCGAGCCCGGGGGCCGCGAGCACCAGGCGCGGGGCGGCCGTCGCGAGGAGCGCGTTCCGTTCGGCGATGGTGAGGCGATCGTTGACGCCGGCCGTGATCGCGCCGACCTTCGCGGCCGCGAGGTACGCGACCGGATATTCGGGTGACGGAGGGAGGACGAGCGCAAGGACGTCTCCGGCGGTGAGGCCGCGCTTGGCGAGCCCGACCGCGAGCTCGTCGGACGCGCGGTCGAGATCGCGATAGCTCAGCTCCCAACCGTCCGGGGCGACATAGGCGGTAGCATCCGCAAATTGACGGTCGGCTTCGCGTGCGATCGCGGGGAGCATCGTGGCGAGATCGTACAAGTCAGCGGACGGAACTCGATCCGGGTCCACCCGTCGAGGGTCGTCGGGGACCCCCGCACAGCAGCGCGACCTGCGCGCCCAGGGGCGGCGGACCATGCGCAAGTTGTTCGACGCCGGCATGCGTGTCTTCGCCGAACGCGGGTACCACGCCGCCCGGGTCGACGACATCGTCCGCGCCGCTCGAACGTCGCACGGGACGTTCTACCTCTACTTCGCGAACAAAGAAGATCTGCTGCGCGCACTGGCAATCGACTGCGCGGACGACCTCGCCAAGCTCGCCGACCGCATCGGGCCGATCACGCCCGACGAGCAGGGCTTCGGCGAGCTGCGCGCGTTCCTCGCCGAGTTCGTGGTGACATACCGCCGCTACGGCCCCGTGATCCGCGCTTGGATGGAGGATCAGGTCGCGGACCCCGAGATCGACCGCTTGGGCGTGAAGGCGTTCACGGCTATCGGGGCGCGGTTGGGTCAGCGCATGCGCGAGGTCGGCGACGGCATCGTCGACAACGAGACCGCCGCCGCCGGCGCGCTCATGGCGATGCTCGAGCGGTTCAACTACGCGCTCGCGTCACGGCGTCTGATCCTCGAGGACGACGCGGTCCTCGACACGCTCGCCCACATCATCCACCGGGGCTTCTTCGGGGCGCAGGCGCGCTGACACCCGGCCGGGTTACTGGTCGGGCTGATCCGGCCGGTACTTGAGCCGGTGCGACACGATCGGCGCCTTGCCGCCGGGGACGAGCACGTTGACGTCGGCGTTGACCTTCCTGTCGTCGTCGTCGTGCTCCTTGACGACCACGATCGGCTCGTCCTCGGTCAGCGTGTCGACGGGTTCGTGCGCGTTCTCCTTCGGCGGTGGCGTGAACACGAGCACGGTGATCTGCCGGTCGCCCTCGCAGATGTACACCTGGAAGCGGTTCTCGTTGGCGCAGACCCAGAGGGATTCGATCGGCTTGCGAGCGTCCTTCGCGCGCTGGATCGCCTCGCGGTAGCCGGCCCGCAGCACCTCCTCGACCCGCTTCCCGCCCCACCAGTCACCGAGCCAGTGCTTGCGGAAATGGTCTGCATCCCCGGTCTTCAGCTCGGCGCGCAAGCCCGAACGCTGATCGGCGTGCTCGGCCGCGAGATCATCCAGTGGCTGGTCGATCCGTCCCAACGCCGCGTCGTACGCGGCCATGTACTCGTCCTCGCTCCCGCCGAACTGTCGGTCGAGCATCAAGAACTGGTAGCCCTTCCCAACGAAGTATCCCGGCATCGACGGCATTCGTGGCTCCTCTCTCAGCTTTCGCTCTTGCCCGCCTGGACGGCGAACACGTGGTGCGGATCGCTGACCCCTTTGAACTGATGCAGGCCACGATCGACGAACTGCACTGACGTTGACGAACGAGCAAGGCTCCGCACCGTGTCCGAGACGAGCGTCTCGCCCGGCGGAGCCGCGTCGCACACCCGCGCTGCGATGTTCACTGCGCCTCCGTGCACCGCGGACCCGATCCGCAGGACGTCACCGGCGTGGATGCCGACGTGGAGTCGGAACCCCGCGGCCCGTGCGCATTCGTGGGCTCGGATCGCGCATTGAATGGCGTGCGTGCCGGAGGAGAACACGGCAACGACACCGTCGCCGAGCGTGACGCCCTCGATGTCCTCGCCGCTGCTCTCGCGGACCGCCCGGCGGACTGCTCGCTCGAACTCGCCCGCCTTCGACAGGTACGCGGCGTCGCCGAGCCGCTCGGTGAGGGCGGTTGAGTCGACGATGTCGGTGAACAGGATGACTGCGGTCTCGGCGCCGACGGCCGGCGGCGCCGTCGACTTTTCGCCCGAGAGGCGCGTCAGCAGATCGGCGGCTTGATGCTCGAACGCGGGCATGTCGAGCTCGTCGAAGAGCGCGCGAGCCAGGGTGGCGAGCTCGAGTGCTTCTGGCGTGACGGCACGATCCGCGCCCCACAGCAGCCGCGCCAAATCGAGATAGACGCGCCCGAGCTCCGGGCGCAGGCCGAGCGTCGTCGCCCGCGAAATGGCGGACCGGAGCAATTCCTCTGCCTCGTCGACACGCCCGAGACGTCGAGCGACGATCGCGCGCACCCGGTCGAGGAGAAGGACGGGGCCGTCGGACAGGACCATCCCGCGCTCGGCCGCCTGCGCCAGCGCCGGGCCCACGCGATCGAGCGAGAGGTCGGCATCGATGAGGTCGGCGATCTCGGCCAGCGCCGCGTACCGACCGACCGTGCCGAGCGCCACCGGCCAGCGGGCCGCGACGCGCTCGGGGCGCGCGAACACGGCCTGGCGCACCTCGTCGTGCTGCCCCGCGTGGGCGCGCACGAGCTGTCGGAGCAACCACGTCGCTTCGGCGTACAGCTCGGCGTCGTCGTTCTCGACGAGCTTGTCGACCGCGGATTCGGCAAGTCCGTACGCCCCGCGCAGCATGCGCCCGTTCGCGAGCGCAGGAAGGAACAGTGACGCGCTGTAGCCGTAGCGGGACACCCGCGACGCCAACCACGCTTCGTCGGCGGCGCGTTCCGCGCCTCGGAAATCGCCGCGCCCGACGCGCAGCGCCACCTCAACGGCGAGGCCGAGGCTCCGTTCGGCGATGTCGCCGCTCGCCTGTGCGCGCTCGTCCGCCCGGAGCGCGTTCCGTGCCGCGCTGTCGAGGTCGCCCAGCCAGAGCTGGGTGAGCGCGATGCGGGGGAGCGGGAGGGCTTCGATCCACGGATCGTCGGCGGCACGCGCGTGGTCAAGACTGTCCTCGAGGTGCGCCAGCGCGTCCGTGAGACGCAGTCCGAGCCAGTCGATGACGGCGAGCGCGTCGAGCGCCCGCGCGCACGCCTCGTGCTCGCCGACGGACGCCCCGATCGAGACGGCGCGTTCTGCGAACTCACGCCCGCGCTCGAAGTCACCTCGGAGCCACAGGGCGTCAGCCATCTGAGCCAGGAGCCGGGCCTGCAGCCCGGGGTCTTCGAGGTCGGCGAGGGCGGCCTCCAGCGGCTCGAGCGGCACGCGGGTGCCGAAGCGGCCGGCGGTGAGCTCGGCCCGGGTGCGGTCGGCGAGCGCCCGCGCCACGCCGCTCGGGTCGGACGCGGCCCGGTATGCCGCCTCCGCCCGTTCGAGGTAGATCCGGCTCGGCACGGGATCGCTGTTGCGATAGTGCGCCACGCCGGTTCGGTAGGCGAGGTCGGCGATATCACCCGGCGGCGCCTTCTGGCGCGCCGCGGCGTGTGCGGCGGCCTCGAAGCAGCGCGCCGCCTCGTCCCAGGCCAGGACCGACCATGCCCGGTCACCGCCGGTTCGCGACCAGCGCAGCACGGCGGCGGGGTCGGCGCGGTCGCCGGCGTCTCCGAGGTGCCGGGCGATCTCGATGGCGTGATGCTCGGAATCGGGAAGCGTCTCCAGTGAGCTCGCGATGTCGAGGTGGAGCTGCTGACGGCGCGCCGCGGGGACGCGCGTGTACGCCGCCCGGGCATACAGCGGGTGCGCGAAACGGAACGCATCGTCGTCGCGCTCCAAGATGCCGCGCGCCGCGGCAGCCTCGAGATGGTCCGTGACGGTCTCCGGGGGGAGGTGGCCGGCGGCGGCCACCCGGGCCGGATCGAAACGGTCACCGAGGACGGCGGCAAGGGTGAGCGTGTCCTGCACCGGTCCCGGGAGCTCGGCGAGGCGTTCGGCGACGGCATCGCTGATCTCGTGCGGACCGGCGGTCTCGAGCTCCGCAACCGCGCTCGGCTCCCGGTGCTGCTCGTCGCCCCGGGCGAGCTGGTGGACGACGTTCTCGATGAAGAGAGGATTGCCGCCCGCGACTCGGTACACGGTGTGCTCGATCCGGCGGGTCGAGTCCGGGAGCCCGAGGGAGCGCACCATCTCTCCGGCCTCTTCTTCCGGGAGCGGTCGGAGCGCGATCTGATGACAGATCTCTTCCCGCTGGAGTCGTTCGATGTCTTCCGACAACGGCGAGCTGGCGGCGTTCCGGTACGTCGCCGCGAGCATGACGGCCACCGGCTCGCTCATCGCGGTGTCTGCGATCTCCAACGCCAGGTGCGTGAACAAGTCGAGCGACGCCCGGTCGGCCCAGTGGAGGTCGTCGACGACGACGAGGAGCGGGCGGCGTTCCGCGAGCCGGATCGTCGCCGCGGCGACGGCGACGAAGACGCGTGTCTGCTCCTGTTCCTCGGAGCGTGCCCTGCTCGCCGGTGGGCTCTCCGCGTCGTCGCCGAGCAGTCGCTCGATGACGGCCGCGTGCCGGCCCAGTGACGGGTCTTCGCGGGCGAGAAGCTGCAACCGCGGGAGGAGTGACGCCGCGAACGGCAGGTACGGGAGGTCGAGGTGCTCGCGACAGCGGCCCGTGCACACCTCGATGCCCCGGCTCGAAGCCGTCCGCTGCACCTCGCGTAGGAGCCGAGACTTCCCGATTCCGGGCTCGCCGGAGATCAGGACCAGTTGCGGTTGGCCGCTCCGGGCGTCGTCGAGGCGCTCCTCGAGCCACTCGCGCTCGTGGTGTCGATCGACGAACGGGCGAATGCCCGTCGTCTCCTGCCTGACCACCGCACCCCCCGACTCGCTCGAGTTCCGCGGGAAGGGTAAGTCATTCGGCGCCCGCAGGCTCTCAAATCTCGATGCGTCGACTCCAGGCGCCGCGAAGCTCGAAGACGTACTGGTCGGGGAGCACGGCGAGCCGCAGCGCGACGTCGTCGCAGTGTGGACACCGCAGGACGATTCCGGCGCCTCGGTAGCTGCGATGCGCGCCGGCCGGGTTGCGATCTCCGCACGACTGGCACGTGCGCTCCAGCGTCGTGAACTCGGCGACGAAGATCTCCTGGAGGATCCCGGCGATCTCGTTGCCGTCGGTGTGTTGCTCGGTCGCGTCCGTCATGATCCCCCCGTCGGTCCGAAGCGCTCGGTCTTGATGGCGTGCGGGTCGCGCCCGAGCTGCACGAGCAGGTCGGCGACGTGCTCGACGAAGCCGGTCGGGCCGCAGACGAACACGCGCAGCGGCTCCGGTCGGTCGGCGCCGAGCTCGCGGAGCATCTCGGTGTTCACGCGCCCGGCCCAGCCTGCCCATTCCGGCGGCTGCTCGCGAGTGAGCGTGCAGCGGACGGTGACGCCATGCTCGTCGTGTGTGGCGAGCTCGTCGCGATACAGCACGTCCTCCCACGATCGCGCGGAAACCAGCACCGTCGCCGCCGCGTCGCTCGCCGCCGCGGCCCGGTGGCGCAGCATCGCCATGAGCGGGACGAGCCCGGAGCCGCCGGCGAGCAGCAGGAGAGGACCGCCGTCGGCTGCCTCCCAGGTGAAGTACCCACCGATCGGGCCTCGGAGCTCGAGCTGGTCGCCGGGCCGCACCTCGTCGGTCAGGTACGGCGAGACCTCACCGTTGGCGATGCGTTCGATCGTGATCGCGAGGTGCGGGTCTTGCGGCGCCGAAGCGATCGAATACGACCGCTCCGCCTGGTAGCCGTCCTCGGCCGTCAGGCGCACGTCTATGTGCTGACCGGCGAGATGCCCCGGCCAATCCGGTACGTCGAGGATCAGTGTCGTCGCGTTCGGCGTCTCGGGCTGCAACCGGGCGACGGTCGCCACGCGCCATGTCAACGGTGCGCGTCGCGCTGCTAGTCGCTCCAATACCGCTGTTCCTTCCAGGGGTCACCGCGGTTGTGGTACCCGTTGGTCTCCCAGAAGCCGGGCTCGTCGTGGTCGAGGAGCTCCAGTCCGCGAATCCACTTCGCGCTCTTCCAGAAGTAAAGGTGAGGTACGAGCAAGCGCGCCGGCCCGCCATGCACGGGGTCGAGCGGCTCGCCCTCGAACTCGTAGGCCACCCACGCCTGCCCGTCGGTGACGTCGGCGAACGGGAGGTTCGTCGTGTAACCCCCGTCGCAGAACGCCGACACGAACTCAGCGGCGGTATCGACGTTTTCTAGCAGGACGTCGACGGAGACGCCCCGCCAGGCCGTGTCGAGCTTGGACCACTTCGTCACGCAGTGGATGTCGGTCCGGAATTCCTCGCTCGGCAGCGCGCGGAACTCCTCCCACGACCACGAGGCCGGCTCGTCGACGGCGCCGGTGATCGAGAACGTCCACGTGTCGAGGGATACCGAGGGCGTCGGCCCCGCGGACAACACGGGGAAGTCGTCCACGACGTACTGGCCGGGCGGGATCCGGCTCGGGTCGACGTCCCGTCGCCGCCGGCCGCCGAACCCACGAGAGATCAGCGGGCTCATCCGGTCACACCTCGCCGACGACGTGCGAGCTGTTGACGGTCAGGCGGTAGCCGTCCGGATCGCGCATCGTGAATGCAGCATGGATGCGCCCACGCTCGATCGGTGAGGGGTCCAGTCCGCGCGCCTTCCACTTGGCATGCGCCTCGTCCAGATCGTCGACCATGAGGTCGAACGGCACCTCGGCGTCATCGGCGGGCGTTCCCGGCACGAGGACGAGGTGGGTGCCGCCCCGAAGCTCGAGCACGGCGACCTGATCGTTCCGCTCCACTTCGCGCATGCCGAGACCCTGCCAGTAGTCGGCCGACCGGTCGACGTCGCCGACGGTCAAGACCGCGTGCCCGATCCAGACCGAAGGCCGCCCTGCCATGACCACTATTCCTACTCCACGCCGAGGATGGCCGTGCTGGCCGACGAGAACCAGCCGCCGGTGCCGTTGACGCAAGCCAGCTGGGCGTCCGCCACCTGCCGGCCTGCAGCCTCACCGCGCAGCTGCCGCACCGCCTCGATGAGCAGGAAGATGCCCCGCATCCCCGGGTGACACGCGGAGAGGCCGCCGCCGTCGGTGTTGGTCGGGAGCGACCCGTCGACACGCATCGTGCCGCCCTCCACGAACGGCCCTCCTTCGCCCTTCTTGCAGAACCCGAGTGCCTCCAGACTGAGCAGCACCATCGGCGTGAAGGCGTCGTAGATCTCGCACACGTCGATCTCGTCCGGGGCGACCCCGGCGCGCTCGAATGCAAGGCTCCCCGAGCGCGCCGCCGGCGATTCGGTGAAGTCGTCCCACTCGCTCATCGTGGTGTGGGAGACCGCTTCGCCGGTGCCGAGCACCCACACCGGACGCGCCGCCAGGTCGCGGGCGCGTTCCTCCGAGGTGAGCACCACGGAGCCGCCGCCATCGGACCGGATGCAGCAGTGGAGCGTCGTGAGGGGGTCGGCGATCGGCGGCGAGGCGTTCACCTCCTCGATCGTGATCGGGTCCCGGTAATACGCGTCCGGATTGAGTGACGCGTTGTGACGGGTCGACACGGCGATCTCGGCGAGCTGCTCGATCGTGGTGCCGAACTCGTGCATGTGACGCCGGGCCGCCATCGCGTACTTGGCGATCAACGTGTGCCCGAACGGGGCGTCGAACTGCACCGGGCCCCGGCTCCCGAACGAGAGATTGGCGCGACGGTCGCGCCGTTTCAGATCCGCGCGCGCCGTCGAGCCGTACGCGAGCACGACGACCTCGGCGTGGCCTTCGGCGATCGCGGCGGTGGCGTGCTCGACCATGAATTCCCACGTGGCCCCGCCGACGCCGGTCCCGTCGACCCAGTTGGGCCGGAGCCCGAGGTACTCGGCCACCTCGATCGGTGCGAGCAGCCCGGTGCCGCAGGAAGCGAATCCGTCGACGTCGCCCTTCTCGAGGCCGGCGTCGGCCAGGGCGCGGCTCGCGGCCTGGTAATGGAGCTCGAACGGCGACTTGTCGTCGACACGGCCGCAATCCGACAGCGCGGCCCCGACGATCGCGACGCGCCGGCCCATCCCGCCGGCTATCTCGAGCGCCAGTCGATGCGCGTGCCCGACTCGAAGAGCTTCTGCCCGGCGGCGATGGAGTCCTGGTTCGTGCCGAGCCCCACGTAGGCGTACCCGAGCCGCAGTGCCTGGCGGTGACCCAGCTCGCGAGCGCCCCAGATGGCGCGGACGGTGCCTTCGATGGCGAGGGGCGGTTGGGAGGCGATCGCGTTCGCCGCCCACGCCGTCCGCTCGTGCAGCTGCTCCTTGGGGGCGATTTCCGACACGAGCCCGATCTCGTACGCCCGCCGGGCCGACAGGCGCTCGTAGTTGCCGAGCAGCGAGAGCCGCATGATCTCGCCGAACGGCATGATCCCGGACATGTGAATGGGCTCGAAGGCCGCGGTCATCCCGTACGTCACGTGCGGGTCGAAGAACGTGGCGTGCTCGGCGGCGATGATGAACTCCACCTCGCCGAGCATGTAGAACGCCCCACCACACGCCATCCCGCGCACCGCCGCGATCACGGGCTTGAAGAAGTCGTTGGACTTCGGGCCGAGCTTCTTGCCCGGGTCCTCGTAGGTGAGCGGATCGAACGGCGCGCCGTCGGACGGGATCTCGCTGCGGTCGATCCCCGTGCAGAACGCCTTCTCGCCCGACGCGGTGAGCACCGCGACGTTGACGGCGTCGTTGCCGCGCAGCGAGCGCCACACCTCCGACAGTTCGCGCATCATCACGCTGTTGAACGCGTTGAGAACGTCGGGCCGGTTGAGCGTCACCCACGCGACGGCGTCGCGCTCCTCGTAGATCAGCGTCTCGTACCCCATCGAGACGGAGCCTACTCGTCCACCACCGGCGCGGGCTTGTAGGCCGGGCGCGGCAGCGCGCCGGCCGCGAGGAGCTCCAGCCGGATGGGGACGCCGAGCCGCTGGAGCAGCATGCCGGCGACGCGGTCGGCCAGCTCGTCGGTCGGGTTCGGCGCCTCGACCCGGATCTGCAGCGCGGACGTGTCGGCAGTGCGGACCATCTGGAACTCGATGGCCGGGGTCGCGACCTCGCGGATGTCGCGCAGCACGAGCGAGACATCGAGCGGGAGGAGATCGCGCGTCCCCGCGTGGACGAGGTCCTTCGCGCGTCCGTCCCAGAACGCGCGGACGTGCGTCTCGCCGCACGCGCACGGCGCCGGGTCGAGCCGCACGAGGTCCTCGAGGTCGTAGCGCAGCAGGAAATTGTCCTTCGTCAGGCTCGTCACCACCAGGTGCCCGCGCTGGCCCGGCGCGACCCACTCGCCGGTCCCGGGGTCGACCGCCTCGACGATCGCCTCGTCCTCGCACACGTGTGATCCGTGCATCTCCTCGCACGCCGAGCCGAGGAACGCGAAGCATTCGAGGCCGGCAGAGATCGTCCGCCACGGCGGCATCTCCGACGCCGGCGGCATGTTGAGGTCCTTCGCGGGGTCGAGGCCCATCTCGATCGCCGTCTCCCAGAACGTGTGGAGCGCGGGGCCGAACATCTCGTACCGAGTGGGCTTCAACTCGCGCCACAGCCCGATCGCGCGCTGGGCGTCGGCCTTGGACATCGGCGGCCCGACCGGCACGTTGAGCACCCCGAACGCCTCGAGCGCGCCGCCCAGCAGCGCGGCGCCGCCGTTCAAACCGGCCGGGTGCGCGTGGGTGACGATCTCGCCGGGGACGTAGCCCTGACGCGCGAACATGCGGCACGCCGCGTCGTACTCGACGTCGAGATCGCGCCGCGTGAACAGGCTGATCGTCGGCCGGCCGGTCGTCCCGGTCGACGTCGACAGCCGGATGCTCTGCGACGGTGGAGCGCCGCGATAGTCCCCGAGTGGCGGCGAGGCCTCCTCGGAGTCGCGCAGGTCCTGCTTCGTGGTGCGCGGCACGCGCCGGAGGTCGTCCAGCGTCTTGACGTCGTCGGGCCCGATCCCCGCGCCATCGAGCAGTCGCCGCCAGAACGGGATCTCGAACGCCCGATGCAGCAGCGTGCGCAGCCGTTCCTCCTGGAGCGCACGGATGCGGTCTCGCGCGAGCGTCTGGATGTCGGGTCGGTAGAAGCGTGTCCCGCCCGCCACCGAACCCCTATCCCCGGCTGGGCAGCGCGGCCGTCGCGGTTCCGGTGATCAGGACCGTGCCCTGGTCGTCTTGCACGCGAAGGTCGGCGTCGATCCGGTTTTCGTTCGCTTCCTTGTACTTGCGCGTTACCTTCGCAGAGATCTGCAACGTGCGGCCCGGGTAGAGCTGGCCCTTGAACTGCACCGCGTACTTGCGGAGGTTCCCCGGCCCGACCCAGTCGGTGAGGTAGTGGCCGAGCACGCCGGCGGTGAACATGCCGTGGCCGAACACGCTCGGATACCCGACCTTCTGCGCGACGGTGTCGTCGTGGTGCATCGGGTTGAAGTCGCCCGACGCGCCCGCGTAGCGGACGAAGTTCGAGCGCGACACGTTCTCGACCGGCGGCCAGTCGGAGATCTCGTCGCCTTCTTGCAGGTCCTCGAAATGTGCGTTGATGCGATCCATGGTCGGGCCTCCGTCAGCTCGCGGCCTTCGACGTCTGAACGAGGATCGTGCGCGCGACCAGCACGTCCTCGCCGCGCTGGTTCGTGAACGTCGTCTCCGAGGTCACGAACGTCAGCGTCCCGCCGCGCTTCCCTTCCTTCTCGTAGACGTCGGCGATCTTCGAGCGGGTCGTCAGCTTGTCACCGACCTTGATCTCGCCGAGATACTCGTACTCCTGTCCGCCGTGCAGAACGCGGAGCAGATCCAGCCCGAGCTTCGACAAGCCCGCGGTCTGCCCGCCCTGCGGGGCCGGCCAGTGCGCCATCGCCATCGTGAAGGTCGGCGGCAGCGGCGGATCCTCCTCGGAATACACCGGGTTGTCGTCGAGGATCGATTTGGCGAACTCGCGAACCTTCCCCTGTTCGACGAGCATCCAAGAGCCGCCCATCTCGGTCCCGACGATCGACTTGTCGACCATGAACACTCCTTCCGACAATGATGTCTGACGCGCGGGTCAGCATACCGGGGGGTCGCGCGCGCCCGACAACCGGAAGGGGTCTTGCAGTGTCGATCGAGGTCGCCAAAGACGGAGGCATCACGACCATCACGATCAACCGACCCGAGCGCCGCAACGCGCTCGACATGGAGCACTTCGGCTTGCTGGCCAAAGCCTGGATCAACTTCCGCGACGACCCCGAGGCGCGCGTCGCGATCATCACGGGGACCGGCAACTCGTTCTGCGTCGGCGCCGACCTCAAGTCGTTTGTACCGACCGTCACCGAGAACATCGAAGCGCTCGCGAAAGGTGAGTCCGACATCCCCGCCGATGCGGGCCTCATCGCCGTGCTCCGCGAGTTCGAGCTCTGGAAGCCGGTCATCGCCGCCGTCAACGGGATCTGCACCGCCGGCGGGATGGAGATGCTGCTCGGCACCGACCTGCGGATCGCGTCTACCGAATCGTCGTTCGGGATCGCCGAGCCGAAACGCGGCCTGTTCCCCGGCGGCGGCACGACCGTCCGGCTGCCGCGCCAGATCCCGTTCCCGTGGGCGATGGAGATCCTGCTCACCGCAGAACAGGTCGACCCGCAGACGGCCTTGCGGATGGGACTCGTGAACACCGTGGTCGATCCCGGCGAGCTGATGAAGACGGCGCGCGCGTACGCGGAACGGATCCTCGTGAACGCGCCGCTCGCGATCCAGGCGGTCAAGCGTTCGGTCCTTACGGGCCTCCGGCTGAACCTGAAGGAGGCGTTCGAGCAAGAGCTCGCGCTCGCAGCCGAGGTCTTTATGACCGAAGACGCCAAAGAAGGCCCACGGGCATTCGCGGAGAAGAGGAAGCCCGTATGGCAGGGGCGGTAGCGGGCCGTCCGGGCGGCCCGCTCGCGATCGATTTCTCCGAGCCGTCGTGGGCGGAGCGCCGCCGCGTCTTCATCCGCGACCGCATGAAGCTCAACTACGCGAACTGGGTCGACCGGCTCGTCGAGCTGTACGGGGATCGCACGGCGTTCGTGCTCGACCGGCCGATCGATTATCCGGGTTTCTCGGGCGACGTCATCTCGTACCGTGATCTCGGTCGGATGGTCTCGCAGATGGCGCACGCGCTCCGCGAGCTCGGCGTCCAGCGCGGCGACCGCGTCGGCATGATCACAGCGAACCGGATCGAGATGGCGTTCGTGAACTTCGCGGCCGGGAGGATCGGCGCGATCCCCGTGCCGATGAACTTCATGCTCCGCCCGAGCGAGATCGACTACATCATGCGCAAGGCCGGCGCCGAAGTCCTCGTGTGTGACGACCTCGTGTGGCAGAACACGATCCGGGACGCGAGCGAGGTTCCGTCGGTGAAACGTTGGGTCGTGATCGGCGATCAGCCGCCTGCCGAGCCGTGCGTCGCCATGCGCGACCTGATGGTCGGTGCGCCCGAGCGGGTCGAGCCGGTGCTGCCCGCGAGCGACACCGATCCGGCGCTGCTGTTCTTCACTTCGGGCACGACCGGATTCCCAAAAGGGGCCGTGCTCACGCACGCGGCCGCCATGGTGGGCGTTCGGAACCACGGGCGCGTCTACTCGATGAAACCGCGCCTCGAGCCCACGCTCTCTCTGCTCGTCATGCCGGTCGCGCACGCCGGCGGATACGCCGCGATGCTGCTCCAGCTCGCGATGGGGACACCGGCGTATTTCATGTCGCGGTTCGACGCGGCAGGGATCCTCGACACGATCGAGCGCTACCAGATCACGCTGTTCTCGGGCGCGCCCACGATGTTCCGCATGATGCTCGACGCGGGCGCCCGCGATCGCGATCTCACCTCGATCAAGATCTGGGGCGGCGGTGCTGACCTGTTCTCCGACGAGCTGGTCGGCACGTTCCGGAACCTCGCCGCGAAACCCGGGCGACTCGGCCGGAAGCGCAAGCCGATGTTCATCCGCGGGTACGGCATGGCCGAGGCGAACTCCTATGTGACGCAGACACCGCCGTTCGAGTGCGGCGATGCATGCGTCGGATGGGTGATGCCGCCGGTGAAGTTCCGGATCGTCGACGAGCACGGCCGGGACGTCGAACGCGGACAACCCGGCGAGCTGCTCCTGCGAGGTCCGAACATCATCCGCGAGTACTGGAACGACCCGGAGGCCACTGCGGCCGCCTTGCACGACGGGTGGCTGCACACCGGCGACGTGCTCCGGCAGGGCAAGTGGCGCATGCTCTACTTCGTCGCCCGCACCAAGGAGATCATCAAGACCGGTGGCTACAAGGTCGCGGCGGCCGAGATCGACCAGATCCTCCGCGAGCACCCCGACGTGCAGATGGCCGCGACCGTCGGCGTCCCGGACGAGCGCAAGGGCGAGTTCCCCATGGCAGCCGTGGTGCTACGGGACGGCGCCACGGCGACGACCGACGAGATCCTCGAATGGGCGCGCGAGCGCATCGCGCCGTACAAGTGTCCCCGCCGTCTTTTCGTGCTCGACGAGATCCCGTTCACGTTCAGCATGAAGCCCAAGCGGCTCGAAGTGCGCGAGCGGATCGTCGGGATGCTCGAAGCCGAGCGCGCCGGAACCGACTGAGCGAAACCATGGCCCTAGATCCGCTCCCGCCCAGCCAGACCGCGTTCCTGGTCATCGAGTTGCAGAACGACCTCGTCCATCCGTCGCTCGTCGGCGCGAAAGGATTGAGCGGCAAGCTCGCCGAGGCGGTGCAGTCCCGCGGCGTACTTCCACGGCTCGCGGCCCTGCTCGACAGATTCCGAGGTGCCGGCGTTCGTGTGCTCTACGCGACGAAGGAGCGGCATCCGTCGATCCCGCTGCCGGCCGGACCCAAGATCTACCGGGCGGCCGGGAAGGATCCGAAGCTCGTGGCCGGCACGTGGGGCGCGCAGGTCGTCGACGACGTGAAGCCGCAGGACGGCGACGTCGTCATCGCACGCTACACCTCGCTCGATCCGTCGCACGGGTCGGAGCTGTGGTCGATCTTGACCCAGCTCGGAACCACCACGCTCGTCGTCGCCGGCATCTCGACCACCATCGCCGTCGAGGGAACGGTCCGCGCCGCCGCGAATCGCGGCTTGCGCGTCGTCGTGGTCGAGGACTGCTGCGCGGTATTCCCGGAGGAATGGCACCGGTTCTCCGCCGACAAGGTGCTGCCCCTGATCGCCGACGTCGTCCCGGCCGACGAGGTCGCCGCCGCGCTTCCGGGCGCATGACCGACCTGCTCGGCGGCCTCCGCATCCTCGACCTCTGCGATGCGTCCGGCTGGCTGACGGGCCGGATCCTCGCCGACTTCGGCGCCGACGTTACCCTCGTCGAGCCGCCGGGCGGCCATCCCGACCGCGCGCACTGCTACGCCTTCGCCGCCCTGAACGCCGGCAAGAGCAGCGTTTCCGTGGAGCCCGAGACGAGCGAGGGAAGTAGACGTCTGGCAGAGCTCGTCGCCCAAGCGGACGTGGTGATCGAGACGGGACAACGTCAGCTGAATGACTCCCGGATCACAAGACACGACCGTCTGATCTGGTGCGCGATCACCCCGTTCGGCCTCACCGGGCCAAAGTCGGCTTGGCGCGCCTCCGACCTCGGCGTGCTCGCGCAAGCCGGAACGATGTACATGACCGGCGACCCCGACCGCGTACCGCTGCGCTGCTCGTTCCCGACGTCCTGGTTCCACGGCTGCGCGGAAGCCGCGGCCGCGACCCTCGCCGCACTCCATCAGCGTGATCTGACCGGCCGTGGACAGATCGTCGACGTCTCACTCCAGGAGACGCACCTCATGGCGACCATGGGCCGCGTCGGCGCCGTCGGGCTCGGCGGCGATCGTGGCACCCGCGCGGGCGCGCAGATGCGCGTCGGCAAGACGGTGCAGCGCGAGATCTGGCCGTGCGCCGACGGCTTCGTGTCGTTCGGGCTGCGCGGCGGGCCGGCACGCATCCCCGGACTCAAACGACTCGTTGCCTGGATGTCCGAGGAGAACATGGCGACCGCAGCCTTGATCGATCGCGACTGGGACACGTACTCGCACACCACCCTGACCCAGGACGAAGTCGCCGCGATCTCGGAGCCCATCGCCGCGTTCTTCGCGACCAAGACCATGACCGAGCTCTACGACGCAGCGCTCGAACGCGGCTTGATGCTCGCCCCGGCGAACACCGCCCGCGAGATCCTGGCAAGCCGCCAGTACGCATCGCGCGATCTCTTCGTCGAGGTCGATGACCCCGATCTCGGCCGAATCCCGATCCCACGCCGTTTCGTCGTCGCCGACGGCGTCCCGGGCGCGACGCGTCCAGCCCCGCGCTTGGG
>DASYQJ010000220.1:0-1881 GCA_036005605.1 Acidimicrobiia bacterium
TAGACGGTCACCTGCAGACCCACTGGAACGCCTGGCCACGCGCGAACATCCATGCCGCGACGTTCGCGGAGGCAACGGGGTCGAACACGCTCGCTCCGGCGTAGCCCGCGCGGGCACTATTCGCCGCCCAGGTGCTCGGCATGAATTGGAAGAGCCCCGCCGCCCCGGAGGCGTTGTACGCGCCCGGGTTGAACCGGCTCTCGCAGTACGCGACCCGAAGGAGCTGCTCGGGGTCGGCGCCCTGTGCGGCGGCGGCGTCGCGGATGATCGCCTCGATCTCCGAGGACGCGGTCGGTGTCCGGGTGCCGATCCTGCGCACCTCGGTCACCGGCTCGGCGAGCCGCTCGGACGCGAGGAGCTCGCGCGCGGTCTCGCGGCCATCGACGACGTGCACGAGGTAGGTGTTCTGGACGCGGCCGAGCTCGCCCGGCGTGACCACGACCTGTTGCGACCGGTCGAGGTTCGGATCGGCCTGAAGGCGCACCGCGAACGGCACGTCCTGCTGGACGGTGACCTCATGGTCGGAAATCCGGGTGACCCGGACGACATCGCCCGGGTACAGGACGGCGGCGAGCGGCGGGTCGACCTGGTCGAGCGGTCCGAGGCCTATGCCGGCGGCGGCGAGCAGGTCGGCGACGGTGCCGCGAACCGAGCGGCCCGCCACTTGCTGTCCGCCGTCGATGAGGGTCACCGGCAGCCCGCGGTCGAGCGCGACACGCTGGCCGGGAAGGACCGCAGCCTCCACGGGTGTGGAGACCCTGTCGCCGGAAGTCGCCGCGAGCCCGAGCTCGCGAAGCGCCTCGGCAACGGTCCCGGGCCCCGTTTGGACGCTTGCCACGAGGCCGTCCACGGACACGGTCAGCGGAGCGTTCTGCACGCCGAGCACCCCGCGGGCCGCCGGGGCGGCGCGGCCGGCCACAACAACAGTTGAGCGCGCGAGGGTTGTCGGCGAAAGGAGTGCCCACGTGCCCATTCCGACGACCGACGTCACGACCGCCAGCCGGCCCACGCGCAGCAATACCAAAAACGGGTCCGTACGCCCCACCAACTCGCCTCCCCACCCCACCTGCCTCCGGGCATGGCAATGCCATGACGGGAGCCAAATGGGAACCCCGGAAGTCTAGCCCTGACGACCGGGTGCTGTCTTAGCGCTCCCCCGGGGCCCGCCAGCCGAGCTCTTTGAGGTGGGCTCGGACTCGTGGCGCAACATCCTCGCGACGAAGGGCCGCGTCGATGAACGCGTTGACGTATCCGACCTTGTCGCCGGTGTCGTAACGCGTGCCCTGAAGCTCGACCGCCCACACCGGCGCACCCTGGCGCGCCATCTCGCTCACGGCGTCGGTCAGCCAGATCTCGCCGTTTCGGCCCGCTTTGGTCCGTTCGAGCACGTCGAATACCTCCGGCTCGAGGACATACCCGTGCACCGCCGCGAACTCGCTCGGGGCGTCCTCGGGCTTTGGCTTTTCGACGATCGCGAGGACGCGCTGGGTCCGCTCGTCCACCGGCGTCCCGGCGACGACGCCGTACGACGACGCTTTCTCCTTATTCACCCGGATGGTCCCGACCACGCTGCCGCCCCCGAGACGCTGGCGCGCCTCGATCAGCTGCGCGACGGCCGGGGTGTCGCCGACCACGATGTCGTCGCCCCAGAGCATCGCGAAGGGCTCCGTGCCGACAAGCGGCCTGGCCTGGAGGACGGCCTGGCCGTTCCCCTTGGCTTCCTCCTGGATCACCACGCGCACGGTGGCGAGGCGCTCCGGCCGCTTCAGAAGGGCGATGTCGTCTTTTCGGAACTCGACAGCGAGACGGCGCTCGAGCCGCTCGTTCGGGCGGAAGTACGCGTCGAGAGCCTCCTTCCCCGGCGCGTTCACGATCACCACC
>DASYQJ010000221.1:0-2335 GCA_036005605.1 Acidimicrobiia bacterium
GCAGGTTGCCATGAGTCATGACATCCGTTTGATCTTGTGGGTCATCGCCGTAGTCCTTGTTATCGCGGGCATCGTGGTGCTCCTTACGGGCTCGATCATCCTCGGCGTGCTGTTGATCGTTCTCGGGTTCCTCGTGGGTCCCGGCGGCTATTCGATATTTAGGGGGCGCGGGCGCCGAAGCACTTATTGACGAGTCAGTTGAACACGTAGCCGCTTTCGACCGAGCGTCGTTGTCGTCTCCCGGCGTCGGGCGTCGTGTCGTTCCTGGCGTGAACATCGAACATTTGTTTGCGGCTGCCACCGAACAGGTGTACGGTTGTAGGTGGACGGTCGCTGACCCAGCCGACCTAGCCGGGTTCGACTTCGCCGACCGATTGGCCTCCGCCAAGTGGTTCCCCACTACGGGGATTCGCGTCCACCGGGCACTCGCCCGAGGGAAGGACGCTCCAGTAGGAGGCCAAGAATGCGCACCATCTCTTCTGCGCAGCCGGTAGTCGGCGCCGCGGTGCTGACACCACAACATGTGTCGACCGATCCCCAGACGTTCGTGCGACGGGCGAGGGCCGCAGACGGCAGGTCTTTGGTGTCGTTCTGGCGCCGGTGGTGGCGGTCGTTGTGATCACCGGGAACGCGAGAGGCACCCTTCGGCGTACTCACCGCTTGGACGCAATACGGCGGACCGCCGGTGAAGCAGGCGAGTGGCTCGTCGCTGCGGTGGGTGGTCTGTCGCCCCAATCGTTGAGTGCGGCACCTCGGGCAAGGTCGTCATCTCCCACGGCGACCAATGGCCACACGCCGCGGGCACCGTGAGGGGCTGGCCCAAGAGCGGTTGGCCGCTGGGGCCCGTTCGATCTCGGTGTTGACGAGGCCGGCGCACACCTTCGGTCGTGGGGCGATACTGGGTGCATGCGGTGCCGTGAGTGCGGGACCGAGTTCGCCGACGACGTCCGGGGGTGCCCGGCGTGCGATGTCAACGCCGGCGAAGCCCTCCCCGCCCTCGACCTCGACGACACCGAGCTCGGCATCCGCACCGAGGACCGCTACGCATACGTGCCGCCCGGCCCGAAGTGGATCCGACGACGGGTCCACGACAGCTCGAAACAGATTCCGATCGCCATCCTCGTCGCGCTGGCGATCTTCTTCGTGCTCGGCGCGCTGCTCCAACGTTCGGGGCGCGATCGCGCCGAACCGCCCCGCGAGGTGACGGCGCAGCGTCTACCCGGGCTGCACCGGACGACAGGCACGTCGCTCCTCCTGCTCGCGCCCGACGGTCTCCACACGCTCGACGTCGACGGCCAGAGCGTGCGCAGCGGGTTGGTCGCCGAGCTCCCGGCCGGACCGATCACGGCGGCGGCGACGAGCGGCGACCAGACCGTCGTGGTCGTCGACCATCGGGCCTACGTCGTGCCGTTGTCGCTGGAGACGCCCGCCACCGGCATCGGCCCCGCGGTCGAGGTGTATCCCTCGCGCCGCGCCGGGCGCGTCTGGTTGCTCACGTACCCGGCCGACGGCAGTGTCGTCGCGCGCGAGCTCGGCCTCGACGGCGTCGAGACGACCCCGGCCGCCGTGTTGAGCGGCAGCGCGACCGTTCGCGGCGCCGCGGGCGAAGGCGTCGTCATCGACCGTCTCGGCGCCGACGGCACGCGTTCCCTCGCCGCCTGGGATCCGGCACGTCCGGGCGAACCACCGGCAACGTTCCGAACCGACGCGCTGTTCGTGGCCGCAAGTCGCAACGTCGTCGCGAGCCGGCCGTCAAGCTGCTCCGCTCAGCAGTGCGACCTGTTCCTCGACGACCTCGCCTCCGGACAGCACCGCGTGATCAGCAACGCGCTCAGCGGCGGGGGCGTAGCCGCCGCGGCTTTCACGGACAACGGCCGACGCCTCGCGGTCGTCGAGAGCGACGGCGCCCGATCCCAAGGCACGATCGTCGACACTACGACCGGCAAGGTGACCCCGTTCGTGGCCGATCCCCTCGCCACATCGCGTCCCGCCCTCGCCTGGAGTCACGACGGGGCTTGGCTGTTCGTCGCGACCAACACGGACAACGTCGACGCCGTCGATCGCCGCGGCCGCGCCTTCGCCGTCTCGATCCCCGCCGTCGAGGACGCCGGCCTGCTCGTGCGCTAGCCGGTCGCCGTCGCAAGCTCCGGCTCCTGCGGCGTCGGTCGGCAAAGCCGCCGTCGCCGCGCGCTAGGCGGGCATGATCGAGCCGCCGTCGACGCACAGCACCTGGCCCGTCACGAGGGCGGCGTCATCGCTCGCGAAGAACACGGCCGTGCCGGCGAGATCCTCCGGCTCGAGCTTGCGCTTCATCGCGCTCATCGCCGGCAGCATG
>DASYQJ010000222.1:0-11295 GCA_036005605.1 Acidimicrobiia bacterium
GCGAGCTCGCCTCCGCCTGAGACTCGTGCCGGACGTCGGTGTAGTGGCCCACTGCGAACACCACCAACAGACCCAGCAACAGACCATAGGCCGCCCCGACGAAAGTCAACGCAGACTGGTACTCCGGCGCCTCGTCGCGCGTTCTCCTGCGGTGCACCACCACACCCAGCGCGGCGGCGGCGGAGATCGCGCCCCAGAGGATCAGGACATGGACGATCACGGTTGGAGCGCATGGACAAACATTGGGGACGGATGCTCTCCAGCCGCCGCGCCGTCGTCAAGCGCAGCCTCTGTCTGAGCAAGTCTTCCGTCGTGGGCGCGACTGGTTTCGAGCCAGTGAATGCCTGACAATGAACGAACAGAGTGGCCCGAAGCCGGCCCAGTGATCAGGGGATGCCGATGAGTGATCACGTGGTCAATGTCGAACAGGCCGAGGAGTGGGACGGCCGCGAGGGCGACCATTGGGCACGGCACGCGGATCGCTATGACGCGCTGAGTCAGCGGATCACCCCTCACCTCATGGAGACAGCGGCGGTGGGCACAACAGAACGCATCCTCGATGTCGGCTGCGGATGCGGTTTGACGACCAGAACCGCGGCACGCGCCGCAACCGCCGGCTCCGTCCTCGGAACGGACCTGTCAGCGGCAATGCTCCACGAGGCCGAGCGGCGGGCACGCGCCGAAGGGCTCACCAATGTGCGCTTCGAACAGTGCGACGTGCAGGTCAACGCGTTCTCGCCCGCGGGCTTTGATCTCGCGATGAGTCGGTTCGGCGTGATGTTCTTCGAGGATCCGGTGGCCGCGTTCGCCAACATCGCGTCAGCAATTCGGCTGGGCGGACGCTTGGTCTTCCTGTGCTGGCAAGACCTCGACCGCAACGATTGGATCATGGTCCCCGCGGGTGGCGCGCTGTCCTACGTGCCGTTTCCCGACCTCGGTCCGGAAGACGCGCCCGGACCGTTTTCGCTCGCCGATCCTGATCGCATCCGGCGCGTCCTCACGGACGCCGGCTTCGAAGATGTCGAGATCAGTGAGATCACCGAGCAGATGTTCTTGGGCGACAACGCCGTGGACGCCACCGAGTTCTTGCAGGGCACCGGAATGGCGCGCCTCCTGTTCGAAGGCGTCGACGCCGAGACCGAGCGGAAGGCCATCGACGCGGTACGAAACG
This sequence comes from Acidimicrobiia bacterium, assembly GCA_036005605.1. Classification (GTDB taxonomy): domain Bacteria; phylum Actinomycetota; class Acidimicrobiia; order IMCC26256; family JACDBD01; genus JALZAA01. The sequence continues at coordinate 1,172 of DASYQJ010000222.1, forward strand.
CGCTCGAACCCCACGAACAGCCCGAAGGCATCTGGCTCGGTTCGGCGGCCTGGCTGGTTGCAGCGACGCGCGCTTGAGGAAGATGGCAGGCTTGTAGTCGTGGTCGCGCAGCTCGGTCTCGTTCTCGATTGCCACGATCCGGAGACGCTGGCGACGTTCTGGTCGCAAGCCCTCGGCTACGACCTGATCGGCGGCGCTGGGAGCTACGTTCTCCTGCTCCCTCCGGGCGGGGAGCCGGGTCCGCAATTCCTGTTGCAGCGGGTTCCGGAACCGAAGCAGACCAAGAACCGGATGCATTTCGACATCCATGTCGTAGATATCGAGGCGGAAGCGTCGCGGCTCGTTGGCTTGGGCGCCGCGCGGGTCCAGCCGGAGGCCCTCTCCGAGCACGGGAACAACTGGGTGCTCCTCCGAGACCCCGAAGGCAACGAGTTCTGCGTCTGCGACGGCGGGAGCGCCGCCTGAGCTGCTCATCCACTCGATCCTGTCCTAGCTCTAGTATTCAAATGAATACTTGACAAGGCTCTGCGCCGGCCGTACGTTGCAGGCGTGGGTTCCCGAGCGGCGAAGGACGCTCTCTTCGAGGCGCTGGCTTCGGTGGGCAAGGCGCTGTCGAGCGGACGGCGGGCGGAGATCGTCGATCTGCTGGCGCAGGGGGAACGATCGGTCGAGGACGTAGCGGCCGAGCTCGGGCAGAGCGTCGCCAACACGTCGCACCACCTGCGCAACCTCGCTCGGGCAGGCCTCGTGCGCACTCGTCGCGAGGGCACACGCGTGATCTACGGGCTGTCGAGCGACGAGGTCATGGCGCTGTGGACGGTGGTGCGCGAGGTCGCCGCCGAGCACGTGGCGGAAGTCGATCGACTCGCGCAGGCCTATCTCGGGCAACAACACGGCTTGCAGCCCATCACTCGCGACGAGCTCGCTCGGCGCATCCGTCGCGGCGACGTGACGGTGGTCGACGTGCGTCCGGCTGCGGAGTACGACGCCGGGCACGTCGAGGGCGCCCGGTCGGTCCCGATCAGCGAGCTCAAGCGTCGGCTGAACGCGCTGCCACGCGACGTCGAGCTCGTGGCGTATTGCCGAGGCCCGTACTGCGTCTTTGCCGACGACGCGGTGCGCCTGTTGCGACGAGAGGGCTTCGAGGCGCACCGCCTCGAGGACGGGTTCCCGGAATGGAAACGAGCCGGGCTCCCGGTGATGGTCGGCGCAGCACCCGGAGGTGCAGAGTCATGACCGAAGCGTTGCCGGTCGACGCAGAGCAACTCCGCGAAGAGGTGCAGAGCAAGTACCGCGGCGTAGCGACGACGCCACACGCGACGTACCACTTCCACACCGGACGGGTGGCAGCCCGGCGCCTCGGGTACGACATGTCAGTCGTCGATTCTCTGCCGGAGCGGGCGGTCGAGTCTTTTGCTGGTGTCGGCAACCCATTCGAGCTGCGCGCGCTCGAACCAGGCGAACGGATCGTGGACGCCGGTTCGGGCGCGGGCTTCGACTCGTTTGTCGCCGCTCGACAGGTCGGCACGGACGGTTGCGTCGTGGGCATCGACATGACGCCCGAGATGCTCGACAAATCGAGCGCGACCGCAGAGATCCTCGGCCTGCAGAACGTGGAGTTCCGCAAGGGGCTCCTGGAGGCAATGCCGGTCGAAGACGACTGGGCCGACGCCATCATCTCGAACGGGGTGATCAACCTGTGCCCCGACAAACGCGCCGCGTTCGGTGAGATCCGCCGTGTGCTTCGACCCGGCGGTTACCTCCAGTTCGCCGATATCGCCAACGGCAAACCGGTGCCCCCCGAGGCGTTACGCGACATCGACCTGTGGACCGGCTGAATTGCCGGTGGCCTGCCGTGCGCAGGCTGGAAGGCGATGCTCGTCGAGATCGGTTTCGTCGACGTCAGTATCGGCGATCCCGTCGACACGTTCGGTGGTTCGGAGGGTGAGGAGAAGGCTCGGGCATACGAGGTGTTCGGCTACTCCTTTCTCGCCCGCAATCCAGAGTGACCGTTCGGGAGACTTCGGTTTGACCGCGACTTCCACAGGAACGGTGCATGCGCTGGCGGACGAGGCACTCGGCAACACCTCCTACCTCATCGAGTTGGGCGGCGGGCGCGCGGCCTCGGTGGATCCGCGCCGCGACATCGATGATCACATCGAGTTGGCCGACCGTCTCGGGCTGCGTCTGATCGCGGGGCTGGAAACCCACCTGCACGCAGACTTCGTGAGTGGCAGCCGCGAGCTCGCCGAGCGGACGGATGCCGACGTGTACGCGGCGCGCGACGCATTCCTCGAGTACGGACACCGCGGGCTCGCCGACGGGGACGAAGTCTCGCTGGGCGACGTCGTCGTGCAGGCGTGGGGAACGCCGGGCCATACGCCCGAGCATCTGTCGTACCTGCTGCTGGTCGACGGCGCCCCGACCGCCGTCTTCAGCGGCGGCTCGCTCATCCGCGGCAGCGCAGCCCGAACGGATCTCATCGACGCTGCCGACACCGAACGATGGTCACGAGAGCAGTTCCGCAGCGTCCAGCGACTCGGCCGGCTCCCCGGGTCTACTGCGCTTTGGCCCACGCACGGCGCAGGGTCCTTCTGCGCAGCCGCCCCTGGACAGGCGCCGGCCGGCACCATCGGGGACGAACGCGCCGCCAATCCGTTGCTGCGCATCGATGACGAGGACGCGTTTGTCCGCGCCCTCCAGGCTGGCTTCGGCAGCTTTCCGCCGTACTTCTTGCGTCTGCGCGACGCGAACCGGCGCCCGACGCTTCTCCGCGAGCTCGCACTCCCCCAGCCGCTCGACCCCGAGACGGCGCACTCGTTCCTGACGCAGGGTGCTTGGCTCGTGGACGCCCGCCCGATCCATGCCTGGGCGCGCCTCCACCCGGAGGGGGCGGTCTCGATCGAGCTGCGACCCGCCTTCGCCTCCTGGCTCGGCTGGGTGATTCCGTTCGGCGCGCCGATCGTGTTGCTCGTCGACGATGCCGACCGCGCCGACGCCGTGCGGCTGGCACGACGCATCGGCTACGACCGCGTCCTGGGCTGGATCGACGGCGGTATCGACGCCTGGACCGCCGCCAACCTCCCCACACAATGCACTGAAGAGACCGACGCGGCCGGAGCCAACCGTCGGATCGCAAGCGGCGCGGCTCTGGTCGACGTCCGCCAATCCGCCGAGCTCGAGAAGGCACGAATCCCTCACGCCGTGCACATCGAGCTCGGCGACATCATCGCCGGACGCACCCCGGACGCCAACGAGGCCGTCGTGTTCTGCGGCCACGGTGAGCGTTCGGCCACGGCGGCCAGCCTCCTCGAACGCCGGCGCATCAAGGCCGTCAACCTCGTCGGCGGGATCGGCGCCTGGGAAGCCGCCGGGTGGCCGATCCATCAGTGAGCGCGACCGCGGTCGGCAGGCCGCGGCTCGGCCTCGCCGCCAACTGGCGCCAGTTCACGCTCCTCGTCGTCGTCAACGCGTTCGTCGGGGCCATGGTCGGCACCGAGCGCACTGTGCTGCCTTTGCTCGCGCGGCGCGACTTCGCCGTTGCTTCCGCGTCGGCGACCCTCTCGTTCCTCGTCGCCTTCGGTCTCGTCAAAGCGGCAACAAATCTCGCCGCCGGCCACTTCTCCGACCGCTACGGGCGCAAACCCTTGCTCGTCATCGGGTGGGTCGCGGCCCTCCCGGTCGCGCCGATGATCATCTGGGCGCCGAGCTGGTCCGTCGTCGTCGCCGCCAACGTGTTCCTCGGCATCAACCAGGGCCTGACCTGGTCGACCACCGTCATCATGAAAATCGATCTCGCCGGCCCGCGCCGTCGCGGGCTCGCGCTCGGCCTCAACGAAGCCGCCGGGTACGGCGCGGTCGCCGTTGCCGCGTTCGTCACCGGTGTGCTCGCCTCCCGTTACGGCCCTCGACCCGCGCCCTTCCTGCTCGGCATCGCAATCGCTGTTACGGGACTGGTCCTCTCGGTCGTGTTCGTGCGCGAGACCCGCGGCTACGCCGAAGAAGAAGCGCGCTCGCACCCCCGGCTTGAAGCCCCTCGACCGTTCCGCACCACGTTTCTCGAGACGACGCTGCGGGATCGGTCACTGTCAGCTATCTGCCAAGCCGGCCTCGTCAACAACCTCAACGACGCGATGGTCTGGGGACTCGTCCCGATCTTCCTCGCACACGCAGGGCTTACGATCGGTCGCGTCGGCGTCATCACCGCCATCTATCCAGCGTCCTGGGGACTCGCCCAACTCGCCACGGGCGCGTGGTCCGACCGCATCGGTCGAAAACCCCTCATCGTCGCCGGACTCTGGCTCCAAGCCGCCGGCATCTTCGGCTTCGTCGCAGCCGACGGATACTTCGGCTGGATCACCGCCGCCCTCGCGATGGGCATCGGTACCGCGCTCGTCTACCCGACCCTTCTCGCCGCCATCGGCGACCGCGCCCACCCCGCCTGGCGAGCCTCGGCCGTCGGCGTGTACCGCCTCTGGCGCGACCTCGGCTACGCGGCCGGGGGCCTCCTCGTCGGCATCACCGCCGATGCCATCGACGAATCCGCCGCGATCATCATCGTCGGCATCCTCACCGCCGCTTCCGGGGTCATCGTCGTACTGCGTATGCACGATGCCCCCCGGCAGCCCAGCCGTCTTGCCTCTCTCCCGCGCTAGCCCGGTCGGCAGCCGGCACAGTGGTGGGCGGTACTTGGGCTTGAGACACGTGCCGCCTGTCAGTAGCTGAAGGTCGTCGCGCCCTCGTCGCCGATCCATTGCCACATCGGAGCGGTGCCTTGCAGCTCGGCGCCGGCGATCAGCGTCGCCTTGTCGAGCTTCTTGGCATCGAAGCAGATCGGGCACACGTAGTAACGCCCGCCGGCAGCCTCGTAGCGCTTCATCAGATCGGGCAGCGGAGGGCAGCCGTCGCAGGCGACACCCACGGCAACGCCGTCGAGCGCGAGTCGGACAGCTTCCTTGGTGAGGAACATGAGTGTGGGCCGGCCGGCCTCGGCCGCGCCGACCGCGACCAGGAATGCGACGGTGACCTTCTCCGAATCTTCGAGCCCGGTGGTCAAGCTGATGACCGTTTTGTTCGCCACGGATTTGCCTCCCCACGGCCGATTTCTCTCGACGTCTTGGAGAGGACGATACGGAGAGCGCCGCGGCGAATCGTCCGGGGTTCCCCCTACAGATCGAGCGGTTCCAGGGTGTCGAGCAGGCCGTGGTGCATCGCGAACAGCGTGGCCGTCGACCGGGTGGACGCACCGGTCTTCGTATAGATCCGCTCGATGTGGGTTTCCGCAGTCTTCGGGGTGATTTCGAGGCGTTGCGCGACCTGGCGCGTTGACGCGCCACGGGCGATGAGGACAAGGACCTCGACCTCCCGCGGGGTCAACCCGGCCGGCCCGCTGCGGCGCTTGGCCCGGCTTTGGCCGGCGGCGACCAGCACGGCGTCGACCGCTCCTGGATCGAGACGCCCGGCGCGCACGTCGGCACGAAGCTCGGCGGCGGTCTGCTTGGGGGTCAATGGCGGACGGTGCGGGCGTGGCTCGATCATGGCTCGATACGCGCACGCGGCAGCGAGCACGCGTGCCGTCGCTGGGATGGCGGGACCGCTGAGTCCGCGGTGATACCCGGAGCCATCACACCGCTCGTGCGTCAGCGACGCAATGGCTCCAAGTCGCGCGAGCACGGCCGGGCGGGCCAACATCCGCTCGGCGTAATAGGTGTGCATCCGCATCCGCTCCCACTCAGGGGACGACAGCGGGCCCGACTTGTTGAGGATCGTCGCGGGCACCCCGTGCAGGCCTATGTCGTGTAGCAAGCCGGCTCGACGCACCGCCACGACGTCGCCCGGCGACAGGCCGCTGTCCGCGGCGGCTCGAGCGGCGAGATCGGCAACCCCTCGCGAGTGGCCGGCCCGCCATGGCGAGCGCAGATCGGTGAAGTCCCCCACGGCCTCGAGCGCAGCATCGAGCTCGTGTTCGTTGAGCCGCCGTTGCAATGCCGGCTCTTCGTCGATGAGCGCCTCCCAGTCAACCTCGCTCGACGCGTCGCCGAGCACGTCGGGCGCGACGCCGCAGAACGCGTCGACAACCGCGGGATCGAATTGCTTGCCCCGACGAGCGCGGGCCACCTGCACTGCCGAATCCGTTCCGTCGAGGCGATGGAACACCTCGACGATGTCCGCAAGTTGGAGCAGCCGCATCGGGAACGCGATTGCCTCGCCGCCCACCCCGCCGGGCACGCCCTTGCCGTCCCAACGGGTGAACACCTGCTGCAGCGGGTCGCACACATCGGCGCCGAGCCCGAGACGCTGAGCCATCTGGGCCGTGGTCAGGCAGTGCGACAAGAGGACCTGCTCGACCCCCTTTCCGCCCGTCGCGACCAGCTTGGCACCGAGACGGATGCGATGAAGTGCCGTGCTGCCCACCCCGACGTGGCGAAGCATGAACCCGAGCATGGGCAGGCCGGCCAGGTCCACCCGGCGGCTGTCGGCACGGAAGGTGATGTCGTCACCGAACCACGTCGCGAGCTCCGGGGTGTCGGCCACGCAACCCACCCAGGCCAGGGTCGCCGAGTAGTACAGCGCGCCACGGTCGTCGGGCTTGACGCCGAGGTGACCGCCCAGACGATCGGCGATGACCCACGACCGGAGCACGTGCTCCATGGGCTGGCCCAACCCCAGGTCCGTAGCGAGCGAGAAGGCCCCAACGAGGTCCGCCAGCCGCAGCTCTGAGTCGCGCTCGCCTGCCTGCACGATCAAAGCTTACGAGTCGGACTCGTCATGTTCTCGCCTGCGTCCATTTGTGGGGTGAACCCCGGACGACCCCGACCTCCTGTCTGCGTACGGTCGCAAGCGAGCGTTGAGACAGGAGGACGCCATGTCAGTCGTCGCAGAGAAGAACACCAACACGGTCGCACGCTGGTCGCTCGGGGGCGTCTTCCTCGAGGCCCTCGCCAACCGCGACTACGCCAAGATGGCCACCACGGTGGGTCCGACAGTTCGCTTCCGTGCGATGCTGCCGCCCGGTCCGATGGACTGGGAGGGTCCCGAAGCAGTTGCCGAGGCGTTCAGCTCGTGGTTCGGCGGGGCCGACGACTTCGAGCTGGTCGACGCCACAGTCGGAGAGGTTGGCGGCCGGCTCCACCTTTCCTGGCGCCTGCGCGTCCGACCCGCGCCGTTCGACATCGGCGAGGGCTGGCACGTCATCGAGCAGCAGGCCTATGCCGACGCCACCGAGACCATCGAGGCGTTGGACCTCCTGTGCTCCGGCTTCCAGGCCGAGCCCGAGCGCAAACACTGACCACTCGCTCCGTCACCTGCGTCGGGAACGAGGCCGCGTCGCGCGGGAAGTGATGCTCGCCCACCCGCTGTCGAAATGGGCCGCTTCCTTTCGTCGTTACGGTGAAGCGGCGAACGGCGCGCCGCTCGGACGGCGAGGAGGAACCGCATGACGTACCTGACGTACGACGAGCTCGAAGGACCGGACCTCGACGCTGCGCGCTGGGCCGCGATGCGCCTGCCACTCCCGACTGGCGGCGAGCACATCCCGCTGGACCCCAACGCGGAGCTGGCGGTCGGCGAGGGCGAGGTGCGAGTGACGATTCCGCGGTTCTCGCTGTCGCACGACACGTCTCAGTCCGTCGATAGCCTCAAGTACGTCACCTTGTCGACGCGCGAGTTCGAGCTACCGCCGGATCGGCCCGCGACGTTCGCCGTCGACCTCGCGGTCAAGAACATTGGCGGGGAACCGATGGACTTCCGTCGGGGGATCGCCGCCTTTCAGGTCGCCGATCTCGACGTCAGCAAGCGCGTGTTCTCTGTCTGTGGCACCTCGACCCGCGTGTTGGCGATGCACGAGCATCTGCTCTTGGGCGGTGGCGGGCCGGGCGAGGCGTTCATCCACGTAGTCGAGTCGCCGTACGAGGACTTCGACGACGACTTCACCCGGCTTCGCGCGTGCGAGATCACGCTCGACCGGAGCAGCTCGACCGCGACCTGGCACGTCGACGGCCGCAAGGTGTACGAGGCCCGCGGCACCTTGATCCCCGAACGCACTCGCATCGGGTTTGGGATCTACACGCAGCTACCGATCCGGGACGGTCGCAGTCGCTCGCTCGAGGGGCAGGGCATGAACGCGCGGTGGCGCCGGTTCCGTGCACGCGACGTCATCGACTGAGGATCGATCGCGACCCGCGCTCAATTACCTTGGGCTGCCTTCGACGCCGTCTCGGCGCTATCACCCCTCCTCTGCGAACAGGTCGGCGAAGCGCCGGAGGTACAGGGGCCAGCCGTCGTCGCCGCCCACGCCGGCGCTGACGCCTTCCCAGCCGTCGCCGTGACGCTCGAGATTGCGGTGTTCGAGCTCGACGCGGGTTCGCTGCGGGGTTTCGGCGATGAATCGCACCTCGACTTCGCTGGTCTTCTCGTGATCGGTCTCGACCTGCCACTGCGCGCTGATGTCCCAGCTGAACACGACCCGCGTCGGTGCCTCGTAGGCCAGGATCCGCGCCCACCGGCACTCGCTTCCGTCGACACCCCGGTCATAGAGGTGGCCGCCCACACGCGGCTCGAACACGGTCTCGGCGATCTCAACACCGAGCATGTTGTGCTCGGGTGGCTTGAAACGGCCGAAGTCCTCGGTGAAGACACGAAACGCCCGCTCGATCGGCGCCTCGACGACGATCGAGCTACGAACGGTGGTCGCCGTGGCCGGTGTGCTCATCGTTCCTCCTCGGTTGGTTGTTCAACGATCGCCTTGTAGGCCGCCAAGGCCTGGTTCCAGTACCGCTCGAGCTCGGCCCGCAGCGCGCCCACCCCGTCGAGGTCGAGCCGATAGATGCGGCGGGTGCCGGCCGCGCGGTCCGTCACCAGCCGCGCCTGCTTGAGCACCTTGAGGTGCTGGGAAATGGCGGGCCGACTGACCGGCAGCACGTGAGCAAGCTCGACCACGGCGCGGGGCCGCTCGGCGAGCTGCTCGAAGATCGCCCTCCGGGTCGGCTCACCGAGCGCCGTCAACGCGTCCATGGATTCGGTAAGTTATCACGAACGGTAAGCTATGATGAACCAAACTCCCCTGTCAACATCGGGATCCTCTAGACGGTTGATGGCGAAGCCTGGTCAGGGTGTCAGCACGACCTTGCCCGGAATGTGCTCGGTGGACTTGGCCATGAAGGCCTCCCGTGTGTCCGCCAGCGGGTAGACCGCGCTGACGTCGGGGCGCAGTGTCCCCTCGTCGACGAGTCGAGCAATGTCGCGGAGTTGGGCACCGCTGGGGTCCCGAACGAAGCCAACCGTGCGAATGTCGTTTCGATCGGCTGGTGGCGGAGCCACGATGGACACGAGCGCTCCACCGGGCTTGACGATCGCCGCTGAACGAGCGAGCACGTCGCCGCCGATGATGTCGTAGACCAGGTCGACCGGGCCGACGGCGGTCTCCCAGCCGTCCCGCTCGACGTCGACGAACTCGTCGGCGCCGGTGTCGAGCACGCGTTGGCGCGCGTTCGCTCGACCGGTGCCGATGACGTGGGCGCCGGCCCAGCGGGCGAGATGCACCGCCATCGTCCCGACCCCGCCGGCGGCGCCGTGAATGACGACCGTCTGGCCGGACTCGAGGTGGCCATGGTCGAACAGCGCCTGCCACGACGTGAGCGCAGCCTGCGGGATGGCCGCGGCTTCGACGAAATCGACCGTCGTCGGCTTGGGCGCCAAGCTGCGAACCTCGATGGCCACGTACTCGGCGGCCCAGCCGTCGCGGTACCCGTCGATGAGGCCGAACACCTCGTCACCCACCGACACGCCGGCCGCCCCAAAACCGAGCGCGACGACAATGCCAGACCCCTCGTGGGCTGGGATACGTCGCCCCCGGTCGTGTCCATTTCGATCGGTCTCGAGCGGCCACGTCAATTCGGTCGGGGTGAAGCTGGCGGCGCGCACCTGCACGAGTGCGTCGCCGATCGCAGGCTGGGGATCTGGGGCGTCCTCGTAGACGAGGCCCTCGATGCCCTCGAAGCCCTTCGGTTCCTGGAAGCGAACGGCCTTCATGAAAGTCTCCTTGTCACATCAGGGGGATGTCGCGACCCCGGTTCCGTCGCTGCGCTCACCGATGGCAATCGGTGCCTGCCCTACCCAAGCGACGA